>NZ_JAYMZK010000003.1:7500-197019 GCF_037070895.1 Bartonella vaga
GAGTTTTATTGCTTTCTTTGAAGTTTTAGTAAATTAAGGACTGAACTTGGGAGCAAAAAAAGCACCTGCTGGTGATTATTCAAGTTTTAAAAAGTGCAGAGAAATACCAGTAACATGAACCCACATATTGTTATTTTTTCTCCCGTAATGCCTGTCTGGGATAAAGGGGCTTTTTGTTCTCCTCTTACAAAACTGTTCTTAGAAAAAGAATTTCATGTTACTCTAATAGATACATTATCCCTTTTTTCTGGTAGTTCTGCTGCGATTGAAGTTCTCCCCATAATCACCGAAAAACTTAAAGATCGCTTTCAAGGGCCTTTATTGCTTGTGGGATTTTCCATGGCGGGAACATTGGTACAGATTTTGGCAGCGCGACTTCCAGATATACAGGCTGTGCTTGCTGTGAATGCACCGGGTTATCCAGATGCATTTTTGCAACAGCGCATTAAATATCTTCTTAGTTTATTAGAGGATGGTGATTTATCAAAAGCTCTGGAAACATTAAATATTTTGATCCAACCTCTTGGAGAAATTAAGAAAAGGGTACGCGCAAAGATTCCTAGCAAGAAAAAAAATATGGCTATTGAACGTATGCAAAGGGGTTTTCGATTACTTTTAGACATGGATGCAAGGAGTGAGATTGTTAAATATGGTGGAAAATTTTTAGCCTTGGTGGGTGAAAAGTCACAGTTCGCAACTGTAAATAATCAAACTCAAAGCTATCGTTTAAATCATGAATATAAGATTATCTCTAGTGCGGGTACGCGTTTATGGGACGATAATCCTTCAATGACGTATGCAATTGTTAATGAATGGATTGATAAATTATGAAAAAGAAAGTTCTCGTGTTACCTGGTGATGGAATAGGACCTGAGGTTTGTGATGCTGCACTGATGATCTTAGAGCAGTTGCAGTTACCGATTGAATTAATCTATGGTAATATTGGTTGGAAATGTTGGAAACAGGAGGGAGATTCAGTCCCTCAAGCGACTTGGCAAAAAATCGCTAAGAGTGATGCTATTTTGCTTGGAGCTGTTAACAGTAAAGGAAAAGATGCAGCTTTAAAAGAGCTTTCACCGGATTTAAAAAAGAAAAAACTTTCTTATGTTTCTCCTATTATTCAGTTTCACCAAAAATTGAATATATTTGCGAATATACGGTCTATAAGATATATCGTTGGTTCAAGAAGGCCTTTTCATTTTTGCGTAATCAGAGAAAATATCGAAGGTCTTTATGCAGGATTAGACTTTTGTGGTGTAGCTCTTGAAGCAGCGGCATGGCTAAAACATCCTAATTTAGAAGAATATGGTTGTGATGAAGCGGCATCGACGGTACGTTTACAAAAGCGCTTTGGTTTAGAACGGTTGTTTGAATACGCTTTTTCTTATGCACGGAAACATGGTTTTAAGCGGGTTACTTTTGCCGATAAACAAAATATTATGCGCGAAAGTCGTCAATTTTCTCAAGAAGTTTTTGATAAAATTTCTCAAGCTTATCCAGAAATAGAAGCAGAAATTCATAATGTTAATACGATTGCTTTATGGATTTCAACTAAACCAGAGCGTTTTGGTGTGATTGTTGCTGAAAATATGTTTGGTGATATTCTTTCTGATCTTGCTGTTGGTGTAATGGGCGGATTGGGGTTCGCACCTAGTGCAAATGTGGGAAGAAAAATTGCCTATTTTGAGCCTGTTCATGGTAGTGCACCGCGCATTACTGGACAAAATAAAGCAAATCCTTCTGCTATGCTGTATACCACTGCTTTACTCTTAGAGCATTTAGGTTTTCAAGAGGTAGCACAACAATTGTCTGAGAGTGTTGATCAAGTTATTCGTTCTGGAAAAAGTGTTACTTATGATCTAGGAGGTTTAGCTACTACACGTCAGATGGCTGAAGCTGTTCTCAATTCTTTAGTGAATCCTATTTCTGTGTGTCGTGCTGCGGTTATTACTGTTGGTGATGAACTCCTTTCAGGACAATGTTTGAATACGAATTTACAGGATTTAAGTCAAAGCTTAGAAAAAAGAAATATTCAAGTAACACGCCATTTTGTTTGCGCTGATCAATTACAGCAAATAAGTGAGGCTGTGGTTGCTTGTCTTGGGCAAGAAGATCTCATCATTGTCAGTGGAGGATTGGGACCTACATCAGATGACAAGACACGTGATGCGATTTCTCAAGCTGTGCAGCAGCCATTGGTTCATAATGAAGCTGTTTGGAAAACAATCAAAGGTCAATTGCAACGCTTAGGTATGACTGCGGATCCCAGTAATGTTCGTCAAGCCTTATTTCCTGAGAAGGCAAAGGTGCTTGATAACCCTACGGGTACAGCGCCTGGTTTTTTTCTATTTTGTAATGGAAGTTCCCTCGTGGCTTTACCCGGTCCACCTACGCAGGCTCTTGCACTTTTAGAAGATTATTTAAAACACGGTGAAAAGAAATATTCTCTTGTACCACGCGCACAATATGCGTGGACTTTGATTGGAAGAGATGAAAGTACAATTGCGCATTGGGTTGATTGTCATTTTGCAAATCAGCCATTTGAACGACATTTTTTATGGAAGAGCCCTTATGTTCTTGTACAACTAGTCGGCAATTCATCGACACCTTTGGAACAACATTTAATCGAAGAATTTGAAAATCATTTTCGTCCATGTTTGGTTGCTGCAGAGATCACAACTGCTCGTGGGCAATTAGCAATGCATGCAGAAGTTCATTGGTATGCAAGTGATCCAATGCTTTTAAAACATTTTCAACCAATAGAAAAAGATACTAAAGATATTCCACTGCTTGAGGTTGAGGTTAGCTTATCACCTTCTTTAGAGATATTAGAAAACCAAGAAGAAAGCCTTGGACATGCCACAATGACTGTACGGATTAAAGACTGTGGCGATGATCATATTTCTTTTCCTTATACGCGACCGTTTTTAGCTGTGGTCTTACAAGAATATGCAGCTTGGTTGGTTTTAAAAAATATCCGCAAACGAAGAAAAGAAAATAATACATGATGAAAGTATAAAACATTCAAAAAATGATTGCTGCTATTAGACGCAGAAACTGTTTGGGATGTTTTAGATAGATTTATATGTGGACGCAGCTTTATTTGGCATCGTACAATGTTAAATAGGGTTAATTAACTAGAAAATATTTTTATTCTAAATAGCCACACAGAACAATGTTGATGTTGTCATTTGGGTTTTCACACTTTGTTGAGGTTAGAGCTCTACATTACTTTTTTGCAACAAGTATTTATTATCTGTAAGTGATACTCATATGCATACGTAAATTGTGTGGGGATTTTTATTGAGAGATAAAATAACAATGATTCTTAAAAATTTTTTCAGTTCAGGGAAAAATTTTCAGAACGTGTCTATTTATAAATGAGTGATATATTTTAAAGATAATGACCGGAAAATTCTCTTTATGAAAAAACAAGTAAGCGTCTTGATTGTTTACAATATGTATAGAAGAGCTTGCAACTTTTATTGAAACTATTCAAGTGAAGAATAAATCGCAAATATGCATTGTTAATTCTTCTGTCAATAAATTGACACAAAAATTTCATAAAATCACTTTGTAATGTTTTTATACTACCACGTAGGAGTTAGGTGTTATGCCTGGTGTGTGCGTGCGTGCTATTGCAAAAGCTTAATAAGAGAAGAGACAGTCTTATGTGCAAAATGCGAGGAAGTGTTTTATTGGCGATTTTGCTATACTTTTATTCATTTTGTGGTAAATTTTCAAGAATTTGTTTGGGAAAATATCTGAGCTATTGGTTTGTAAGTGCTCTCAGAAGTACTTTGATGGTTGCGTATAGAGACTTTGAAGATGTGTATTAATTGTTAGGTAAGGGGGGATGTTTTTGATGAGCCTATTATTAAGTATGGTGCTTTGTGTCTGTACGTTGGAATGTGTCGCAAAAATTTCCAAAAGTCGCCTCAACACTCATTTTTGAATTATCTGTCATGATGTGTGATGGTAAAAAGAGGAAAAATTTTGATGTATCAGATTGATTACAATAGTTATCGCTCTATCAAAGGCTTTAATCGTCGTGTTCGCTTTCTTGTAATGCATTACACTGCACTTAATTTTAAAGCGTCGCTTATGGCTCTTACAGGAGAGAATGTTAGCTCCCACTATCTTGTTCCTGACCCGTCGGAGCAGACGTATATTGAGGCGGGATTTAAAGGGCTGCGTATCTTTAACTTAGTTGATGAAAACGAGCGTGCGTGGCATGCGGGTGTCAGTTCATGGGCTGGGCGGAGTAATATAAATGATACATCTATTGGAATAGAAATAGTTAATTTAGCCGCAGGTCATTCAGATTCTTCAGAGAAAAGTAAATATGTTGATGAAGTGGCTGTAAAGGGTGCAGGTGTTTTAAATCCAGTTAATAAGGGTGAGCGTGAATTGCAGGCTGAGGCAGTTAATTTGGTTTCTTATAACAATGAAGGTTTTATATTTCCTCCTTATAATCCGACGCAAATTGATGCAGTTCAGGAACTTTCTTTAAATATTCTTCAAAGATATCCAGATATTATGCCGACCGATGTTGTGGGACACAGTGATATTGCCGTTGGAAGAAAGAGTGATCCAGGAGCTGCATTTCCGTGGAAAGAACTTTATGCAGCAGGCGTAGGGGCATGGTATGATGATGAACTAAAAGATCACTATCAGGATCAGTTCTGTAAGAGTTTTCCATCCAAAGCGGATGTTTTGGCTAAGTTGCAACGTTATGGATATGACATTTCGATTGCATGTACCGAAGTTGGATACAATAACTTGATTCGAGCATTTCAGCTTCATTTTCGTCAAAAAAGTTATGATGGGGTTCTGGATGTTGAAACTGCAGCGATTATCTATGCTTTGGTAGATAAGTATTTTCCGTCGAGCTAGTTTAACTTAGTTTAGTTTAAATACATCTAACTACTGAAGTGGGTGTTTTTTCCCAATTGTGTTCGTCTAAAAGAAGCTCGTTTATACTGTAAGAATTATCTATAAAGAAGTGAGCGAAAAAAGGAAAAAAAGTGTGTGGCTTGCAGAGGTAAGCTTTTGAATTCATGGTATATAGGCAGAATTTAGCAATGCTTGAAGGAATAAAACAAGAAAAATATGTTCATTGCGAAGAATATAAGTACTATGTTTGCAAGACTTTAAAAATTATACAGCATTTCCACTTTTGAGTAGGTACTCTTGGTGTATATCCAAAACCTAAAATTATAAAATTTTCATTATTTATTTTAAAACTACCATCTTTACTAAGAATATTCCTGTGATCTATTATATAATTGTTTGCGTATATACCTATCTTATCTTTGGTTGCTCCTGAAGATATGTGCATAATTTTTGCAACACATTTCTTGGAAATCAATATTTGCTGTTATCTAAAAATATACGAGCTTTATGAAAGTAATTATCAACATTTATCTGGTTCAGATTCTTGGAATATTTTTGCAAAGTAAATAGTCTTTGTTAAATCTGACAGAAGATAAATGTCATGAGATATTATGATGATAATTATAAAAAACTTCAAAAACTAGCACCATAGGTTGCTAGTTTTTAAAGTGTTACCTAAAAAACTA
The DNA here is from genome assembly GCF_037070895.1 of Bartonella vaga. NCBI lineage: Bacteria > Pseudomonadati > Pseudomonadota > Alphaproteobacteria > Hyphomicrobiales > Bartonellaceae > Bartonella > Bartonella vaga. The sequence continues at coordinate 13,083 of NZ_JAYMZK010000003.1, forward strand.
GAATGAACGCTGGATGCGGATCATACCTTGAAAGGCACTTTTGTCGCGCAGAGTATGTGGTGCACCGTTGTTTAGACCTGTGAAAGTGCGATCATCATTCCAAGAAACGTAAGTTAGCTCAGGCGTAATAACAAGACCTGGTAACAGTGTGTATGAGATGTTTACAGAAGTGGCAAAGGTTTTTACGGTACTATAAGAAACTTGAGCATTTAAACTTGCCTTTGGATTGAGTTTGTAAGTTGCCCCAGCCCAAGCAGCCCATTTCCCTCCCCAATTTGCATAGATTGTTGTACTTTGTCTTGCGAGCGAATCGTCCTCATCTTTTGTGTAGTAATCAACGTTATTTTTATAACCACCCATGATCCAAAGATTAAAATTATCATTGAAGTTAAAATCTACACGAACTTTACCAGCCCATTTTTTGTAGTAAGCATCATAAGCAGTAACTGTTGAAAAACCACCCCATTTTTGCATGAATTTTATACCAAAAACCAAATTTGGAGTGTAATTTTTTACTCTTTTGCTTGGAAGTTTATCATTAGGAAACTCAATGATTTTATCATCTGCATCAATATAATAATATACCTTCTTGGCTGGATTATCAGCATTACCTAATTCAGCTCCGATAATAGCAGCAAAGCCAGTGTCACCACTAAAGGTATAAGAAATAAAGTTAGTACGTGTAATACCTGCTGGCGCTATGCTGTCATCGTTTATCACATTACCATAATCACCAGTCCAACTATTGAAAATTGTATCATCAAGGCCTACACGAAAACCACCGAGTTCGATGTAAGCGGCTCCGAGTTTTGCACCAGCTTTATCAGCACCATTGCTCCATTGCGAATAAATTCTTGCATATGAACGAAGCGTTCCCAACTCTGTTTCAGAAGCAGTCTGAAAAACAAGAGTGAATCGTGATGATGCAGCATAAGTTTTCTGTTTGTTAGCTAACTCAGCATTAGTTGTTGCATCGATGTTATCACCCCCCATAAGATCAGCGCGGACATTTCCTGATAAACGCATACATGTCTCTGTTCCAGGGATATAGAAATATCCTTTTCCATATGCATCGCAAACACGAATATATTCCGCAGGCTCTTTTTTTGTAGTCAATGTTGAAGTTGCATGTGCTTCAGGAATTGCTAAAAAAGCTGTTACTGAGCTTAAAAAGAGAATCCTAGTATTCATTGTGCTCTCCCATGATAAGGTAACTCGATTTCCATTAAAAAACACGTGTTGCTCTATTCACGAGAAATTGAGCAAAATACGCGATTCTATGACATTAACCATATTTTTAATACAAATATGCAGTTACTTCTCTGAAGGATATTTATGCAATATTCAAGGCAACATAATAAAAAAAAACAAAATTCACAATTTATTAACTTTTTTCTTATCCAAGAAACATGTTCAAGAAACAAATGAAAGAAAAATTTCAGATATTTTTGAAAAAAATCGAAAATGTCTTGAACTTTCTCTTGATAGCCTTTATGCACTCCCTTGGAGAGGTGGCCGAGTGGTCGAAGGCGCTCCCCTGCTAAGGGAGTAGGGCTCAAAAGGCTCTCGAGAGTTCGAATCTCTTCCTCTCCGCCATAAATTAATTAAATCAATTAGTTAAATGAAAATTTTGGAATTTTTATTCTGTTGATTCTTTTTGCTTGTTTTGTTGTATATCTAAAAACCTTTTAAGATTTTAGCTATGAAATTTTTGAATTTTGCAGCAAATGATGTGATCGTTTTGTGCACAAATCAGGAAAATGCTTGAAAAACTTAACGCTCAAAAATTTTAGACAGTTGATTTCACCAGTACTTACGTTGATGCAAAAGGTAAAAAATCGCTTTTGCTAGAACCTTCTTAAGCATGAGTGCCTTAATCTTGGCATTGGGTTATAGCATCAGACTACGAAAAAAATACTTGATTGCTAGAAAGAATTAAAAAAGCGAATCACCACCGCATAACCCTATAATTTATTACTCAAGTCTTGAGAAATGATAGGCCTTTTAACATATCTAAACGGTTAAATTGAGCAGAAGGACACGATCACTGTTGAATTCAAATAAAAAGCAGAAGTACTTGAAGGTGTAAAGCGGTTTGATGATGAATGGGGTTGATTGCAGCAGTCAAAGTTTTGGAAGTGCGACCAGGGGATTTCATTGACTATTTGCGTGGAAGTAATTGGTTTGTCTTCGTGCTTCAAGTATCTTATCAGGACAAAATGCAGAAAGGCTTCACGGATTAGCCTACAATAATGCTTCAAAGAGCTTATAATGCAGAAAGGGTGCTGCTTTAATAAAATCATACTTGGAAGATTAGCGTGCTTAAGAAAACAAATCTATGGAGGTGTGCAATGAAATAGCAGGATCAATTTTTATGTGATTTTGGGATAATATTATTTCAATTTATTAATTGTGGAGATGTTGAAGATCAGGATTGTGGTAAAAAATTTTGATTTTAACACTTCAAGATAACGTACCAAATATTATAAAGATTCTATCAATCCTTATAGATTTTTGAGATCCAGAATTTTCAAAAATTATAGCCTTTTGTTAAGAGCATACAATCTAGATTTGGCAAGCTCTATTAAGAAGATTGTTTAAGTAAAGCCCTTCTTCTTCTCCATCTTTTAAGATGGAAAGGTGGTAATAAAAAACATATTTTTGCCTCAATATAATGTTGGCATCCTTATTTGTTATTCTTAATAAGGAAGTTAATTTATGCCAAATCAAAAAGGTGCAACAAACCAGCCAAGTGCCTTAAAAGAAGGTGATAAAGCGGAAGAAACACTAGAAAGTCTTCTTGCCCGTTTAGAAGGCCTCTCCGTTGAAGGCGAGCGATCACCCAGTGCCCTGTTCAGTGAAAAATCGGTAAGAAATCTTGTTTCAAGTTTAGAGAGCGACATGCTGTCTGGCAATTTCTTAACTACCAATTATTCGTCGACGGATCTTACAATGATGTCTGCATTTGTCAAAAAGGCAAATGAACGATATGAATATATGAACCTTAAATTCTTTCAGGACCCTGGTGATTTTGCTGCATTGATAAAGGAAGGTATCGAGAAAGGAGTGCAGTTTTCTAGGTCTATAATTTGTCTGCAGAATCCAGAAATTCATTTTGCTGTAATTGATCATAGAGCTATCGGTAGCCAGACGTCCTTAATACTTTTTGAATCTACTAAATTTAGCAATCCGAATGCAGCAGAGTTGTTTGCAGTGCAGAAATCAGCTCTTGAAGCTATTGCATTACCTGATTGTCATTTTGTCGGGGCAGAGATGGATATTCAAGGTTTCTCCTCTGCAAGTGGGGTTGCTAGCTTGGCTCTAGCCAAGAAGCTTTGTAAACAATCGGAAAAGATATTAAAAATGCACAGAGACAATGTTAAGGGTCTTTTGTGTGATAAAGGTGCCTTTGTGCCTTGTGATCAGGTGGATGGGTATCTTCCGATCGATTTTTATAAACACGTGTACAGTGAAAAGCGCCTAGCAGAATATGTAGAAAAAAATCCAGAATCTGCACATCAGATCGTTAACAAAAAAGGTGAAAATGTCTTTAACAGAGCTGAAAGAAATTTAGCTTTAGTAGAAGGAAAGCCTGTGTCTATTTCTTTACATAAGAAGAGGATTAATGAGTCTAAATCTCTGATGAGGTGAGCATAAATTTAAATCTTTGATTAGGTTATGATGTAATTTTTTAACATTGTAGGTCGGTGTGGTTCGGTGTGGTTAGGGGAGGTTAGTTTATTAATTTTAGAAAATTTATCTGCTTTTTTGTTTGCGGTGCGCAGGTTTCGTGGAGGGGGTGTGTATTAAAATATAGAAAAGGCAAAATGTGGTGGTAATTTATCACGAACCGGTTTCCGGTAAGTGTTTCTGTATCATTATATGCACCGTATTGTGAGACGCTTATATACCAGTCCCGTAAAGAAGCGTAAAGGTATTTTGAGAGAAATCATTTGAGGAGGGTAGTTGTTATAGGGTTTTCTTCTAATCTAGATTTGCGAGAGTTTGTTATCCACCTCATGGTGATAAAGCTGTGTATGAAAAAAGTCACGGTTAGTAATAGCAGATAATAAGATGGTGGTATTATTGCAGGAAGAAAAAAGATAGCACTTAATAGCATTACTGAAAATATTCTTCCACTAAAGAATATGGTACTGATGATGCCAGAAATATGTTGCTTTTGTTTTTTGTTAGGCTCTGAAAAAACAGGATTTTTCACCTATCTGTGTGGTATAAATAGAATCTATGGATTAACGAAAACGCGATAACAGCAATTTGATTGCAGTGAAAAATGAAGTGCTACGCATATAGTGGAAGAAAAGAGCGAAAAGTATTTTGTAAAATTCTTATATTTTTTATTAATAACATACTGTTTGGACATCAATGAATTTGAAAAATATTGTGCCGAGGAGACGCCTATACGGTGGGACATAAGTACCAGCATTTATGAATTGTTGAGGTGATCAGTTTTATCGTCTGAGGGGTATTATTAGTTGCCAAGAATGTTAGATAATCTAAATACTGGCTTTGAAAAGACACATGGATAAATAAACAATGCTCCTCCCACGGTATTTTGAAAGATCCACAGCAGGCGTGAGATGATGTATCCTATGAAATATTGTCCCGAATAGTATATTGTTCCAATTCCTATAATACCGCTGAGAATGTTACCGAAAGAGTCTGTTTGCTGATAGAGGTGTGCATAATGTGAAAAGTGATCTTGTTTATTTTTTACACACCATTCATTTATCCATAATACCAGCTGATCAGGGGTATAAGCAGAAATGATCCACAAATCGGTTTAGGACAATTTGTTGATACCTTCTTTCATAGTGACCGATATTTATAATTTACTAATTTCTATCTGATTGTTTCTTCGTGTCAATTCACGTCAAATGACAGTTGTTTTAGGAAGTCCTATATTTTGTTTAGCAAAAAGAATTTGTCTGGTTAGGTTGCTCATCTTGATCACGCAATTATTTGCGTAGCTGTTGAATGCACTGTTTAAGCACATCTCTTTCTAAAGTGAATTTTGCATGGTAGCTTTTTTAACTGTTCAGGATGTAAATCTGCTTTTTAAACAGCGATTGCAAGAAAGTAAAATTTCTTCTTATGATTTTATTAAATGAGAGAGAGTTTAAAAGGTTGAAAATACAAACACTTTGGATGTTTGGAGTAGCTAAAAAATCCCTTGAAAAGAAGTTTTGATTCTGAAGAGGCTATAGAAGCACGTTTGAAGATTTTATTCTCTTACTTTTGTTTATGTACCCAGAACATTAAAGATTTATATATATAATCAATCAATTAAATGAAGTTTAGATACATATGGTGCCCAAAAGAGGACTCGAACCTCCACGCCTTGCGGCACAGGTACCTGAAACCTGCGCGTCTACCACTTCCGCCATCTGGGCTATAAAATGCATCTAATATTGTGGGGTAACTCTGTCAATAAAATTATAAGAATTTCTTCATCCATTTCAATTGTATGAATTCAAGGCGTGGCAATTATCTTTGATGCAATTGTTGAGTCAGAATTCAATGTGTAAATAATGGGAATACCAGTTGCTAATTCTTGAGATATAATTTCTTCACTGTTTAAGCCTTCAAGTGCCATAATAAGTGCACGAAGAGAGTTGCCATGTGCTGTGATCAAAACAGTTTGAGAGCGCAAAATACGCGGTTGAATATGGTAAAGATAATAGGGCAAAACGCGTGCACCAGTATCGCGTAGGCTCTCTCCATTAGGGGGCGCGATAGCATAGGAGCGACGCCATAGTTGTACTTGTTCCTCCCCCCATTTTTGACATACTTCATCTTTATTTAGACCAGATAGATCGCCATAATTGCGTTCATTTAATGCTGTGTTTTTTATCAGTTCCAAATTGGATTGCCCCATTTGTTCTAAAATATATTGAGCAGTTTTTTGCGCGCGTTGTAAGGCAGATGTGTAAGCGATATCAAATTTTAAACCAGCTTCTCTAAGCTTTTTTCCCGCTTCTATTGCTTCTGAACAGCCTTTTTCTGTCAAATCTGGGTCTTTCCAACCGGTAAAAAGATTTTTAAGATTCCATTCACTTTGTCCATGACGGATTAGTACAAGTCTACGTTCCATTGTGAATTTCCTGCGTTACATTGATTGTTTAAACTTCGTTACTCAACCCCAGAACATCGAGCATTGAATAGAGACCGTTTTCGTGATTTTTTGCCCATAAAGCTGCTTTTAATGCACCATTGGCAAAAATAGAACGTTCTTGTGCTATGTGTGAAAGAATAATGCGCTCATTTTGGCCTGCAAACGTGATACTATGGTCACCAACAACCGTTCCAGCTCGTGAACAGGTAAAGCCAATAGTGCCTTTTTTGCGTTCACCTGTGTGGCCACAGCGTTCACTAACACTCACATTGTTTAGCATAACATTGCGACCTTCGGCTGCCGCATTGCCAAGAAGAAGAGCTGTTCCAGAAGGGGCATCAATTTTGCCGGCGTGATGCATTTCATAAATTTCAATATCAAAATCATTAGCTTCTAATGCTTTTGCGGCCTTCTTTACAAGGTTTGCTAAGAGATTTATTCCAAGGCTCATATTTCCTGATTTAACAATAGTTGTGTAGTTTGCAAAATTTGCAATTTGTGCTTCTTCTGTTTTGCTAAATCCAGTTGTGCCGATAATATGAACAAGCCCTTTTTGTGCAGCATAGTTGGCGTAGAGAAGGCTGGCTTGTGGCTGTGAAAAATCTAAAATACCTTCTGTGTTAGAAAAGGCCTTTTCAGGATCATCAGTGATGCGAACGCCAAGAAGGCTTGAGCTAATCAATGTACTAGCATCTTTGTTGACAAAAGGTGATCCTTTACGCACAAGGGCAGAACAAAGTTCTATGTCTTTTCGACGCTGAATTGCTATAATGAGCTCACGTCCCATTTTGCCATTAGCACCAACAACTGTAAGGCGCATATTTTTCTCCTTATAACATTTAGCGCTTGCAATATAGGAAAATTCTCTCCTTCTTTCCAACGGTTCTTTTGTTCTACAGGAAAAAAATTTTTCTTTTTTAGTTTTGTAAAGAAATCGCCGGTTTATAAAGGCGTATGACGATAAAAACCTTTGTTCTCATTATAAAGTAAATTAATGTGAGTGTTCTACAATACATTTTTTAATATAACTTTTGGAGAGTAAAAATTACTCGTAGATAAAACTTTATTGGTATCAAACTATATTTTCTATGATATTAAATATTACTTTAACTGGTTTAGGGAGATGCTTAGAAGTCAAGATCCCCATAATGAGGACTAGCAGCAATTCCTCGAATGCGATCTGTTAAAAGAGGGCGAAAGGAAGGTCGTGATTTAATTCGCATATACCAATCTTTGGCTGCAGGAGAATGCTCCCAATCAATTTCTCCTAAAAAATCAAGTACAGAAATAGCAGCAGCTGCTGCTAAATCTGCATAAGACAGTTTTGATCCGACTAACCAATCACGAGATGCGCAAAGCCAATTAAGGTAATTCATATGTGGTCGAATATTGGCGCGTGCATTGCGTAAAATTTGTGAATTTGGAGCACCACCGCCAATGGCGAGTGGCATTTCACGTTTATCGATTCGTTCTCGGACAATATGGCGCGTAGCTTCATTTTCAAATTTATTTAAAAACCAGTCATTGAGACGGCGTACTTCGGCGCGATCTAAAGGGTTCTCAGGAAAAAATTTATTTTCTTGGAGAAGACTACCACGTGTTTCATCTAAATATTCGAAAATAACGGTAGCTCCTGATAAGGGAACTTCGTGTTCCGCTAGAAGGACAGGAACATGCCCAGCTGGATTAAGTGCGAGAAATTCGTGTCTTCTGGCCCATTCATATTCTACAATAAGCTGAGTGCTTACACTATATTCTCCGAGAATGAGACGTATGAAACGGCAGCCAGAAGATAAAGGAGAGTGAAAAAGTGTCAGCATAATCTACACTATAAAATAAGTTGATGAGAATTCTTTCAAGTAATAGAAATTTGTATAAAGGTGCTTTACTAGAAGTGCAAGATTATTAGTAGTAGCTAGAAATTATGTTTAATAAATTATTAATACAGAAATGCATTCTATACTGCAATCGTTTGTAAAATGGCAGCACGTAATTCCTCCAAACCTAATGCTTTTTCTGAAGATGTCACAAGAAGTTCAGGATAAGCTGCCGGACGTTTGAAAAGCTTCATTTTTGTGGTTGTTATTAATTTTTCAAGGGCGCTTGATTTTATTTTATCACTCTTAGTTAAAACAACTTGATAAGAGGCGGCGGCTCTATCAAGAAGATCTAAAACGTCTGCATCATTTTTTTTGATACCATGACGCGAATCAATCAAGATATAAACACGTTTTAGTGTTGTGCGACCTCGTAAATAGCTAAAAATTAAATCTGTCCATGCATCAACCAGATTTTTAGGAGCTTCGGCAAAACCATAACCTGGCATATCTACGAGTGCCATCGGGGGAAGATCTCCTTGTTCTCCACTAAAACCATCAGGTATAAAGTAATTAAGTGCCTGGGTTCGCCCTGGAGTATTTGAGGTGCGTGCCAAGCCTTTTTGTTGGACGAGTGCATTGATCAAAGATGACTTTCCAACATTGGAGCGTCCTGCAAATGCAATCTCTGATGGTCCTTCGGGTGGAAGAAAGCGTATTGTTGGCACACTACGAATAAAAATCCAATTACGAGAAAAAATTCCAGAAAAAGATGGATATTTTGTCATTCATGCACTTCTTTTTTAGGTGATCTTTGCCACATGGCTTTCAGATTATCAAAAAGCTCAATTTTCACTCCCTGACGTTTCATTATGATACCTTGCTGAATCATCGATAATATGTTGTTCCATGCCCAATAAATTACAAGACCAACAGGGAAGGAAGCGAGCATAAAAGTAAAAATGATTGGCATCCACGTGAAGATCATGGCTTGCGTTTGATCTTGAGGGGCTGGATTCATACGCATTTGTAGAAACATTGTTATTCCCATAATTAAAGGCCATACACCAACCGTAAGAAATGCTGGAGTTGTGTACGGTAAGAGGCCAAACAAATTAAAAAGGGACGTGGGATCAGGTGCTGCTAAATCTTTAATCCAGCCAAAGAAAGGTGCATGCCGCATTTCTATGGTGATATACAGAACTTTATAGAGAGCAAAGAATATTGGAAATTGAATAAACGTTGGCCAACAACCTGCAAGAGGATTAATTTTTTTGGTCTTATATAGTTCTATTATTGCCTGTTGTTGTTTGGTGCGATCATCTGAATACTTTTCTTTTATTTCTAGCAACATTGGTTGTATAAGCTTCATACGCGCCATAGATTTGTAGGATTTATTTGCTAGCGGAAAGAGCAGTGTTTTTAATAGCACTGTGACAAGAAGAATGGCGACACCAAAATTTCCTGTTTGCTTATAAAGAATGTCAATAATAGAAAACATTGGTTTGGTAATGAAATCAAACCACCCCCAATCGATTAAAAGAGCAAATTTCTTAATTTTCAGATCATTTTGATAGTGATTGATGATTTCAACTTGTTTTGCCCCAGCAAAAAGATGATTTGTAACGGTTTTTGTTTCGTTTGGAACAATAGTTAAAAGTGTACCTAACATGTCAGACTGATAATGCGTCTGCAAACGGTCAAAATAAATAAACCGGCTTGTATATTCTTTGTCTTGTGGAGGAATAACCGCTACAGCCCAGTATTTATCGGTAATGCCAATCCAGCCTCCTTTTGCTTTAGAGAAATTTATACTTTTTTGCCCATTACTAGGATTAGGATCAAGATCGGCTAATGTTTTATATTTTTCAGTTTTAAGTGAATCACCTGCAATACCTATCATGCCTTCATGAAGCAAATAGGTTGCATTGGTATCTTCTGGTGGAGCTGCACGTGCGACGCGGGCATAAGGTGAGAGATATATTGGTTTATCCCCCTTATTGCTAATAGAATCCTCAATGGTAAACATGTAGTGATCATCAACAGAAAGGATGCGACGGAAGATTTGTCCTTGTCCATTATCGTAGATTAAAGTAACAGGTGTTGAGGGGGTCAGTGTTGTATTTTTGCCTTCTATTTGCCATAATGTATCGGATTGTGGCAAGGCCTTTGCTGGTAAAGACGAACTTGCAAAACCAAATTCAGCGAGGTAGGTTGTTGTGAATCCTTTTGGGTTTAATAAAGCAATTTCCGGTGAATCTTTATCTACTACCACGCGATATTTTTTGAGAAGAAGATCATCAAATTGTGCTCCAACAAGATTAATGGAACCTTCAAGTTCATTTGTTTGGATAGCAATACGGTTTGTTTGAGCCAATACAGCACTTCTGGTTTCATGATTCATTGGGCGATTAATGATAGATGTTGATCCGTACGCTGATTCATCTTTTAAAAAATTTGTAGCCGGAGTAGAAAGTGCTGACTGCTGTTTTGATAGCTGTTGTGCAATTGCTTGTTTTTTTTGTAATTCAGCTTGTTTAGGAGCAACATAAAGAAATTGCCACGTGATAAGCACTAAAAAAGACAATCCAATGGCGATAAAGAAATTGCGGTTATATTCCATCCATACTACCCTGTTGAACGTTTCTGATGTTTTGTTTTTTGTTTTATTCTTCGGTTTAATTCATTGATTAAAGATGTAAAAGGCACATGAAGCACATCAGAATGTGCGACAATCACATAATCTGTTCCTGCCTCCATATTGTCTGTTAAACCAACCCTTACTGCTTCGCGTAGACGTCTTTTAATACGATTGCGTTTAACGGCATTGCCGTTTTTACGTGTAACAGTAAAGCCTACGCGCGCAACAAGGGGAGATTTTGTTTTTGCTGTTTGTTCATGGGATTTAACTTCGAGCAAAAATAAAGGTCCACGTCGTTTTTCTCCTGTGCGCACAGCCAAAAAATCCGCTCTCTTGCGAATGCGGAAAGGAGGGGTTTTCTTCATAAAGAGCGTTTCACAATCTTATTAAATGCCTGCAAAAGCAGGCACCAAAAGTTCATAACGAAAGTTTCACAACGAAGAGATGATGGACAATATTCAACTGTTGTGAAAATTTAATGTTAAGCGGACAACCGCTTACGTCCACGAGCACGCCTTGCAGCAATAATTTTACGGCCACTAGCTGTTGCCATACGTGCACGAAATCCATGGCGGCGTTTACGGACAAGTTTAGAGGGTTGGTAAGTACGTTTCATTTATTAAATACCGCAGAGTGCGGCCCTTCTTAAATTTTATGGGCAGTTATACACTGGATGAACGGTCTTATCTATCATATGACTGCTAACCCATAAGGAAAAATATAAAAAAAGTCAATCTCAGATTATTTTTCTCTTTGACTTTTGAGGATACAAAAAACTCCAATGTATGTACGTTTTGTTTGTATCATTTAAAAACTTAAAGAAAATAATTATTGGTTACAATGCTTCAGTTTACAGTTATCTTTTTTGTAATACAAGTGAATGACTAAGGCCTTAAACAGAGTGAAAAAGTAATCGTGATTTTTGGTTGTATGATTATGGTTTAAAACGTACTTTTAAGCATGAGGAGTTTATTAATTTTTCTTTGCTTGATGCCTTTTAAAGATAGTCATAAAGTGATTATACGATAAGCGTATTTAATGGAATTTGATACAAGATTTATGTTCGAGGTTTTTATTTGAGGTTGGTTTAGCATTTAAAAAGAGATAATATATAAAATATTTATATTCTTACAATTTTGTAAAATGGGAAACTTCAGGCATTTAAGTTGAAGTGTTTTGTGCCATTATAACTGTATTTTTTAGAATCTGTATCGAGAGGAAAGAGCGTGAATCCTATCACAAGTGAGGCTGTCCGCAATGCGTTGCATAAAGTCAAAGGATCGGATTTTGAAAGCGATATTGCATCATTGGGGCTTCTTTCAGAAATATTGATTATTCACGGAAAGGTTTTTTTTTCCATCACTGTTCCAGATGGGCGTGTGCAAGAATGGGAATCATTGCGCCGTGCTGCTGAAGAAGCTGTATATGCTTTGGATGGGGTTGAATCTGTTGTAGTTACACTGACTGCAGAAAAAAAATCGAAGGTATCTCCTCAGGTGCAAAAAGATGCAGTTGTTTCTGCACCAAAACGTAAAGTCGGTGGATTGCCTATGAAAACCGCAATAAAAGGTGTGCGGCATGTCATTGCGGTTGCTTCTGGAAAGGGGGGGGTTGGCAAATCGACTATGGCAATAAATATTGCATTAGCTTTACAAGATTCTGGGTTCAAAACAGGGGTAATGGATGCAGATATCTATGGTCCGTCTTTGCCTCGTTTGGCAGGACTTGTTAATAAAAAACCACAACTGATTGGTGAAAAAAAGCTTCAACCGCTTGAAAAATTTGGTCTTAAATTGATGTCGATGGGATTTTTGGTTGGAGAAGAAAAACCTGTGGTCTGGCGTGGTCCTATGGTGATGGCAGCTGTAACACAATTGCTAAGAGACGTTTTATGGGAGCCTCTTGATGTGTTAGTGGTTGATATGCCGCCAGGTACAGGAGATGCACAATTAACGCTTGCGCAACAAGTGCAGTTAACGGGGGCCCTAGTTGTTTCTACTCCGCAGGATCTGGCTTTGGTTGATGCTCGTAAAGCGATAGAAATGTTTATAAAAGTTGGTGTTCCTATTTTAGGGCTCATTGAGAATATGAGTTATTTTATTGCTCCTGATACGCGAAAGCGTTATGATATTTTTGGTTATGGTGGTGCACGTGCAGAAGCTGAACGCCAGGGCATCCCTTTTTTAGCAGAAGTTCCGCTCGATATCGCATTGCGCTCTTCTTCAGATGATGGTGTACCAATTTTTGTTGCTAAGCCCAATGAAGAACATGCTAAGCTTTATCGTACAATAATTGATCAAGTTAAACACAACTTTTTTTAAATCTGCGTTTTTTACAGCTTTTACTAATATGCGATCATCAAAAACATAAAGGATTGTTTTATGGGAGTTGCCAGAAAATGAGCAGCTCATCGTTGGATTAGGTGCTCCAGATGTCAAGAAAACGGAAAAATTGATCATGCAATTGGATGATAATGTCCGTTTTGATAAAATAGGCTGTCAATTGGCTTTTGCTGGTGGTATGAGATTGATTAAAGATCTCGTTTAAGCTCAGAACAGAAAATGATATCTTTTGATATGAAATTTCTGGATATTGATTATATCCTTGCAAAGGTTGTGTAAAATATTACAGATTGGGTCTTTCTATGCTGACAATTCACGCTAATACAAAAATGATGCAGCAACTGTTTCTGCTATTCAAGAGAGTGATTTGTGTTGATATGGTGTTTATCACATCAGAAATTCACTCTGTTGAAGGTAATGATGATGATCAAAGCGGGTTATGATACCAAAGCAGGCGTTGGCTGCAAGGGCAGTGCATCTTTTTTGTAAGACTGATTATTCAAGCTATGATCTTTTGGTAGAGATAAAAAATTGGCAGAAATGTCTGAATGATGATTATGGGTAAAGGTATTGGTAGGATCTCATGTCAAGGGACTGTTTGATTATGAAGGAAGGATATGAGTGAAAAAGCGTATTTTATAGGCTCTCATGTTTATTCTGCACCGGTTATAGAACCAGGGCTTTATCTTGTGGCAACGCCTATCGGAAATCTTGCAGATATTACTCTTCGTGCTTTGCAAGTGCTTGCAGGAGTTGATATTTTAGCATGTGAGGATACGCGAGTGACGCGTATTTTGTTGGAGCGCTATGGTATTCAGAAAAAAACATTTATTTATCATGAACATAATGAACGAAGAGCAGGATTGAAGTTATTAGCGGCTTTGTCACAAAATAAAACTGTAGCGCTTGTTTCAGATGCTGGAACACCACTTATTTCTGATCCTGGTTTTAAATTAGTAGAGCAAGCACGTGAAGAAGGTTATAAAATCTTTCCAATTCCTGGTGCATCAGCTTTGTTAGCTGCTTTAGTGGCGACAGGACTTCCCACAGATAGCTTTTTCTTTGCAGGTTTTTTGAGTGCGCGTAAGGCACAGCGTCAAAGAAGGTTAGAACAATTAAAAGATATTCCTGCAACTTTGGTTTTTTATGAATCGCCTTATCGTCTCGTTGAAACTTTGCAGGATATGATTTTGGCTTTTTCAGCAGATCGACCTGCTGCAATATGTCGTGAATTAACAAAAAAATTTGAAACAGTGGATGTTTCTAATTTAGGAAATTTGCTTGAAAATTATGGAAATCAGCCACGAATCCACGGGGAAATTGTTGTGGTTGTTGGAGCGGCGCTCACCCCTATGAAAGTAATGAGCGATCAAGAAATTGATGAAATGTTATTAGAATTGGCAAGTTCACATTCTACGGCAAAAGCAGCAGCAATGGTGGCAAAAAAAACGGGTTTCAGAAAGCAAGAACTTTTTCAGAGATTGATTTTTTTAAAAGGTGCATAAAATTATGCAAAAAAAGCGTGAGTCTTTTCATAAAGGAGTTCGTGCAGAGAAATTGGCGGCTTGGTGGTTACGTTTCAAGGGGTTTCGCATTTTGAAAATTCGCTTTAAAACAAAATGTGGTGAAATTGATTTAATTGCACGGCGTGGAAATCTTGTTTTAATGGTTGAAGTAAAAGCACGCCCAACATTGGCTGAAGCAATGGTTGCGGTTTCTCGGATGAGTGAGAGGCGCATTGAAGCAGCGGCTGATATTTGGTTAGCGCGACAAAAAGATCATTCTCTCTTATCTATACGCTTTGACTTTATTGCAATATTACCTTGGCGTTGGCCGCACCATATTCCAGCCTTTTTTACATCTGATAAATAAAGAGTTCTATATTATTCGCCATGGTGGGTAAAAAGCCCTTTATGATGTATGTGTAATTTAAATAAAAGTGCATAACGCATAATAGGTTGGGGGTTATCAGAAGAAAAATATGAATAATTATGGAAAAATTTATAACTGGTTTATTGATTGTTTTTGGAGTGTTAGTTATTGGTGGGCTCATGGCAACGAACATTGTGCTCGTAAATAATCAGGGTTAGCGGTTGTTCTTGTCGGTTGGTTTTCTGCTTTAGCAGTTTTTCTTTATAAGCCTAAAATCTATTTGGGATTGATTATTCTTCCTGTATTATATTTTGCTTTTTCAATTAGTATTTATATTAGTTAAAATAACTAAAGTACTAATTCGACTCCATTAAAAATTATAAGAGCGAGGAATGGAAATGAAAATTGGTTTTTTGGGAACAGGTACTATTAGCGCTTCAATAGTAGATGGCTTAATGGCGAGCACTGTAGATGTTCTTTCAATTATTGTTTCACCACGCAATGCGCAAATAGCAGAACACCTTTCGTATAAATATGATAAAGTTACAATTGCTGAAGATAATCAAGCTGTACTTGATGTGAGTGATTGTGTTTTTTTATGTTTGCCCAATCAAATTGCAGAAGAGATTTTACGTCCTCTGCGATTTCGTCCAGAACAGCTTGTTGTTTCTGTGCTTGCTATGGCAAAAGCAGCAGAAGTTGAAGAGTGGATTAATCATAAGGTTTATCGTGCTGTTCCACTTCCTTTTGTTGCAGAATGCAAAAATCTAACGCCAATTTATCCTGATCATCCATTTTTACATACTGTATTTGAGGCTTTGGGCGGTGTCGTAGTGTTGGATGCGGAAGATCAGTTTAACCTTTTTATGACTGCTGGTTCGTTAATGGGAATTTATTTTAATTTTATAGGAACAGCACATCAATGGTTTGTTGAAAAAGGATTAAAAGAACAGCAGTTGGCAAGGTTTCTTACTATGATGTTTGGAAATCTAACGGATGAAATGCGCAAAATTATAGCTACTGATTCTCAAGAATCTCTTGATTTCTCACTGCTTGAGAAAGAGTTTTCAACGAAGGGGGGAACAAATGAATTTTTGTCAAATTGTTTTTCTCGCCAAGGGGGAAGGAAAGCTTTGATAACGGCGCTTGAGACCACTTTACAAAAAATGAATGCTTCGTTTACGAATTAAAAATTCTTGCCCACAATATTTTCTTCTGATCTCCATGAGAATGATATTGTTGTGTTCGTTTAGTCTTGTGTGAATACAGATTTACAAAATTATCTACCATATATTGAAGAGCGAACAGCGTGATATTCAGGATTTTCTATAGTAATAGATTGATTTATAAGGATAAGTCTTTCTCTTAACTTGAGTGAAAGCACTGAATACCGCAAGCTTTTTTAATATTTTGTATTCTGGATAAAAAAACGTTTTCTTTTATGTCACAAGATAGAGCAACATATGAATAAATCATGTAAGAGGGAGATAAAATATATGCCTCTTATAAACTGACTTGATGCAAGAGCAAGAGTAAAAACTGGGAATTGGTAAATAGAATAATAACGCTTTCACACCTTCATAAATTTAAAGATAGGAGTACTAAATAGATTTTGTATTATAGCATTCATAAAAAGTGCTAAAAAATAGATTTTGAACCTTGTAGAGATTTTTTCTAAAGTAAGTTGGCGAATGAGCAGCATAATGGCATGCTGTTTTCGTGGTGGAAAGGATGAGAAAAGCAAAGGCGTAGGTATTTTTTCATTATTTTAAAAATAGTACCATAAATGCTTTTGAATGTTATAAAACTGAATTGAAACGGTAAAGCATTTTAGTTATTGCTGCGATTTTTATATATAAAAAGTTTTTTAATAACAGAATTTTATGGATTGCTTTTAATGAAAAAAGTTATGTATTCGTAAAAGTATTTTATGGCAGAAGTAACGGTTTAAGGTGTTTCATTTTCATATTGTGGAAAAACGCATGCATTGAAGATATAGAACGAGATCCTGTTTTGAAAGAACGCGCTTTTATCGATTAAATTTTGTGAGTCCTAATTTTAGTATAATGAACAAAATTACATATGGAGATAGAGTGGTCCCTCACCGCCTTGCGGACAAGTCCAATTTATATTCTGATTAGGATCTTTTATGTCGCAGGTTTTACAATGTATGCAGTTCGAGGCGTTAATAACATAGGTTTTGTGATCATTATGACTTAGCCACTCGTAGACTGCGGCAGGGCAATAGCGTGTGGAAGGTCCTCCATAGATTGCGTATTCTGAGTCTTTTTGTTTTTCTAATGAAGCTATTTTTAAATGGCAAGGTTGGTTTTCTTCATGGCGTGTATTTGAAAGCGCAACACTAGAAAGGCGATCAAAGGTTACAATACCGTCTGGCTTTGGATAAGCAATGGGTTGAAATTTTTCTGCTGGTTCAAGACATGCATAATCTTCTTTTCCGTGAGAGAGTGTTTTAAATAAGGAAAATCCAAACAACTGTTGCCACCACATATCAAAGCCGGCAAGCTTAATTCCATATTTTGTGCCGAATTTTTCCCAGAGTGGTTTGACGTTGCGTGCTTTATAAAGATCTTTGCCAATAGGACCTTTTCGCCATTGTTCTTCTATTTCTTCGACTTCATCATGAGCGCGACCTTGTGCAAGAGCTGTGGCGATTTTATTAGCTGCCAATATGCCAGATAATACAGCATTGTGTGATCCTTTGATACGAGGGACATTAACAAAACCAGCAGCACAGCCAATGAGTGCTCCACCGGGAAAGGTAAGTTTTGGTACAGACTGCCACCCACCTTCGCTGATAACGCGAGCACCGTAAGCAAGGCGTTTTGCGTCTTTGAGGATTTCATATAATTTGGGATGCGTTTTAAAACGTTGAAATTCTTCAAAGGGAGAGAGGTAAGGATTTTTATAGTCCAAGTGTACAACGAGACCAACAGAAATTAAATTGTTTTCTTGGTGGTAAAGAAAACCTCCACCACCAGTATTATTATCTAGTGGCCATCCGGTAAAATGTTGAACTAAACCTGGCTTATGCTTTGTATTATAAACCTTCCAGAGCTCTTTAATGCCGATACCAAATTTTTGTGGTTCGCGGCCTTGACTGAGGTCAAATTTTTGTATCAGCTGTTTTGCAATTGAGCCACGCGCCCCTTCGGCAATTAGAGTATATTTTGCCAGTAAAACCATTCCTGGCATATAATTTTCTCCAGGGGTTCCATCTTTTTTTAGCCCCATATCATCTGTGAGAACACCGATGATAGCTCCTTTATCGTTTTGTATTGTGTGCGATACAGAAAAACCAGGATAAATCTCAACGCCGAGTGCTTCTGCTTTTTTGCTAAGCCAGCGGCAAACATCTCCAAGTGATGCTATATAGCAACCATCATTTGATAAAATTTTTGGACGAAATATATTGGGAAATCTTGTGGCGTGTTTTGGCTTTAGAAAAAAAAATTGGTCACTGGTGACAGGCGTTTTGAATGGGTGATTGTGCTCATTTTTCCATTCTGGTAAGAGGGTATCAATGCCGATAGGGTCAATAACTGCACCAGAGAGAATGTGAGCACCGACTTCAGCGCCTTTTTCAATGATTGTAATAGAAAGTTCAGGATTAATTTGTTTTAAGCGAATTGCCGCAGAAAGTCCTGCAGGTCCTGCTCCGACAATCACTATGTCAAACTCCATACTTTCACGTTGGTTATGCAAAGGTAAATTCATGGCTTATAAAGCTCTCTCTAATTCCGGAATAATTTCGTGAAGATCGCCTATAAGAGCATAATCAGCAATTTGCATGATAGGGGCTTCTTCATCTTTATTAATGGCTACAATAACTTGTGCATCCATTATACCGGCTAGATGCTGAATTGCACCGGAAATGCCGACGGCAATGTAAAGCTCGGGGGCAACAACTTTTCCTGTTTGTCCAATTTGCCAATCATTTGGAGCATAGCCTGCATCAACTGCTGCGCGGCTAGCACCTAAGGCAGCTTTAAGTTTGTTTGCAAGGGGTAAAAGGCACGCCATAAACTGCTCTCGTGAACCAAGACCACGTCCGCCTGATATAATAACACGTGCCGAAGTAAGATCGGGGCGATTGCTTTTGCTTGTTTCTGCTTTTATGAAAGTAGAAAGGTTTGGATTGGGGGCTGGCATTATTGTTTTAATGGGGGCAGAGTTATTTTGGAAAGGGGCCGGTCTGAAAGAGGCTGTACGAACTGTTATAACTTTTTTATGGTCGTTACTACGTACAGTTTCAACTGCATTCCCTGCATAAATTGGTCGTTTGAAAGTATCGGGTGCAAGAACGGCAATAATGTCTGAAATTTGCATAAGATCAAGAAGAGCAGCTACGCGTGGCATCACATTTTTGCCGCTACTGGTAGATGGAGCCATGATTACATCATAATCAATAGCTAACTTAACAATTGTATTTGCCATAGGTTCGGCTAGTTGCTGTGCTAAATAATCAGCTTCCGCGATGAGGACTTGTCGCACCCCAGTGAGTTTGGCACAGTTTTCAGAAAGTTGTTGAATCTTTGTTCCACAAACTAAAATATCGACAGTATCGCTTATTTCTTGAGCTGCGGTGAGTGTTTTTGCAGTTTCTTCGGTATTATGTGCGGCTAACAAAAGAATTGCCATAAGTTTTTACCTCTTTAATTTTATGCCTTGGTTATAGAGCTTAAATGTGATTTTTTTGCTTTAGTGCATTGACAAGCTCTGTTACATTAGCCACTTTGGTACCAGATTTGCGGGGTTTTGGCTCTGCAACGCTCAAGACTGTTAGACGTGTTCGCGTATCTATACCAAGATCAGCAAGTGCTTTTTTTTCAATAGATTTCTTTTTTGCCTTCATGATATTTGGCAATGAAATGTAACGCGGTTCATTTAACCGTAGATCAGCGGTCATAACTATGGGAAGGGGTAGAGAAAGAGTTTGTGTGCCATCATCTACTTCGCGAGTAACAACAGCGTGTCCATTTTCTATGTTGAGACATGAGACAAAAGTTGCTTGTCCCCAACCAAGAAGAGCTGCTAGCATTTGTCCAGTTTGATTGCTATCGTCATCAATGGCTTGCTTTCCTAAAAAGACCATATCTGGCTTTTCTTCGTGAACGATAACTTTCAGAATCTTAGCAATTACTAAGGGTTCAAGTACTTTTTCCGTTGTGACAAGGATAGCGCGATCGGCGCCCATTGCAAGTCCTGTGCGTAAGGTTTCTTGTGCTGCTTCAGGCCCAATTGAAACAACAACAACTTCTGAAACTTTTCCAGATTCTTTCTGGCGAATTGCTTCTTCCACGGCGATTTCATCAAAAGGGTTCATAGACATTTTTACATGGGAAAGATCAACACCTGTGCTATCTGGTTTGACGCGTATTTTGATGTTATAATCAACAACACGTTTGACAGCGACAATTATCTTCATGATGATCCTCCTTATTTGTATGGTTACAAGTTTATAATAATAACCACAAGAAACCAAATCGTTTAGAACTAAATTGTACTTATAGCTGGTTTTCTCATTATATAAGCTTTCTCACATTTGTTGGTACTCTTTTATCGTTATTTCTAATATACATTGTATTATGCTTCTTTTTTTACGTTAATAATTGCTTTCTTTGCTTGAACAAAAAGTAAAAACAGTAGTGTAGGTTATGAAGATATTATTTTTTGTTGCACATGCTCAACTTATAATGGGAGCAATAGCTATTTCATGTCATGGCAAAATGCTGAAAAAACAAAGAAGTGATGTTCTGATTAAAACCTTGAGAGCAACAAATTTAAATGTCGCTTTTTTAAATATTTTTAGAAATTCTTAAAGCTCTATTTACTAAAATAGGGCACATTTCTTAATTCATTGCAATTTTTTGCAAACATTAATGAGGCGTAGTGTTGTTAAATACAATGAGGGGTAGAGCTTTTGAATACGAAGAGTCATACTACAAAGCAGATGAAGAATGATAAGTCTTCTTTTTTTGCTGTTGAGCAAAAGGAGAAGGCGGATACGCCGATTGAAGTAACGATGTCGGACATTGCTAAAAGATTACGCTCTGTTTATGCACAAATGCAAATGAAGTATTCGCCTCGCCATTTAACGTCGCAAAGCTCTATAATAGAAGAGAATTTAAAATCTTACTTAGATGACATTAGTCGGGCAATTTTGGTTGAGCACTATACACGCTGCCAAAAAGAAAAAAAGCTTTTTGAATATTTAGAGCAGATTAAAACTCTTGTTCAAAGTCTGCATAGCGAAAAAAAAATCCTAGAAGAAGCGTCGGTAACCCGGCGTACGCTTCGTCTAAAACCTTCTGATTCTGTTGTGCAGCACCTTGCTCATATGGAATGTGAGGGCAATCAAGAACGAGCTTCGTTTCAAGAGGCACAAAACTTTTCAGCACAAAACAATATAACTCCAATTTCAACACATGCTAAGAATAATGTGCTAGAAGAGGGTACAGGCACTTTGCACATAAATGCCATGAAGCCTTCTTTTAAAAACATTAAGGATTCTGTGGAGCGCTCTGCAGTAGAAAAAAAATGCTCTGATGTTCAAGCAGTTGGTCATAGCATTGGGGATGATCAGTCTCCTTCCTTAAGTACAGAGTCTATAGGATTTTCCTTTTTTTCACGTTATCTTGTTAAAAAAATTTTTCTTTATTTTTTAATCATTGTCTTTATGGCAGCAATAGCGTTATCTCTCATGAATTTTTAATAGGAGTTCGTTTTTTTAAATTTTATGATATTAAGTTAATAAATGTAGAGTATTGCGTGTTTCTCATTTTGCCAAGATGCTATGCCCAGCAGCTAAAATTGTCCTTTTGAAAACGCAAGAAAGACTATTGGAGAGAAGCCTCTCAAATTATCTAGAAAACTCAATTATCTTGAAGGTTCTGTAAGTGAGTATTTATTTACCAATTGCTGAAATGTCGCTCAATATGCTGATCTTGATTGGTATGGGAATCATTGCTGGTTTTTTTTCAGGTCTTTTTGGGATTGGTGGTGGTTTTATTATCACACCTTTATTGATTTTTTATAATATTCCTCCTGTTATTGCTGTTGGAACGGGAGCCACCCAGATGATTGCAGCATCGGTGGCGGGGGCGATTACACATTTTAGAAGACGCACTCTTGACGTAAAACTTGGTATTCTTTTAGCCATTGGAGGGGGAACTGGTTCTTTTATCGGGATCCAGATTTTTTCTTTCCTGAAAAAATTAGGTCAATTAGACTTAATAATTTCGCTTCTTTATGTGATTCTTCTTGGGAGCATAGGAAGTTTGATGATTATTGAAAGTTGGTGTGATATGGTGCGTCAGCGCAAGGCGGAAAAAGTCAATATTCGTCTTGCCGGCAGGCATAATTGGATCCATCGCTTGCCGTTTAAAATGCGTTTTCGGGCATCAAAGCTGTATGTCAGTATTATTCCAGTTTTAGGGATTGGATTAATTGTTGGGTTGCTATCTTCTATTATGGGAATTAGTGGGGGGTTCTTTACGATACCAGCACTGATTTATCTGCTGCGTGTTCCAACAAGTGTGGTGATCGGAACTTCACTTTTTCAGATTACATTTGTATCCTCTTTTACCACCGTTTTGCAAAGTGTGACTAATCAGTCTGTTGATATTGTTTTGGCTTTTTTGCTGATGCTTGGAGGAAGTATTGGTGCGCAATATGGAGCACGGGCTGGACGAAAGTTAAAAGCTGAACAATTGCGTATGGCGCTTGCATTTTTAGTGTTGATTATGTGTATGCGTCTTGCTTTTCAGTTATTTGTGCGCCCTGATAATCTTTTTTCTCTGGATATTCTTATGAGATAAAAATGGGTAGATTATTTTCTTTATGGATCATTTCTGCTTGCTTTTTCGTAGTCTCTTTTCCTACGTGGGCATATGTTGGTGCAAAAGCTGCATTCATTGATCAAGTTAATCACGAAACTATCCAAATTATCGTCACAACAAATAGGGTTACGGTCGATACACATTTCGAAGGTTGTGATCTTTATATTGCTGGTGTTTTGGAAAATGTAGATCCATTATACTCTCGACAGAATGGTTATGATATTGTGGTTAGTTTAGAGGGACAAACCCGGCCTATGGTTATACGAGAAAAAAAACGTAATGCTGGAGTTTGGGTTAACGCAGATTCTCTTGTTTTTGAAAATGTTCCTCTCTTTTATTATGTTGTTACAACGCGTGAGATTGATGCTATTACTAGCGTTGCGACTTATAAACGCTTAGGTTTAGGATTATCCCATTTGTTGCCGCAGACGAATGAACAGGATCAGAAGAAAATACAAATTTTTCGCGATGAACTTATAAAATTGCAAAGGGCCAAAAACCTTTATAATGAGGAAGTGGGCGGTGTTCGTTTTGGTTCTGGTACACTTTTTACAGCACATTTTCGTTTGCCGGCAAATATTCCCGTTGGACATTATAAGGCTCGTGCTTATCTTTTTCGTGATGGAAAATTTATCGATAGTGCAAGCACGACTCTTGAAATTGTCAAAGCACATATAGCTTATACAATTTTTCAAGCAGCTCACAAATATGGTTTTTTATATGGTATTGTTGCGGTGATTGTGGCTGTTACTACAGGCTTTTTATGCCGCTTGATTTTTAGAAAAGATTAGTGAAAATAAAATGCTACAGCGTTATTTTTATAAGAATACGTAAAAAAGAAAAAATAGGCATAAAAATGATTATTTCCACCGGAGTCATGTAGAAAGGATTGTAAGAATTACAAACCCCTTTTTCCCTAGATATTTAAAAAATTTTATTGTTATGCATACAAAATTTTGTATTACACACTTGGAAAATGCATAAAAAGAGTTGGGCATATTGTTGATTTTGACATATCTTTAAACATATAGCATTCCCGTTGCGTAATTGTGATGGTGCCATTATTATAGAGAAAAGATTTTTTTCCGCTATTTGTTTTTTCTCACTTTTTTTTCGAGTTTACGGCCTTTTAAGGCTGGAGTAACCTCTGTGGCTGTTTCTGAAGCGCGTTCGAGTTCTGTTGCCATTTTTCGAGATATTTTCATAGTGTTTCTTTCATTAACTTGTTGGGCATTCTTTTTTCTAAGAATTTTCCAAGAGACAATTATAAAGGTTCGAGATGATAAGGGCGATTTTTAGCGCGTCGAAGGCCTCTTTAAAGAAGTTAATATGTTGTGTATAGAATGTCATTTCAAGACATTCTATTTTAGAGAAGCATGTCATTCTAATCAAAGATGTGTTTGTGTACATGTTAAAAGAGTGAATATTTCAACTTCTGTGAATTGAAAAATGATGAATTTTTTTGGTGAAAAAGTAGGTGCAACGAACGTTGCAGAATTTAGTGTTTCTGAAATAGCAGGAGCTCTAAAGCGTATTGTTGAAGAAAAGTTTGATTATGTGCGGATACGTGGGGAAATATCAGGCTATCGTGGTGCTCATGCTTCAGGGCATGCCTACTTTGCTTTAAAAGATGATAAGGCGCGGTTGGAGGCTGTTATTTGGCGCAGCGTTATGGAAAAGCTTAAATTCCCTCCGGAAGAAGGAATGGAAGTAATCGCTGTTGGAAAACTTACCACTTATCTGAGGTCATCAAAATACCAAATTATCATTGAAGCACTTGAACCAACAGGGGTTGGCGCTTTAATGACGCTGTTAGAAAATCGCAAGAAGAAGCTCGCAGATGAGGGTTTATTTGATGAGTCCAAGAAGAAACCTTTGCCTTATATGCCCAGAGTTATAGGCGTTGTGACATCGCCAACAGGTGCTGTCATTCGCGATATTATTCATCGTATATCAGATCGTTTTCCATTACATATTTTGGTTTGGCCTGTGCGTGTTCAAGGGGAGACAAGTGGGAGGGAAGTGGCTGATGCTGTTGAAGGTTTTAATGCTCTTCCTTTAGGAGGTATTATTCCTAAACCTGATCTTATTATTGTTGCACGGGGAGGAGGAAGTTTAGAAGATTTGTGGGGATTTAATGACGAAGCTGTTGTTCGTGCTGTTTATGCATCTACACTTCCGGTTATCTCTGCTGTTGGGCATGAAACGGATTGGACTTTGATTGATTATGTCGCTGACTGGCGCGCTCCAACTCCTACAGGCGCAGCAGAAAAGGCTGTTCCCGTTAAGTTTGATCTCGAAGTGGAAGTGGCCTCGCTTGGTGCACGTTTACGCAAAGGGTTAGCGCGTTATTTTGATTTTCATCAACAAAAATTGCGTGCTGTGACCCGAGGACTTTTAACTGTCGACCAACTTTTTTCTCTACCACGGCGTGGTTTTGATGAAATTTCAAGTCGATTGCAGCGTGCTCTTCACGTAAGTTTTGATAAACAACGTTTTTGTTTTTATGCGGTTGGTGCACGTTTTTCGCTACGATTATTAAATGTTGAACATGCCAAGCAAAATACCATAGAATATACTATCCGTCTCCATCGTGCTTTTTTGCGCAGCGTTGAAAAACAACGTGCTCAGGCAGAGTTATCATTCAGACTTTTAAGAAGTGCTTCATACCAAAGTATTTTAGAGCGTGGTTTTGTTTTGGCTTTGGAGCAAAATGATAAACCTATTAAACGGTTAGTAAAACTTCCAAAAACAGGATCAATAAAATTGCGTTTTTTTGACGGTGAAATTAGTGTTTCAACACAAAATCATGTTTCCGGTCGATCTCTAAAATCTAAACGAATAAAATCAAAACAAGATGGTCAAGACACACTCTTTTAGTGAGGTAAATGTAGTGCTTAGTGAAGGGCTTCTTATGGGGGCAGATGGAAAGGTTCGTTGTTCGTGGGCAGGAACTGATCCGCTTTATTGTGCTTATCATGATAATGAATGGGGCAAGCCTGTTTTTGATGATCGCTGTTTATTTGAGAAGATCTGCCTTGAAAGTTTTCAAGCAGGACTTTCTTGGTTAACAATTTTAAAAAAAATCTCCTCTTTTAGAAATGCGTTTGATCACTTTGACTTTGAAAAAATTACCCACTACGATAAAG
The DNA here is from genome assembly GCF_037070895.1 of Bartonella vaga. Taxonomy (NCBI): domain Bacteria; kingdom Pseudomonadati; phylum Pseudomonadota; class Alphaproteobacteria; order Hyphomicrobiales; family Bartonellaceae; genus Bartonella; species Bartonella vaga. The sequence goes on from NZ_JAYMZK010000003.1 coordinate 38,899, forward strand.
TAAAGGTGAAAATATTAATGCAAAATAAAGACATTGTTCGTCATAAAGGAAAAATTCTATCAGTGATTAATAATGCCGTAAAAGCAACGGAAATCGTTGCGGAATGGGGCAGCTTGTCTCATTATTTTTGGTCTTTTCAGCCACCGCAGTCTGAGCGTCATGAAAAGGTAAATTTTCAAATATTGCGGGATAATCCTATGACGCCTTCTTCTGTGCGTCTTGCGACAGATTTAAAAAAACGTGGTTGGATATTTGTGGGGCCGATTACTTGTTACGCTTTTATGCAGGCAATAGGGATTGTTAATGATCATATTGAAGGGTGTTTTTGTCGTTAAATTTTGGGCTTATTCGTGTATATGCTGTTCTATTTTTGAAGTATGGTCATGAGTTATCTTGGCCAGATGTTCTGTTTTCAAGTGATTGTTAATTAAGTAAAAAATTAAAAAACCATAATGAAAAATTATGCTCAATTACTTAGAATATGTGTATGATGCTTTATTATCTGATAGCTTTCCTCTAATAGTGGTTTGTTATATGTGTGAGTTTTGTCTTCTAAAGAAGTAGGCGGAAGCGAGAAAGGTTTTTTATCTGCTGTAATGCTTAGTTAAATCTTTAATATTTTCCATTGAATCTAAGGATATTGGTATTATTGTGAATTTTTTGGATGCCCAAAGCGGTGGTAAAAGTCGCAGTTTAAGAAAAGTTTATCTTCAGCTATGTTTTTGTGCGAGGCAAGTGTGGTGGATTTTATTTTTGTTAGTGGAAGATGTATGTTTAATTATGTGCTCTCTTGTCAGGCGTGATGTTTTTTGAAGATAGTGTCTTTCTAGAAAGATGATATCTGAAAAATTGGTATTTTTTGCTCCGATTTTTTCTTATCATATTACCTACTGTTTAAGGTTAAGGTATTGTTTTATATTTAGTTTTTAAAAGGTTAGATGATTTTAATCGCGGTATGTTTTTGAAAAAAGATATTTTTATGCTTCACCAACTGTTTAATTTAATTACGTTAATGAGGGAGGGAGAGTGTTCGCGCTTTAAGATTGGATATTTAGGAGCGCAATTATTTTTTTGATGTAGTTTAAGGAAATGGGATGATAAGTTATAAATTTTCATGTGATAATTTTATTCATGGCTTTCAGATTCAATGATTAGCCTAAGGGGATAATTTTCTTGTTTCAGTGAATAATGGGTGTTATGTGTTGTCGTGTGGGTAAAATTTAGCAGCATATGAGCTGTAGGGTGTGCGCTTTTACGGTTTTATTAGGGCATCAACAAACAGATTAAACAATGGAATAAATATGTGTAGGTCGTTAGATCGTTTTTATTCAGTTTTTTGGTATCGTGAGTTTGTTGTGTCATTTTAAAATGCTGAATCGATAAAAATATTACAAAGGAAAAATTGATGAGTTTTAAGAGAAAATTATTGAGGAGTAGTGGTTCTTTTATTTCTGCTCTTATTGCCGTAAGTGCCTCTTTGCAACAACTATCCGCAAAAACCCCTGTTGATACACTCGTGATGGCTTGGAGTATTGATAGTATTGTTACATTTGATCCAGCGCAAATCAATGAAGTTGTTCCAGCTGAAATTATTGAGAATACTTGTGATGCTTTGGTTAGTACTGCTCAAGATGATGCCGTTACAATAGTTCCGTCTCTGGCAGAAAGTTGGGAGGTTTCAGGGGATAGTAAAAGTACGACGATTACTTTCCACTTGCGTGATGGCTTGAAGTTTAATGATGGTCGTCCTGCAAATGCTTATGACCTTCTTTGGAGTATGAAGCGGGTTGTTAAATTGAATATGGCTAATGCTGGGACATTTAGTGATTATGGTATAACAGCTAAAACAGTTGATTCTGCTCTTCAAGCACCAGATGAGAAAACTGTGGTAATGAAATTTGATAAGCCTTACCCAGAAGAGCTTATTCTTAGTAATGTTGCTGCTAGATATGCTACAGCCTTGCTTGATCGCCAAACAATCATGAAGCATGAAAAAGACGGGGATATGGGAAATCGGTATTTGGCTAGCCATGTTGCTTGTGTCGGTCCTTATCAGCTGACAAGTTGGCATCCTGGCGAGGCTATCTTATTGCGTGCAAGTTCTAATTATTGGGGAAAAGCGCCCAAGATCAAGCAGATTTTGATTCGTCATGTTGATGAGTCGGGAACACAACGTTTATTGTTACAAAAAAACGATATTGATGTTGCACGTGGTTTGACATCTGAAGATTTGCTAGATCTTCAAAAAACATCAGATATTAAGGTTGAGAGAGTGTTGGCGCCATCTATAATGTATTGGGGCTTCAATATGACGAATCCTATCTTTGCTAATGAAAAAGTGCGTTTGGCAATGCGCTATCTTATTGATTATGAAGGTCTTGCAAAGACAACTCTCAAGGGATTTGCTATTCCGCGTGCAAGTTTCCTTCCTCTTGGAACTTTAGGGGCTTTAGATGAACAAGAAGGACAACCCTTTAAAGTTGATTTTCAAAAGGCTAAGCAGCTTTTAACCGAGGCAGGTTATCCGAATGGGTTCGAGACAAGTATTCTTGTCGGAGCAACTCTTTTTAATTTGCCGATTGTACAATCTATTCAAGATAATGCTGCAAAGGTTGGTGTGAATTTGAAAATTGAACGCTTAGGAGGTGCGCAATTATTTTCAAAAATTTATGCACGTTCTTTTGAGACTGCTTTTGTTGGATGGAATAATGACTCTGCGGATCCTCATACAATGGCTTTACGTCTTATTTACAATTCCGATAATCGACCTGAAGCTAGAAATACAGCGTATCCCAGCTGGCAAAACGGGTACTATGATGCAAATATGAATCAGAAAGTGACGGATGCATTATTTGAAAAGGATTCTAAAAAACGGGCACAGAAATATGCTGAATTGCAGCGAGAGCTTATGAAAACAGGGCCATATGCATTTATTTATCAAAGATATAGTGTTGTTGCTATGTCACCTGTTGTTAAAAAATGGGTATGGAATAATGCTCCGCGTATTTTTTATAGTGTAATTGAGAAATAAAGGTGTATTTAAGTTCCTTTACTATAAAGAAATCCTGGTTATGATATAGGTACGACGCTGTTTCCCCTGCATGAGAGTGCTTTTAAACCCATCTAAGAGACGAAACTGCAGGGGAGTTACTATAAGTGGAATTAAGTATAGTTTGTGGTATGCTATGTAGTCTATATTTGTAATCATGAGAATTCATATTTGAAAAGGCAGGGGAGGTATCTCAATTTGTAGATTAAAGATTGAGAATATATTTTGCGAAAATTAAGCAGGAAATTCTATGATTATGTTTTGGGGGGCAATAGAAAAATTAGAATTGCTTTGTGTAAAAAATGTTTTCAAAAATAAAATGCAAAGTAGAGGAATAAAATGAAAAAAAGCAAAACGTTAAAGAGGCTTTATCTTTTATTAGGGGTGACAAGTTTTTTTAATGGATTCATATCATCAGCATTAAGTGCACCACAAAAAAGTGCATTGGTGATGGCTTGGAATATTGATTCAATTAGCAGTTTTGATCCCGCGCAATCACTTGAGATTGTAACAAGTGAAATATTGATGAATATGTGTAGTGCATTGGTGCAATATGATAAATCTGATTCTGCAAAAATTCGTCCTGCAATGGCTCAATCTTGGGATGTTTTAGATGATGGAAAAAGAATTATTTTTCATCTTCGTGATGATTTAAAGTTTGATGATGGAAGAGTGGCGACAGCGCAAGATCTTGCATGGTCAATGCGACGTATTGTTAAATTAGGATTTAATTTTGCTCAGTCTTTTATAGCCTATGGGTTTACAAAAGATAATATAGATACAAGTATTCAAGCTTTAGATGATAAAACTCTTCAATTAAAATTGGATAAACCTTATCCTATTCATCTTATATTGATTGTTATCGGGCAATCTTATGCTTCTGCTTTACTCGATCGGAAAATAATTGAGGCGAATAGTGTTAATGGTGATATGGGTAATAAATATTTAGCAACCCATTCGGCTTGCGTTGGTCCTTATAAATTAGTGCGCTGGAATCCGGGAGACAGAGTCGTATTACAAGCAGCTAAACATTATTGGGGAGAAGCTCCAAAAATACAGAAGATTGTAATACGTCATGTCGCTGAGTCAACGAGTCAGAGATTGCTTTTGGAAAAAGGTGATGTGGACGTAGCGCGCGATTTTTCTTCAGAGGATATTTTGAGCATTGAAAAGCAGAACGGTCCTATCAGAATTAGCCGTGTTTTACGACCACAATCTGTTTATTTCTCGCTGAATAACAAAAATGAAATTTTTGCTAACGAAAAAGTAAGATTAGCATTTCGTTATTTGATTGATTATGAAGGTCTTGGAAAAACTATTTTAAAAGGTATTGCAATTCCACGAGCAAGTTACATACCATTAGGCATTCCGGGGGCTTTGAATGAAGAGCAAGGGTTACCTTTCAGTCTAGATTTAGAAAAAGCAAAGCAGCTTATAAGTGAAGCGGGTTATCCTGATGGTTTTAAAGCTAATCTTTTGGTGAGCAGCCTTTCTTATGCTTCATCTGTTGCACAATCTATCCAGGAAAATGCGCGTAAAATTGGTATTGAGCTTACAATTGAAAAAATGGCACATGCTCAATTGCTAAGTCGTGTTCGTGGTGGAAATTATGATACTGCGGTTATGAGGTGGGGGAGTTCTGACCCTGATGGACATCCTGTTTCATTAAATAGTGTTTTTAATCCTGATCCGACATTTACAAAAACTCATAGCACGAATCTGGCTTGGCGCGCTGGCTATTATGATGCAAAGGCTAATAAAATGGTAATGGATGCATTATTTGAAAAAGATCAAGATAAGCGGATTAAGCAATATAATGCCTTGCAGTATTATATGTTTGAGCATGGTCCCATGGTTTATTTATTTCAGCCGTATTATACTGTTGGTATAGGGCCTACAGTAAAGAATTGGGTTTGGAATAGTTTTAGAATTTACTACAATGATGCAGAAAAGTATGCGCAGTCGTATCAGTAAAGTTGTGTGTAAAGCTTTGTTATAATTTATTTTATTGTGTTGCGGGGGGAAGACTTCGCATTTACTTTTTATCAGTGTGTAGGATCTTATTAAGATGACTTTATCGTGTTTAGAAGCTAATATAGCAACATCACCAAAGAAGAAGAATTTGTACTTATGGGCCTTTTTTTTTAAGACATTTAAGTTGCTTATTTCTGTATTTTTTACGCTTCTTGGTTTAGTGACCATTACTTTTTTTCTTGGTCACATTCTTCCTTTAGATCCTGTTCTTGCTATGCTTGGTGATAATATTAGCCAAGAAGCTTACGATGCCATGTTTTACAAGCTTGGTCTTGATAAGCCATTGATAGTTCAATATTGGAATTATCTTCGCGATGTGTTTTCGCTTAATTTGGGGGATGCGTTAACTTCGGGGCACTCTGTCTTGGAAGATATTACGCGCGTGTTTCCTGCAACGTTAGAGCTTGCAACAATTTCTATTATTATTGGCACGAGTTTGGGTATTCCACTTGGTGTTTTTGCAGCAATGTATCGTGATTCATTTATTGATCATTTTGTTCGTATTTTTACGCTCCTTCGTTACTCAACGCCAATTTTTTGGCTTGGTCTGATGGCATTATTAATATTTTATGCTGAACTTGGTTGGGTTGGTGGTCCAGGGCGGATTGATTTTCTTTATGAATATTCGTTTGAATCTAGGACAGGATTTTTTCTTTTGGATACCGCTTTGCAGGGGCAGTGGGAGGCTTTTTGTAATGCGGTAAGCCACATTATCTTGCCTGCTTTAATTTTGGGTTTCGGTTCTATGGCTTACATTACACGTATGACTCGTGGGTTTATGATTGAACAGCTTAATCAGGAATATATTATTACTGCACGTGTTAAGGGATTATCTTTGATGCGAACGGTTTGGTGTCATGCTTTTCGCAACGCTTCTATTCAGATTATCACTGTTGTTGCACTTTCTTACGCTTCTTTATTAGAAGGTGCTGTTTTAACAGAGACAGTTTTTGCTTGGCCTGGTTTTGGGCGTTACTTGACGAATGCTCTTTTAGCAGGAGATATGAATGCAGTTGTGGGATGCACTTTGCTTATAGGAATTATATTTATAGCTATTAATTTATTTTCTGATTTTCTTTATCGCATACTTGATCCGAGGACACGTTTATGACAAAAAATAATCATCATAAATTGCAATCATCATTTTCTTTGAGATATTGGTTAAATGAACCTGTCCCAAGATCGATAATTCAAGCAAATGTACAAAAAGCTTATTATTCAGCAATAAAATTTTCTCATAATCCTTCTGCTGTATTTGGTTTGATTATCATTCTGGTTATTGCTTTGTGTGCAGTTTTTGCTCCTTGGATTACTTCTTATGATCCTTTTAGTAATGATCTGTTGCATCGATTGCAACCGCCATCTATGCAGCATTATTTAGGAACCGATGAGTTGGGACGTGATATTTTTACCAGAATTATTTTTGGTACGCGTATCACTCTCTATATCGTTTTTCTCACTACAATTATTGTAGGTCCTATAGGATTGATTGTTGGAACTATATCTGGTTATATGGGAGGAGTAGTTGATGCTGTTCTTATGCGTATCGTCGATATTTTTCTTGCTTTTCCAGGTTTGATTCTAGCTCTTGCTTTTTCAGCGGCTTTAGGGCCAGGCATTGAAAATGCAGCTATTGCAATTTCTGTTGCAGCGTGGCCGCCGATAGCACGTTTAGCGCGTGCCGAGACTTTGACTATACGTTCATCTGATTATGTCTCAGCAGTCCGTTTGCAGGGTGCATCTACTTTGAGAATTATTTTATTTCATATTGCGCCTATGTGTATTCCTTCAGTGATTGTTCGGTTAGCATTAGACATGTCTGGAATTATTTTGACGGCTTCTGGTCTTGGTTTTTTAGGGTTAGGTGCTCAACTTCCAAGTCCTGAATGGGGAGCAATGCTTTCGACAGGTCGTGAATTTATGATGACAAGTTGGTGGTTGGCTGCAATACCAGGTTGTGCAATATTGCTTGCAAGCCTTGCTTTCAATCTTTTAGGCGACGGACTTCGTGATGTATTGGATCCACGTAATGGATAAAAATTTATTAGAGATAGAAGATTTACGTATTTCTTTTCCTACAACGCATGGCAATTTAGAGGTTGTGCGTGGTGTTAATTTTTCCATCGGAAAAGAAAAAGTTGGAATTGTTGGCGAATCTGGGTCAGGAAAATCAATGACTGGGCGCGCGATACTAAAATTAAATCCAAAAACAGCAATTATTAAAGCTAAAAAAATGCGCTTTGGTAATGTTGATTTGTTGGCTGCAAGTGAATCTCGGATGCGGACTATCCGGGGGAAGCGTATTTCAATGATTTTACAAGACCCTAAATATTCGCTTAATCCATTAATACGGATTGGGGAACAGATTATGGAGGCCTACCGTATTCATTACCGTGTTTCAAAATCTGATGCGCGTAAAAAAACGATTGCTATGTTAGAATCTGTTTATATCCGTGATCCTGAACATGTGATGCGATTATTTCCTCACGAAATATCAGGCGGTATGGGGCAGCGCGTGATGATTGCGATGATGCTCATTCCTGAGCCTGATTTAATTATTGCAGATGAGCCAACATCTGCACTTGATATTACAGTAAGACGTCAAGTTTTATCAGTGTTGGATAAGCTTGTAACTAAATCTGGAACGGGACTTATTTTCATTAGTCATGATTTGAATATGATTGCGAATTTCTGTGATCGTGTTTTGGTTATGTATGCAGGTCGTGTGTTAGAAGAGTTGCCTGCATGTGACTTGTCTAGTGCTTCTCATCCTTATACTAAAGCTCTATTAGCTAGTTTGCCACGGCTTGATAGTCCTGTTGATGTTTTGGCTGTTCCTGAGCGTGATTCTGATTGGTTGCATAACCCTACGATTGTTAATGGCGTTGAAGGAGCTACTCCATGAGTAATTGTGAGAATATTATTGATGTGTCTAATTTATCTGTAACTTTTGGACATAGGCATAAAGCAGTAACGGTTGTTAAAAATGTCAACTTTCATATTAAGCGTGGTGAAGCTTATGGTTTGATTGGTGAATCAGGATGCGGAAAATCAACTATTTTGAATACACTGGTTGGGCTTATTCCGGATTATAGTGGTCAGTTCATTTTTGATGGACAAGAAGCAGCAAAAAATAGAAACAAGGATTTTTTACGCCGGGTTCAAATGGTTTTTCAAGATCCTTATGCTTCACTTCATCCAAGAAAAATGGTCTATACTGTTCTTTCTGAATCTCTCAAAATCCATAATATGGATAATCCAAAGGAACGGGTGCATGATGCTTTAAATTCTGTTGGTTTAGATTCTTCATTTCTTTACCGTTATCCGCATGAATTGTCTGGAGGGCAACGTCAACGTATTGCTCTTGCACGTGCTTTGGTTATTGAATCAGAGGTTTTATTGCTTGATGAGCCAACATCTGCATTGGATGTGTCGGTACAGGCTGAAATTTTAAATTTGTTGAGATCGTTACGAGAGAAAAAAAAGCTCACTTATTTGATGGTATCCCACGATCTTGCTGTTGTTGCACACATTTGTGAGCGTGTTGGCATTATGCACAAAGGGGTCATTCTTGAGGAGCTCAGCAACGAAAATTTGCGCAATTTGCACGCACAACACGGCTATACAAAGATGTTTTTTGAAGCAAGTATTGAGCCTATTGTTCACAAAGATGAAATGGTATGATAGGTTTTATAGAAGAAAAAATAAAGTTTTTTTGTTTTAAGTTTTTGAGGATGTTCACTATTTTTTCAATTTTGTGCCATTTCTAATAATGGCCTTTTTGATTTTTATCTTTACAGGATAAAAGTATGTAAATTCTTTTTACGCTACACGCTGTTTGGAGATTTTTTCGTTATTTGTGTTCATCATTTTGTGTCAATCTCGATTTGTTTATTTTATAAGGGAGAAGAGTTGAGAACATGCTGCAAAAACAGAAAATGATTAATAGAGTGTAACGGGGTCTGCATAGTTATATAGTTGCAGAGAGGTTGCTTTTTTTCTTTTTTTAAAAAATCAGAAGGAGATAGGGTTATTTTGAGAAATTCTTACGAAAAATTGAGAGACTTAAGATAATTCTTGGAACGTTTTAAAAAAAACTTTTGAAAAAATAAATTAGTACAAAGACTCTTTAAAAACTATACAAAACAGCTTTTAGGCTACACACACTACAGTGCAAGGTCCTCTGAAAACACAACGAAAATAAAACGGTAGCGGAGGAGGGATTTGAACCCCCGACACAAGGATTATGATTCCTCTGCTCTAACCTACTGAGCTACTCCGCCAAGATAGACAAATATGATTACAACTTATCTCATTCTGTACGGGTATAAGAGGTAGAATAGTGAGATGTCAAGCATCGTTTTTACGCTTTTCTCTTGTCATTCTATTTCATCCTCGGTATGGAATGAGTAGAAGTGTATTTTTTTTTATTAATAAGCAGGGTAAAGCATAAAAATGGTGCCACGTGTAGCAGTTTTAGGGTGCGGAAATTGGGGTGAAAATCATATACGAACACTCAAAGGTTTAGGAGTCTTAGTAGCAGTTTCTGATAGGAATGTTGAGCGTGCTGCAGGTTATGCTCGCATGTATGGTGTGGAATCTATTGCTCCGGAAAATCTTTTTACTCGTGAGGATATTGATGCGCTGGTGTTGGCGTTGCCTCCCCAATTCCATACAGAAAATGCAGTACGCGCTTTTAAAAGTGGTAAAGATGTTTTTGTTGAAAAACCAATTGCCTTGAATGTAGAGGATGCTGAATACCAAGTTCAGGTTGCTGCGAAATATGGGCGAATTTTTATGGTAGGTCATATTTTGCGTTTTCACCCTGCTTTTGAAAAAGTATGTGAATTGGTGGAAAAAGGGGAATTAGGGGAGATACGTTATATTTATTCTCATCGATTAGGCTTTGGAAAGTTTCATACACAAAGCGATGCTTTATGGGATCTTGCTCCTCATGATCTCTCTATGATTTTGGCTTTAACAAAATGTGAACCTTCTGAAGTTCGTGGAGAAGGAGCAGCTGTTATTGATCAGCTTTCTGATTTTGCTCATATTCACATGACTTTTCCAAATGGTGTACGTAGTCATCTTTTTACTTCACGCCTTAGTCCATATCGTGAAAGACGTCTAACTGTTGTTGGTACAAAGGCTATGCTCGTTTTTGATGATATAGAACCGTGGAGCCGTAAATTGGCATTGCACCGTTTTTCCGTGTGGAAAGAAAATCAAAAGTGGGCTTTTAGTAATGATAAGCTGGAGTATGTTGATGTTTGTGAGGATTTGCCGCTTACTTGTGAATTACAGCATTTCCTTCATTGTATTGCAATGCGTCAGTCGCCTCGTACAAATGGTGATGATGCGATTGCCGTTTTACGGATTTTAACTGTTGCTAGTGTCAATTATCGTAGATAAAAGGGATAAGTATAGCGTTTTTGCATTATTGTGATGATTAATGGAGTTAATATGCAGTTTATCGACCTTGCAGCGCAGCGCGCACGTATTGAAGACAAAATTAATGCTGCAATTGCGCATGTGGTCGCCAGTGGTAAGTATATTTTGGGACCGAAAGTAACAGAGTTTGAAGAACAATTAGCAGATTATCTTGGTGTTAGGCATGTTATTGCGTGTGCTAATGGAACTGATGCGTTGAAGATGCCTCTTATGGCTAAAAATATTGGTCCGGGAGATGCTGTTTTTTGTCCTAGCTTCACGTTTTCTGCAACTGCTGAAGTTGTCGCTTTGGTAGGAGCTGAACCTGTTTTTGTGGACGTTTTGCCTGATACGTTCAATCTTGATGTTGAAAAACTTTGTGAAGCGATCCAAATGATTAAAAAAGAGGGACGACTCAAACCAAAGGCAATTATTGCTGTTGATTTATTTGGGCTTCCTGCCGATTATGAGGAACTTGCTAAAGTAGCGGTAAAGGAAAATCTTTTTATTGTTGAAGATGCTGCTCAATCGATTGGGGGGAGAAGCGGTAAAATTATGTGTGGGGCGTTTGGTGATGTATCCTCGACAAGTTTTTATCCCGCAAAACCACTAGGGTGTTATGGCGATGGGGGAGCTATGATGACTAATGATGATAGTATGGCAGAGCTTTTGCGTTCTATTCTGTTTCATGGTAAAGGCGAAACACAATACGATAATGTGCGTATCGGTATGAATTCGCGCCTAGATGCAATTCAAGCTGCAATTTTGCTAGAAAAGTTTGCTATCTTTGAAGATGAGATGGAAAAGCGTATGGCAATCGCTCAATATTATTCCGATAATTTAAGGGACATCGTCACAGTTCCGCAAATGATAGAGAATGTTCGTTGTACCTATGCACAATACACTATTAAAGTGAAGAATCGCGACAAATTAAAGGAATACTTACAGAAAAATTCTATTCCCACAATGATTTATTATAAGACTCCATTGCATGAGCAGCCAGCTTATAAAAATTTTCCTTATGTAAAAGGTTCTCTTTCTGTTTCTGAGTCTTTAGTAGATTGTGTTTTAAGTTTACCTATGCATCCTTATTTGACGCAGACCGATCAGGATATGATTATCCAAGGAATAAGAGATTTTTATTGTTTTTGAGATAATATTTTTTATCTTTAAGGCTATTTAACAGTTAGCTTTAATTTTATTATACCTTGGAAAGTATTTTATAGTTGATAACTAAAAAAAATCAGAATTAGCGGCTGTTCTGTTACTATAATTTCTTGGGCATAAAGATCATCTTATATGTTTTTATCAACATGATAACGCAAATGTTTGTCAGTTTAAATATTTATACTAAGTTGTTTTAAAAGATTACTTATGTAAGGAACTTTTTTTTGCGTGGGCTATTTTTTTACGAATACGCGACGCCAAGTCATTTTTTCTTTTGGAGTTTTTGATCAGTGTATTTATGGGTGATATTTCACCTTCCTGTAGCGCTATTTGGGCAGATAATATTGCTGCTAATTCCTTTGTTTCTTCACGCAGTTCATCTAGGAGTTGATGGTTAGCAGCGGTGGCAAGCTCATGAATTTTAATTTTTTGTAAACGTTGCTGATATTGTGCTATTTTTTCGTGCATAATTTTGATTTCCATCATGCAATTATTTGTTACACCGTCATTTTGTTTGATTGTAGAAACTTCTTTTTTTGAGGAATAAGTGTCTTCGGTGCGAAGCGATAATTGATAAAGCTGTCCCATTACTTTGCTAAGTTGTATTTTTTGTTGGGCATATTTTTTTTGTAAAGAGTCGTATTTGTGTTCATTTTGCGCTAATTTTACAGCATGTTGGGCAGAAAGAAAATCGTAATTTGCCTGTATTTCAGTGTGTGATAGTGGAATTTGTGCAGAAACATGTTTATGGGCAAAATGAACGGCTTTGCGCCAAATAAGAGGGGCAAAAATCACAAGTAACCAAGAAATGGAGGCGACTCCAAGAATAAAAAAAAGAAGCGATTGTATAAGCATAAATCTCCTTTTCAATAGGGGTCCATTTAAAATGGATTCCATGTCGGTGTGGGTGTTAATTTTAAATATCCTACATTAACGCCGAAGCGTGCACCAACTCCTGTACGTATCGGAACTAATAGGACGTTTTTATGCTGAAGGATATGAAAACCAACACCTGCTATTAAATAGGCTGAACCTGAAATACCACCATAGCGTCCCCATAAATTATTTATCTTATTAAGATTGTAGACTAAAATCATTAAACGAGAGCCTTGTCCACCAAAATCCCATCCTATAGAGGGTCCTTGCCAAAAAGCTTTCTGTTGTCCATAATTTTTAGTAAAAAGTGTTCCTTCGCCATAGGTTAGTCCAGCGAGAAAAGCACCAGACGCTTCTTCTCCTAAAATATAGGCATTTGGGTGACCATATCGTGAAAAAACATTTTGAATTGCTACTGCTATACCACTGGAAGTTTTTCCAAAGAAGATATGGCCGGAATCGATAATTTCTTGCAGCGAATAATAGGGTTCCTTTTGTTGTATTGGTTGGGATTGAGCATTTGCATGGTTTATGATTGTGCAGTTTATAACTATGAATAAAAGGAAGATTAAGGATACAATCCTTTTGTAGCAATGTGTTAAAAGAGGGAGAGCCATAGAGTTTTTTCCTTTTATAAATTACAAACCAAAAGATAATATTAGGATTTTTATTCTGTTCAAATAAAAAATGAGAGAATAAGATATATAAATCCTTAAATTTGTTTCTAAAAAAATTTTATCGTGATTGTTAAGGTTCCATATATGTGTGCATGGGATATTAAGAGTTTTGCTTTAAAATGAAACTTTTTAAAATCTAGGAGTTCTCAATAATTATGACGTTCACTGTTTCTTTGAATTCTACCGATCTTGCTGCTTTGCTTTGTAGTCGTATTTGCCATGATTTAATTTCACCTGTTGGCGCTATTCAAAATGCGATGGAGCTTTATGATGAAGGAGGAGCTGAAGAAGATGCTTTGCAATTGGTGCGTTGGTCCGTTGCCAGTGCTTCTGCACGTTTGCAATTTGCGCGGTTGGCTTTTGGTTTTTCCGGGGCAAGTGGAGGACAAATAGATACACGTTCTGCTGAGCAGGTTTCTCAGCAATATATGAAGGAAGAAAAGGCAATTTTAAAATGGCAGGCTCCTGCGTTGCTTTTACCAAAAAATGAAGTTAAACTTTTACTGAATTTATTATTGATAGCGAACGCAACAGTTTCTCGTGGGGGTGAAATCGTTGTTATGATTTTGCAGGACGAACATAAACGTTCTTTTCGGTTTGAGGTTTGTGGTAACAATTTACGTATTCCTTCTCATTTTATTGAGTTATATAATGGGAACATTAAGGAAGAACATATCGATGCTCATGTCATCCAATTTTATTATACGGTGTTACTTTCTGAGATGACAGATATGAAAATAAATATAGATGAAACCAACGGTTGTATTATTTTGGAAAGTGTGAAGAAGCTTTAAAATAAGATATAAGTGTTTAAGTTGTGTTGCAAAAATGTAGCTTAGATTTTATCTGAGAACGATGATGTTATATCTATAAATGGGAATTTTTGATTTTCTTAAGCCAGAAATATTCTCTATATACCTAAGAGATTTTCTGCGTGCGAGCTTTTATTGGAACAAAAAAAAATCTCGGCCCGCTGTACCCCGAGATTTTACAATGTGCGATTTCACTGTTTAAGCGGTTTTACGTACGTTATTTTCAACTGGGTCACGTAAGACATAACCACGTCCCCAAACTGTATCAATGTAGTTAACATTAGAAGAGACTGCTTCTAATTTTTTCCGCAATTTACAGATAAAGACATCAATAATTTTAAGTTCTGGTTCATCCATTCCACCGTAGAGATGATTGAGAAACATTTCTTTGGTGAGCGTGGTGCCTTTGCGCAAAGAGAGAAGCTCTAGCATTTGGTATTCTTTACCAGTTAAATGAACGGGATGTCCAGCAACTTCAACTGTTTTTGCGTCAAGGTTAACGGTGAGATCGCCAGTAACAATGATCGATTGCGCGTGCCCTTTAGAGCGACGAACAACCGCATAAATACGTGCAATTAACTCATCCTTGTGGAACGGTTTTGTCATATAATCGTCTGCACCAAAACCAAAACCACGTACCTTATCTTCAATGCCATTCATACCAGAAAGAATGAGGACAGGAGTTTTTATTTTTGCTAATCTCAGGGTTCGCAAGACATCATAGCCTGACATATCCGGAAGATTCAGATCAAGCAAAATGATGTCGTAATCATAGAGCTTACCTAAATCGACTCCTTCTTCACCTAGATCAGTAATATAGACATTAAAGTTTTCTGACTTTAGCATTAACTCAATGCTCTGGGTAGTTGCTTTATCATCTTCAATTAATAATACGCGCATCTTAGATCCCTCACTTCGCTCCTCCGAATCAGAAGGAGCACTTTATTATTTTATTAACTGCTGGTATAACCACTGTTAATAAAAAACAATTCATGAAATTAAACACTTAAAATAAAAGTGTTTATGAATATTTCAGTAGTACGCGTAACAATAACCACTGAATTCCCCACTATCTATTATAGTGGTTAACAAAATATTTTCATTTTTAAAAGGGATTTCAAAATTATTTTAGAAAAATCCCTTAGTTTTTAAAATTAATGAACAAGTGAAATGTTTTTGTATTCATTTAAAAAAATCTTATAAAAGATTCTTTTAAATTACTTTTTTACAATTTCAGTGTTTATTTACTGAGCTTTAAATCTCTTCATTCTATAGTGGATGCGAAAAGCAAAAAGATAGTTATTTTTTTTGAAAGAAAATTATGTTTGTAGACGCTTTGGGGAAAGATTAAGAAATTATATTTTAATGTTAGTCAAGTGGACTGTTTTCTTCAGAAATAGTGTAACTAAAATGTAGGTAAATGTACTAATTTTGGGTTAGTGCAATTTGCAATTGTTGGTGCAATTAAGGAGTAGTAAGCATGAAGCGACGGGGAAGTATGGTGCGATTGAGGATGTTTCAAGTGCGTGGAAAACGTCGTGAAATTGCACAGGTTGAGATGATGATAGCAGAATTTGAGCAGATGGTGTTAGAACTGGATACCCAAATTGTTAATGAAGAACGTAAATCTGGAAACAATAATGTTCATCACTTTGCTTATTCTGCTTTGGCTCGTGCGGCACGGCAAAGACGCGATAATCTTATAAACTCGATTCGTGATTTGCAGCTTCAAAAAACAAATGCTGAAATTGCTCTCCATGAAGTCAATACAGAATTACAACGTGCGCAGGTTCTTGAGAGGCGAAGAAAGAAAGCTGCAGTTGGGGATAATGGTACTTTAATTCAATCTAACTCCATGGCTGGATGATAGGTGATGATGCAAGCTATATAATTTTGGAGATATCTATCTGCTGAAAACATAAAAAGACAGCCAAACTTGATAAAAGTTTGGCTATTTTAAATAAACTTTTAAAGTTGTTATCAAATCATTATCAATAGCAACTAGTGCCGGTAGTTTTGAATTTTTGTCGTTCGTAATCCAGCTAAACCGTGTTCATCGATCAAACTTTGCCATGAAAGAAATTCTTCTACGGTCAAAGAATAACGCTGACATGCCTCATCAAGACTTAATAATCCACCTCTCACAGCCGCAACAACTGCAGCTTTGCGTCGGATCACCCAGCGCCTTGTTGTTTTCGGTGGTAAATCGGCAATTGTAAGCGGACTTCCATCCGGCCCCATAACATATTTCATTGGTAATTTTATCAAATTTTTCATTGTATCCTCTACCTTTAGTCAAGGACTTGATTCGTTTTTAAAACATGAAATTTAAAAAAGAGCTAAACGCGTTGAAAAAAAATTAATAAAGTAAGCCAACCTGTGAAAATGTGATACAAAATGAAGTGAGTGGAATAGTTTTTTGCGATGTTTTTATCGGATTTTTAAAAAACTTTTATTGTGCCTTATTTACATCACTATTTTTTGTTTGCAGCCATTTAAAAGAAAGTGATGCTGTTGGTTGTGTAAAGTACAAAAAAAATATAAAAGGACATAAGCATAAAAAGCAATGAACAGTGCGCATAAGTAAGAATGTGAACGAATGGATATCCATTAAATAGAGAATAAATGCATGTTTTTGAACAGTCTTGATTTACCAGGACGACCTGAAGATTCTCGCATTGTTGTAGCAATGTCGGGGGGAGTTGATTCATCGGTTGTTGCAGGCCTTTTGAAAAAGGAAGGGTATAATGTCATTGGAATTACGTTGCAGCTTTATGATTATGGTGCTGCAACACATAGAGTGGGAGCGTGTTGTGCAGGACAAGATATTGAAGATGCGCGCCGCGTAGCAGAGACATTGGGGATACCTCATTATGTTCTTGATTATGAAAAGCGGTTTCATGAAGCTGTAATTAATCCTTTTGCAGAAAGTTATGCGCACGGAGAAACTCCTGTACCATGTGTCGCATGCAATCAGACCGTTAAGTTTGCTGATTTATTAGCAACTGCGCGTGAGTTAGATGCAGATGCTTTGGCAACAGGACATTATATTCGCTCGCGTTCCAATGGTGTGCATCGAGCACTCTTTCGCCCCCTTGATGCTGATCGCGATCAGAGTTATTTTCTATTTGCAACAACACAAGAGCAGATTGATTATTTGCGTTTTCCGCTTGGTGATCTTTCAAAAGCACGTGTTCGTGAAATAGCAACGGGAATGGGCTTTGTTGTTGCTGATAAACCTGATAGTCAGGATATTTGTTTTGTTCCGCGGGGAAAATATTCTGATGTTATCACAAAATTGCGTCCAGAAGCTGTCAATCCTGGAGCGATTGTGCATATCGATGGACAAGTTTTAGGAAAGCATTCGGGAATTGTAAATTATACTGTTGGCCAACGTCGTGGTATTGGTGTTGCAACGGGTGAAGCGCTTTATGTGGTTTATCTTGATGTAGAAAATGCGCGTGTTATTGTTGGTCCGCGTGAAATGTTAGAAACACATAAGCTTTTTTTGCGTGATGTCAATTGGCTGGGTGATGAGCAGTTGGATAATTTTCCTCCTGGTGGCATTGAAATAGCTGTAAAAGTGCGTTCAACCCGTCCCCCCCATCTTGCTCGCCTACATTATCAAGAAGGTATATTTTTCGTTGATTTGTTAGAGCACGAAAGTGCTGTTGCACCAGGGCAAGCTTGTGTTTTTTATGATGGTAATGATAATGAATCACGCGTTCTTGGGGGAGGATTTGTGGCCCGTTCAGAACGTGCTGCTGATATTGAAGTGATGTTGAAGCGCGTTTTATGCAATCTGGAAACAAAAACTGCTGCTTCCTCCAAACTTGAAACAATCACTTCTTAAAAATAAATTAATCCATAGTGGGATATTTTTTATGAGTTTAGAGCGTTATTATTTTTAGTGGAGTTTATTAAAATCAGCAAAATGAGCAAGAGCAATACCTGATGCTGTGGCAACATTGAGGCTGTCGAAGCCGCGAGCCATGGGGATGCGTAAAGTTTCTGATTTTTGTAGCACATGGCTTGGTAAGCCATCACCCTCTGTTCCCAATATCAGTGCTGTCCTTTTTTTTGTTTTTGCTTGCTTGAGAGTGGATGGTGCAGAGGGGGATAGAGCATAAAGATGAAAGTCTGCATCATTTAAAGTTTCTATAATGTTGTTAATATTGGCGCCTCGCGTATAAGGTACTTTCAGCGCTGCGCCAGTAGAAACTCTGATTGATTTGCGGTAAAGTGGATCACACGAAGTTTTGTCAACGATGATGCCATTACTGGCGAAGGCAGCGGCGTTGCGAAAAATAGCGCCCATATTATCGTGATTAGAGATACCACATAAAACTAGAATCAAAGCTTTTTCTGGAAGATCTTTTAAAAAGCTTTGTAATAATGGTGGCATTTTTCGTTTACCAATACCGAGTACACCGCGATGAACATGAAATCCTGCAATTTCATCCATAATTTTTTGCGGAACGCAATAAATAGGGCATGCTGGTTGTGCTTTTTCTAAAAGTGGCATAAGCCCAGGAAGGCGTTCTATCACTGTGAGCAGTGAGAGAGCAGAAAACTCCTTCGAATGCAGTAATGCTGCTAATATTACTTTTCCTTCAGCAATAAATTGATGTTGTCGTCCAACAAGGTCTTTTTCACGGATTTTTTGATAGTCCTCCAGACGTGGGTCATCAGTTTCGTGAATTGTTATGATATTCAAACGCATACAGGGTTTTTAATGTTCTTTTTTTTAAATTTCCAGATGTGAAATGCTTGCTTTATTTCTGATAAAGAAAAAAATTCATTATTTTAAACCTATGATAGAATTCATGTTGACAAAATACAACCATGGGTATAGTATGAAGACACTGAGTACAGCACCGTGTATCGTGTTGTATCGGGTGCAGAGTCTTAGGTCCCCGCTATTTCCTAAGCTCTGCATATCCTTAATTTGCTAAGGGTAAAGAATCTGGGTCCCCAATGCCCAGATTCTTTTTTTTGGGGTAATTACTTCTCTTTTTCG
Source organism: Bartonella vaga (assembly GCF_037070895.1). NCBI lineage: Bacteria > Pseudomonadati > Pseudomonadota > Alphaproteobacteria > Hyphomicrobiales > Bartonellaceae > Bartonella > Bartonella vaga. Next base: position 57,964 of record NZ_JAYMZK010000003.1, read on the forward strand.
CTCATAAAAATGATTTTCAAAGTTGTTTTAGCGGTTGTATTTTTTAATAAAGTTAGGTCGTAGCAAAATGCTGAACGATCTTTTCACTGCGCGTAATTGCGCTGATATACTAAAGATTTCTAAACAGTGCGTAAGTAAGATGCGTTTGACTTCTCTTAGAGGGTTAATTGCTTCTTTTTTGAGTTATATCCATACTACTCTATCCGTTATATTATACCGTATACCAAGCAGTTGCTGCAGTAACAATGGCTATAAGAGTCGTTTATTTTTTTGTGAAGCTTCTGTGATGTTGAGGAAATATTGGCAGATACGGAAAAAATACCATAGGGTGTAGGGCTGAAAATGTTATCCCTTATTTAGTTGAAGAAAAGGGTATGATTATGAATGTAAAAATCGATATACAAAGCTTGACTTTGTACTCTATTTTCATTGCTTGTATTATTTTTGCTTTAAAATATTGGGCATATTACCTTACTGGTTCAATCGCACTTTATTCTGATGCATTAGAATCAATCGTAAATATATTCGCTACATTGGCAGCATGGTGGGCTGTTAAGGTAAGTATGAAGCCGGCAGATCATAATCATCCTTTTGGACATCATAAGGCGGAATATTTTTCTGCGATTCTTGAAGGAATCCTGATCATTATTGCGGCAATTGTAATTTTAAGAGAAGCATGGATGGCTCTTTCAACTTTTCAGTTAGTACAAAAACCTGGAATATGGCTCGTGATTTATCTTGCTGCAAGTGCCATAAATTACATATGGGGTTGGGTTCTTATTCAACAGGGAAAAATCCACCGTTCACCCGTTCTTAAAGCTGATGGAATACACTTTATAACAGATGTTTTTACTTCACTTGCTATTTTAATTGGCCTCATTGCTTCTTTTCTGGGTGGATGGGGCGTCTTGGATCCGGTTTTAGCTATAATTGTCGCCGTTAATATTCTTTTGCAGGGGTGGAAGGTGATTAGCAGTGCCGTTCAAGGGTTAATGGATGTTGGGGTTGAATTGAATGAAACCATGCGAATTCGTGAGCTCATCTCTGCAAATGCCCACGGTGCACTTGAAGTACATGATTTGCTTACGCGTGTTGCTGGTAGAGTTACTTTTATAGAGTTTCATTTGGTTGTACCGGCAGCGATGTCGGTAGGAGAAGCGCATAAGATTTGTGATAAAATTGAAGCTGTTCTTCAAAAAGAATTTGATAATGTGCGTATTTCTATTCATGTAGAGCCTGAAGATGAGGCTAAGTTGCCTCCAGGTACAACAATGATTCCTTTTATATAAGGAATTTTCCAATTATATTATTATTTAAAATGCTCTGAACCAAAAGATATTTTTGTTTTTTACTTGTTTTACAAAGTGCTAAAGATCAATTGTTTCAGTACACGCTATTTCATTTTTTTTGTTTATAAAATTATAACGCTGCAATTGACAGTGCCATTGATGGTGAAGGCGCTCAATGGCGAATAAGTTGAAGCCTGCAGGTGGTTTTTTACCACCAAAAGCTTGTGATGCAGAAGCAACACCGACAATGGGAATTTTTCCCGTTGTTCCTTTAATGGTATTTAATGTAGGTAAATGAGTATGTCCGTGAAGAACGAGTTCGCAGCCGTGATGTTTTATAACGTCTAGAAAACGTTCTATGCCCCATAGCTTTTTATACCAAGAAGTTGCATGGTGAAAAGGAGGGTGATGTATTATAGCAACACGAAAAAGGTTGCGTGTTGCAGCTTCATTTAAAAGTTGTGATAAAACTTTCGCTTGCATTTTGCCAAAATAGCCAGAAGCTTGAAAGGGTGGTGTAGCGATAGCTGAAGAAGTGCCTATAATGGCGACATTATTGCGTATGCGCATATAAGGAAAAGCATTTTTTTGAGGGAAATCGCTCGTGATCCAAGGTTGAAAGAAAGCACATGCCTTTCGGAATGCTCCGTGGACATAAGCGTCATGATTACCAAATGTTAAAGAAATATTTTGAGGATTACCTTGCTTAAGTAACCAATTACGCGCTTGTTCAAATTCTTTATTGAGAGCAAGATTGACAAGATCACCGGAGATTACAAGGTGATCAGGATTTTTCTTGTTTAAGGTATCTATTAAAGCTTCTAGGACATTTCTTGCCATTTGGCTTTTACGTTTTCTTTGCCAATTCAGGTAGCCCGTAAGGCGTTTCCCAAAAAGTTCAGATAAGGAAGGTTGCGGCAGAGGTGAAAGATGCACATCTGATATATGGGCGAGGTAAAACATAGATATTAGCATAGCGTTGAAATTAATTTAGGCAATGAAAAAGACTATTAAGACAAGCTGATGCATTTTTGAGACAAGTGAGATAAGAAAAGATTGTTAAATGAGCAAACAGTTTTGTAAGAAAAGTCTTTGTAAAATAAGCCACATTTTAAAATTGTAGCTTAATTCTTAGAAACTTTTAACGGCTTTCACAATACCACATGCTGTTCAAAAGTAAAAGACAAGCGAGTAGTGCAAAGAAACCCGAAAAGATCGAAAAATAGAAGCTATTGACTAAACGGGTTTCCATCGCTTCTTTCAGAACAATTGAATGGTTATGGGGAGGTGTTGAGCCTATTTGTGATTGAATCAACTTGATCGGAGGAAGATTAATGCCTTCTTTTTCTTTGTTGTGTAAACGTGCTATGTATCCATCGGTGTATTTAATGATGGGGGCGAGCTTTTCTTCCGTTGAAATTAAGTCAAATAATTCCAGACTATCATGCGCTCCTACAGAAGCAAGAACTTTTAAATCGCTGTTTTTTATGGTAAAAATCCCTGTTTCATCCGTATTAATAGTTGTTGTAAAAACACCTTCTTGTTCTTTTATAAGGGCAATATTTTCTTTTTTTCCAGATGGAAAGGTTACTTCAACTGGTTCTGGGTGATCTTTGAGCGTTTGGCGACGAATCATTAAGCCACGATGGTTGCTTACCGCACTTAATTTTTCTTCTTCAAGTTCTGGTTCTTTCATAAGCCAATGGGCAATTCGACGATAAAGAGCTGCATAAGGGCCTCCACCCTCAAAACCTCTTGCCCAAAGCCAACTTTCATCAGAAAGCAACATCCCAACACGCCCTTTGCCAACACGGGAAAGAAGTAAAAGTGGTTGTTCATCAGCACCTTTCATGAGAGCAGTGCCTTGATTTATATTTTTAATTGCAATTTGCCTTAGCCATTGCCCCCATTGAGAAGCTGGATAGGTAGGCGTTGCAAGGTCCCGCGTAACAGGATGACGTTCACCTTCTTTGGTTAAGCTAGGCCGAAAAGGCTTTTGAATGATAACACCATTGGGTAATGCCGGTAGGATGCTTATTAGAGGTGTTTTTGCAAGTGAGTTTTTCTGGGTAAACTCAGGTCCTGTTATCATCAGTAATGCGCCACCCTTTTGTACATATTGAGCTATATAATCATAATAGATTAATGGGAGAACAGAAGAGTGTTGGTAGCCATCAAGAATGATAAGATCAAAATTATCAATCTCTTCAACAAAGAGCTTTCTTGTAGGAAACACCACAAGTGACAATTGGCTTAATGGCGTATTATCTGCTTTATTGGGAGGACGTAAAATAGTAAAATGAACAAGGTCAATATTGGAGTCTCCTTTCAAAAGATCGCGCCATGTTCGTTCACCATTATACGGTGCACCTGAAATAAGAAGAACACGTAAATTTTCTCTGATTCCTTCAATAGTGGTTATAGCGCGATTGTTTTCAAAGCTTAATTCACCTTTTTGCTCGTCAGTTGTAACTTGGATGATATTTTTGTCAGCATGAGGAAGAGTGATTTCAGTTTGAAAAATAATGCCAGGAATGACAGAATAATGTCCTACTTCTTCTCCATTAACACTTACAGTAATATTTGCTTTCTTTTCTAGAGATTCTTGAGATTGTCCTTTATCTTCTAAAAGGATGGAGATTGTTTGTGGTTTATTGATGAGGGCAAAGCGAGGAGGGGAAATAATTTTGATTTGGCGGTCAAATTCATTTGGTCTTCCTGTGATAAGAGCATTAGTAGGCGCTTTATGGTGAAAATCTGATAATGGTGGAATATCATGCACTTGTCCATCGGTGATAAAAATTGTGCCTGCATAACGAGATGGTGGTACATCAGATATAGCTTGTGTTAAAGCATGAAATAAATTTGTTGAGGGTGCATATTGATTATCAGCAAGTTTTCCAGCATCAATAAAACGGGGTTCAAATTGTGGATAATGCGCTAATGCGCTGGTTAATTGTGCACGTGCTGCATCGCTATCATTTTTACGTGTGCCAAATGTTTGGCTTTTACTGCGATCAATTACAATACCTACTGTGCTCTTAAGTGGTTCACGTTGCTCTTTTATAATCATCGGATTAAGCAAAGCAAGAATGAGTGAGGTTAATGCTATAAGGCGCAATAAAGATCCTTGGCGTCGTGCAACGAGCCCAATAATTACAAAAAAGGTGGATATACCTCCTAATAAGAGAATCCAAGAAAGAGGCAAAAAAGGTTGAAAAGTGAAGGATGGTATCATTGCCTTTTTTCTTTTTTAAAGCGTTCTAGGAGTGCTGGAACATGAACTTGGTCAGCTTTATAGTTTCCTGTAAGCACATAGATAACAATATTTAATCCTGCACGAAATGCCCAGAGGCGTTGCATCGGATCATTTGGGATAAGTGGATATTTCCACATTCCTTTTTCATCTAGTGCCCAAGCAGCGGCAAAGTTATTTGCAGTGATTAGGAGAGAACTTACATTATCACCTGTAGCAAGAAAATTTTTATTTTCTTTAGTTGTTGATGATGATTCAACCCATAAATGTGAACCACGGTAGAGACCGGGAAAATCTGGCATAATATAAAAAGAACGCGCAACAACATGATTAGTTGATGCTGGTTCGATCGCTGGAATATTTAATCCCTTTAAGATAGTTCGTAACCTTTGTGTGCTTGGGGTGGCAGCTCCTGTGAGATTAAGGTTGGTATTTATCTGATCACGTGTATCAAATAAAACAGTGCCTCCATGTTTCATAAAGGCGTTTATTTTTTCAAGATTTTTTTGTGTTGGTACAGGGCTATTAGCATCAATTGGCCAGTAAATGAGAGTATAAAAGGCGAGCTCATCTCTATCGAGATCAAGTGCTATCACAGAGCCGGGAGAAAGCATTGTGCGTTCTGCAATAAATTGACTCAGTGCTTCTAGTCCACTTTTACTAGTTGTGTCAATTTCATGGTTATGGGTTACAATATATGCAAGATGTGTAGAGCCAGCTGCTTGTACTATGGTCTCATTATGATTTTTTACGTTTTGTGCATGAACTGTTGGTACATGCGAAAACAAGGTGATGAAACTTATTATAAGAGGGAGAAAAAGGAGAATATTTTTTCTTCTATTAAGAAAAAAAGTACCACCCATCCATAAAATTAAAAAATTGTCAAAGACGAATAATAGTATGGCTAATCCTAAAAGTGGCCCAGTAAGACGTTTTTCTTTTGTATCGTAAGATAAAGAATTCTTGTTTAGAGAGGGCAGCAATGATGATTGTTTCATAAGGCGTGATGAATGGTTTAAGATATTGAGTGCATAAAAATTATTTTTTACGCCATAAAGTCCAGGTGGAGTATTATAGGAGGGACGGAGTGGTTCTTGGGTATCAGGAATTAGTGGAACAACATGAGAGGGAGGTGTTTGCAATTGTCCGTTGGCGGTAATTGTTCGCCAAGGATTCTGTGCGGTTGTTTTTTGTTCTATGTATGTTTGATTTATACTTCCGTAGGAACTTAATGTGATTAGTTTCTGTAACATTTGTGCAAAAAAGCCAGAAAGAGGGAAATTTGACCATGTAGGATCGGGAGCTATATGAATAAAAATGAGTGTTCCCTTACCGCGATTAGTGGCTGTAATAAGAGGGGTTCCATCAGAAAGACTGAGCCACGTTTTCTCAAAAAGATTGGGGATTGGTTCTGCTAGAATTTGGCGTGAGACAGTAATATCTTCCGGAAAAGGAAGATCAAAGAAAAAGCTGTTTTTTGTAAAAGGTGCAAGTTTTTGCGGTTTTGTCCAAGACATAATACTCCCGAGCAAACGTTTACCAGGACGCAGTGGCACTGGAAGTAGGCTATCATAGTGTTCCGCAGTACTCAGGTTTTCTCCTGCAAAGCGGATAAGTGTTCCCCCTTTATTCACAAAATTAGAGAGCTTTTTTTCTGCTTCTTCTGGCATGTTAACAATATCACCCATAATGAAAACAGAAGGATTTTGTTTGAGTAAATGATCAATATCAGTCGAAAGTCCTCTTCCATTGGCTGTTATAAGCTGTGTATTATCTTGTAATGCCTTTATAATATAGTAAAATGGAGAGAGCAAAGGTTGTGTCATTTCATTGGTATTTTGTGAGAGGAGAGCAACTCGGCTCACTCTATTATGGCTATTGACTAAAAAGGTAGCCGCAGCATGAGCTTGGTTATTGATTTTTACCCAAGCAACGTCGTTGCGCAATTCAAGCGGTATGTTAAAAGGAACAAGTGTTGTTGTTTCTCCTTCAATAAAGTTGGTTATAAATTGGCCAAGAAGTTTATTGTTTAAATCATAGAGGCTCAGTGTGGCAGGGGTCTCGTTGTGTGTTGTCGAACGGATGACGCGCGCTACCATTGTTCCCTTGTTACTTTCTATTGCTGTTATACCGATTAAATCGGAAATATCAGCTAAGTACCATAAGAATGTTTTTGGTTTTAACTGTTCAATAAGAGCAAAAGCTTGGTCATCGTCACTTGTTTGTAATCCATCACTTAAGTAAGCAATATCAAGGGCTTTGCCTTTGGTTATTTCGATTAATTTTTTTAGTACATTCACGCGATTAACAGGCCAAGGGCGGGGTTGCAAATGCATTAACTTTTGTTTTGTGGCTTTAGCAGAGAGGGGACCCATATTGGAGGTATCATTTTCAGCTGTTGCAAGAAAATAAATATCTTTTTTCTGTTTTTCTGCTTGTTCAAGAAGAGTTTCGGCAATGGAAACACGTTTTTTCCATTCTTTTGCAGATGCCCATCCATTATCGAGAATGAGTACAAGTGATTGAGATCCGGAAAGCATAACCGGCTTTTTGTTCCAAGTGGGTTGTGCCAAAGCGATAATAATGATTGCTGCCATAGTTAACCGTAATAACAGTAACCACCAAGGTATTTGGTTTGCAGTTTCCTGCTGATTAGTCGACTTTTGTAGAAAACGTAAAGGAGGAAAAAGCTCTTTATGCGGGGATGGAGGTGTTATACGTAATAACCACCATATGACTGGTAGAGATAAAAGTCCGAGTAACAGCAGTGGGGCGGCAAAACTCAAAGCTCCCTCCTGTAAGATGGAGAGGCGTTAATTTTGTTCGCGAGGTGCAAAACAGTTTCTGTTAAGGATTGGTCTGTGGTATTTACATGATAAGTCCATCCTTGGCGTGAGCAAAAATTTTCTAATTCTTGTCGTCTTGCTTTATACAGCTTGCAATAATGTTCACGAAGATTTTCTGCTTTTCCGAAAACTTGTTTTTCTTTTGTTTCAGGATCAAAAAACTCTGTACGACCTTTATAGGGAAAGTTTTCTTCTGCGGGATCAGAAACTTCAATTAAATGAGCTCTAACCCGTTTTGTAGATAAAATGGTTAAATGTTTGATGATCTTTTCAGAAGAATCGAGAAAGTCGCTTATTATGATGGCGTGTGAAAAGCGCGTAATAGCTGAAAAATCTGGAAATGCATTTTCATCTGAATGATTTGCTAACGCTAAAGCTACACGTTCTATTACATTGGATGCCATTGTAGGAGGCATTAAGTCTGGAATAGCAATACGTTCGCCATTGCGTGCAAGAAGCATTGCTAATGCAAGGGTAAGAATGATGGCATAATTACCCTTAGAAATTTTGGAAAAGCGAGAACAATAATGCATAGATGCACTCTGATCAGGCCATAGCCAAACTGTCTGTGTCATTTCCCATTCGTGTTCGCGTAGGTAAGTATGTTCATCACGTGCTGAACGACGCCAATCAATGTGTGTAATGGGTTCTCCTTCAACATAAGGGTGAAATTGCCAAAAATTTTCCCCATTACCACGCTTGCGTCGACCATGCCATCCGGTTATCAGTGTATTGGCTATAAGATGTGCCTGTAAAAGAAAATATGGCATCTGCGTAGCATCTTTATGCAGCTTAGAAGCAAGTGACATTGGGTGCTTTTTGAAAACTTTTTTACCAAGAGCCATTATAGGATGTCTTTCACGAGATTATTTATAACATCTTTTACGGTTATATTTTCGGCACGTGCAGAAAAATTAAGTGCCATTCGGTGCTGTAATACGGGGTAAGCTAATGCTTCAACATCATCAAGTGATGGAGCTAAACGTCCGTAATAAAGAGCGCGAGCGCGAACACAAAGTGAAAGAGCTTGTGACGCTCGTGGGCCAGGTCCCCAAGCAACATAACTATTGGCAAGAGTGTTGTTCTTATGGGGGCGAGCTGAACGGACGATCTTTAAAATGGCTTCTATAATATTTTCTGAGATAGGCATTTTGCGAACGATATTTTGAATTTTTTTCAGTTTTTGAGCTGACAAAATCGGTCTTACACTTTGGTTTTTCTCTTTCGTTGTTTCCAAAATAATACGTCGTTCTGTTGTTAAATCAGGATAGTCAATATCAATTTGCATCAAGAAGCGATCCAGTTGTGCTTCAGGAAGTGGGTAGGTTCCTTCTTGCTCGAGAGGGTTTTGAGTTGCAAGTACATGAAAAGGCTGAGGTAAATCATAACGGGTACCAGAAACGGTGATATGATATTCTTGCATGGCTTGTAAAAGGGCTGATTGCGTGCGAGGAGAGGCACGGTTAATTTCATCAGCCATAAGAAGCTGCGTAAAAATAGGGCCTTGAATGTAGCGGAAAGAGCGCTTACCACTTTTATCGGAATCCATAACTTCAGAGCCGATAATGTCCGATGGCATTAAGTCAGGCGTAAATTGGATACGTTTTTCATCAAGTCCTAATACCGTTCCTAATGTTTCAACAAGCCGCGTTTTAGCAAGTCCTGGAGCACCAACAAGAAGAGCATGTCCACCAGAAAAAATAGTTGTTAAAGTATATTCAATTACATGATTTTGTCCAAAAATAACTTTGTCAATCTCTTGTTGTAGAATACCCAGTTCTTTATGTATTGTATTAATGTCATCAATAATCACTTGGGCATCATTCTTGATACTGGCCTTTTTTTTAGAATTAAATGATGTATCACTTTGACTCATATTTCTTCCTTAAGGCATTTGTCGTAAAATCGATAATTTCTTTTATATGATAATGAATATTATATGATTTGTATCAGAAAATGAGAAGAAAAGAAGTATAATATGCTATTTTTTTAATATTCGTGCGCAGATAGAGAAATTTGTTTGGGATCAATAAATGCATTATATAATGTATCTTCTAAAAATATTTTTCTATGAGGAGATTTTTTTGAGATAATGAGAAAGAATTTTTTGAAAGGTTAAAGGGTGGGCATAAGGCGAAATTTTGAACAGGTTGCGTGGTTACAGAATAGTGACATCCAAACACTTCTTCATCTTTTGTCTTTTGATGGTGAAGAGGCGCGTATTGTGGGGGGAGCTGTGCGCAATCAGCTATTAGAGCAGCTTATTAGTGATGTTGATATTGCTACAACCTGTTTTCCTCAACAAGTTATAGAGCGTGTAGAAAAAGCAGGATTTAGAGCTATTCCTACAGGGGTTGCATTTGGTACAGTAACGGTTGTTACTCGGTCATGTTCTTATGAGGTTACAACCCTCCGCTCTGATATTGAAACGGATGGTCGCCATGCAAAAGTGGTATTTTGTCGGGACTGGCAAAAAGATGCTGAACGGCGGGATTTTACGATTAATGCGCTTTATTGTGATGCTGTTGGTCACATTTATGATTATGTGGGAGGTTTAAACGATATCGCTAGTCGAACAGTACGCTTTATTGGTATTGCGGAGAATCGTATTCGCGAAGATTACTTGCGTATTTTGCGATTTTTTCGCTTTTTTGCCTGGTATGGTGCAGGACGACCTGATGTACAAGGCTTGAAAGCGTGCGTTTATTTAAAACATGGTCTACAAAAACTTTCATCTGAGCGTATTTGGGGAGAGATGAAGAAGCTTCTCGCTGCTCCAGATCCAACACGTGCTCTTTTATGGATGCGACAAAGCGGAATTTTGACACTCATTTTTCCTGAAACAGAAAAATGGGGCATTGATACAATCCACTTATTGGTAAAAGTAGAACAGGCTCTTGGTTGGAAAATTGATCTGTTGTTACGCCTAGAAAGTCTTCTTCCTCCTGACCCTATACGTCTCCATGAAATGGCCCAGCGCTTACGTTTGTCTCATAAAGAAACGATACGATTAACGGAATGGGCAAAGTTGAAAATGATTAGCCAAAATTGTTCAGATTTTTTTGTGCAAAAACTTATGTATTTTCATGGTCGACAGCCGGTTTTAGATCAATTATCTTTGTCTGTGGCTTCATCATATGTTGATGCTATGGAGGGAAATGGAGTTTCGCAAAAAGCAAAGGATTTTATTAGGCTTTATCAGCTTGCTCTAAAATGGCAGATTCCGACTTTTCCTATTAATGGCAAGGATTTGATGCAGAGAGGTTTTTCTAAAGGAGTACTTTTAGGGAAAAAACTCAAAGAGATAGAAATGATATGGGTTGAAAGCGGGTTTTTAATGGATCGTAATGCATTATTAGAAAAAATTAGTCCATAATGTGAATTTTTACAAAGACGCTTTTTTTTATGGTTTATGGCTGGAGTTGTTTCCAGCTTTTGTTTTAAACTGTGTGTTTATTTGCAGCGGAAATGATATGCTGAACTATTATCTTTCTAACTCTACGAAGTTCTTTCTTGATGGTTTGCAAAGGTATTTTGTATTTTATCTCAGAAGCACAATCAAGGAAGTATGAGGTTTTATGGAACTGTTGGATTCTAGAAAAATGTGATGATTGCACTCTTTTAAAAATCGTTTACTATTTGCAGAATACAGGTATATCTTGTCAGTATAATATACTGAAATCCTCAGTGAAATTTTTCTATTATATATTATAACCAATTTGACGAAGTGCTTCCCCTGTTGTTATGGCTACGCTCATTGCAAGATTTAAAGAGCGTGTGCGTGGTTGTATGGGGATTTTTAATGTATAATCAACGGCTTCATGGACATAATCGGGAGCACCTGCCGATTCACGACCAAAAAGTAAAACATCGTTTTTCTTATAACATATCTGCGTATAGCATGTCTCTGCTTTTGTGCTCAAAAGAAAAAGACGACGGTTCAAGTGTTTCATTGTGCTTATAAAATGTTGCCAATCAGTGTGTCTCTCTAGGGAAGCATATTCGAGATAATCCATGCCTGATCGCTTAAGGTTACGGTCCGATAGATCAAACCCTGCAGGTTCAATAATGTGAACATGCAAACCAAAACAAGCACCAAGACGCAAAATTGCTCCAGTATTACCAGCAATATCAGGTTGAAAAAGAGCAATGTGAAGTGTCATATTTCATATAATATGATTTTTTCTTTGTGTTTGTAAAGAGCTTCTTGTGGCTTGTCGAGAAATGTAACTGAAAAGAACTTGGTTTTTCTTTTGGTTGTTATTCCCTTTAAATTTCAGAAAAAAGTTACAGACATAGGCTTGGCTGAGATAAACAGGAGGGAGTTTCCCACCATATTTAATTATATCTGAAATGAATTGGTTCATTCTGGTAAAACAAAATATTTATAGAGTAAGTTTGGATTATTAAATTCAATTTCAATCGTCAAAATATGTATTATCTGTGAAATTTGATTAGAGCCTGAGATGATGGAATTTATAGGTTTTACTGAATCTAAAACTAACTTTATTTGGAGAAAGCGTAGAAGAGTTATTGGGTGATTTCAAGCGCATTGATTTCGGTAAGATTATTTTACTATAATGATTGAAGTGTATGCAGGAAATAACGCGTAAGATTGTATATAACGTCTGCAAAAAATTTCATAAATGCAGATATTGAACTTGATCTAATTTAACGTCAGGCCGTAAATTAACTTTCTTACAATATCTCTGAATATTTACTTTTAATACAAGAGAGTATATTAAATACGCCACAATTTTAAAGATTATATTACTACATTCTTCGGTAATACACACGGCATCTTTAAGATTCTATTTTTCTAATACAATAAATGGTACTAGCAGTTTGAATGATGTGTTTGTTTGAAGGATAATATTTTTTCCTATGAGGATGAAATACCAGAAACATTTGAGCATTATACGTGTGATGTTTCTACATTTTTAATGTGAGCTACAGATCTTTATATGGAGGTTCGTAAAAAAACCGGTTTTAAGGTTATTTTATTTTTTTAACAATTTTGAGGGGAGTTATTTATATTTTAAAAGTCCGCATCTGGTGTGGTTTCAAGGGGGAGTTTTGGAAAAAATAAAGACTGAAGAGGAGAAAAAGCCTGGAATACAGGTCTTTTTAGGGCGTAGGGAACAAATCTTGTTATGATGCATTGAGACTTTGTAAAGTAAAAGCAAAGTAAAAACGGAGATGTTAAAATGAAAAAAATTACATGTACTACTCTGATGTTATTTTTGATGGCTTCTAGTGCTTATGCTCAGTCTTTCACTGTACCCTCTAGTAAACCTGAAATGATTTCTGCAACGGGTATTGTACAAGTGGGATCAGATATGTCTGTGCGTTATGTTACACCTTTAGCAACTGATTTTGTTGCTTCGAGCCTTATTGGTGCGTATGTATACAATATAGAAAATGAAAATATCGGTGAAGTAAAAGATATCATTCTGCGTGAAAATAACATTGCGGGGTTTGTTATTGCTGTTGGTGGTTTCCTTGGTATCGGGGAGAGTTATGTAGTTGTTTCTCCAGAGACAATCCAGATGACAAATGATTATGGAAAGTGGAAACTTATTACGAATGCTACAAAGGATTCTTTAAAAGATGCTCCAACGTTTAAATATGAAGGACGTTGGACACGCTAACTTCTATTTCCATCCTTCTATGAAGAAAACAGTTGCTGTCATATTATATGATGGCGCTGTTTCTTATAGACAATCTCGTGAAGGTTTTGCAACAATTTTATAAATGAAATTATTACAACACCTTCAAGATAAAACTTTAAAATGAAGTGGGTATTAGGTATTATGTTTAAACAGCATGATATCGCCGTCTTGTACAATGTATTCTTTTCCTTCATCACGAGCTCTACCTGCTTCTTTTGCGCCATTTTCTCCATCAAAAACGATATAATCATTATAGCTGATGGTTTGGGCGCGAATGAAGCCACGTTCAAAGTCTGAGTGAATGACACCAGCCGCTTGGGGCGCTTTAGTACCGCGTGCAATTGTCCATGCTCGTGTTTCTTTAGGACCACAGGTGAAATAAGTAATTAGATCCAGTAAATGGTAGCCAGCACGAATAAGGCGATTAAGACTCGGTTCAATAAGCCCAAGGGTATTAAGATACTCTGAGGCTTCTGTATCATTAAGTTGGGTGATTTCAGATTCGATGGCAGCAGAAATAATAATGCTTTGAGTATGTTGTTCTGTTGCCATTTTTTCAACTGTTTGGGTAAAACTATTTCCATGAGCAGCGTCATTTTCACTTACATTGCAAACATAAAGAACGGGTTTTGCAGTTAAAAGGTTTAAACCATCAAGTGTGCGGCGTTCATCGGAAGAAATATCTTTGAGTAATAGCCGGACAGGATTCCCATTTTGCAGTAAATTTAATGATGCTTCCATTATAGGTAGAATTATGAGAGCTTCTTTATCTTTTCCAGTTGCACGTTTACGGATTTGTACGATCCGTCGCTCAAGACTTTCAAGATCTGCAAGCATTAGTTCCGTTTCAACAGTTGTGGCATCAGAAATAGGATTAATGTGTCCTTCTACATGGGTAATATCTTCGTCTTGAAAACAACGTAAAACATGGATAATAGCATCGACTTCACGGATATTGGCTAAAAACTTATTGCCTAAACCTTCACCTTTTGACGCGCCACGTACAAGTCCAGCAATATCAACAAAACTGATGCGTGTGGGAACGATTTCTTTTGAACCCGCAATAGATGCAACTTTTTCTATTCGTGAATCTGGAACAGCAACTTCGCCGGTATTGGGTTCAATTGTACAAAAAGGATAATTGGCAGCTTGTGCTGTAGCTGTTTTTGTTAGTGCATTAAAAAGGGTTGATTTACCAACATTAGGTAATCCCACAATACCGCATTTAAAACCCATGAGTGTCTTCTTTTCTATTGATTTGACCAAGATAAAGCTTCTTTGGAATTTTTATAGCATATTTTGAGAAGAGTCATAGTCTTCATCCGGCTATATGGAAGGAAAAAGTTTATGTTGAAAAAATGAGTTATATTTTTTTCTATATTTTGCGCTCTCTAATTTTAAGGGTAAGGAAATTTTAAGTTAATGTTAATAGTGCGCTAAGTTTTTCATAGTATACGAGCTTTCATAAAGAATTAATCGGAGAAAATATAAGAGTGTTGTCTCGTCGTTCCTTTTTAATTGCAGTACCTTTGGCTTTAGTTGGATGTGCTACTCGTCAATTAGATATGTCATCTATTTCTTCTCAATCCGTCCAATATATTCCAGAAGAAATACAAGCCTTGTATGGCCCTATAACAAATGAGTCTTACTCATTACCTGCGGTTGACCTTTCAACAATTGATCCAAAATTTTGGCGTCAACAAGTGGTATATTATACATCTTATCCAGCTGGGACATTGGTCATAGATATGCAGGATTATTTTCTTTACCTTATTGGTGAAAATGGGCAAGCTTTGCGTTACGGTATTGGTGTCGGTAAGGAAGGATTAGCATTTGAAGGTGAAGGGATTGTACAGCGCAAACGCCGGTGGCCAAGTTGGGCTCCTACGGCGGCAATGATGGCTCGAGAACCAGAGCGTTATGGTCATTTGGGGCAAGGAATGCCACCAGGACCTGATAATCCATTGGGTGCACGAGCACTTTATCTTTTCAAAAATGGACGGGATACACTTTTCCGCATTCATGGTTCACACGAATCGTGGTCAATTGGACGTGCTGTTTCAAGTGGATGTATTCGTTTACTTAATCAAGATATTATAGATCTTTATGATCGTGTTCCCATTGGTTCACGTGTGGTTGTGATACAAAACAATGAGGATACATCCAGAGTTTTAAATCAACAACCGAATGTATACGATCCGTTACAGTCCATTGTTAATCCAAACAAATTTTTAAATTCCAAAAAGGGTGCATTTGGCTAGCATTTCTTAATCATTTTAAGCATTACTTCTTACTCTCCTTTTCAAAAAAGAGTATTATGTACAAGAATTGCACAAAGAAATATTGATTTATTTCCATGTCTTAGAAAAATAAGCTGTTATCGTAGATTTTTGTTTTTTATTGCTTGTGAGACTTCATTCATAAAGAGACACTTGTTGCTCTGAATAAGGAGATCGATATTTTTTGCAATTGCGTCTAATAAAGGAAATAACCACTCTTGGTCAGATTTTGTAAAATTTCCCAAAACATGCTGATGAACAAGCTCTTTGGAACCAGGATGTCCGATCCCTAAGCGTACACGGCAGTAGTCAGTGCCACAATGGGCATCAATAGACTTTATGCCATTATGCCCATTATTTCCTCCACCGATTTTTACACGTACTTTTCCTGGAGGTAAGTCTAGCTCATCATAAATGATAATTAAATTCTTCAAATCTAATTTATAAAATCGCAAGGCTTCACCAATAGCTTGCCCAGAGAGATTCATGAAAGTTTGAGGCTTTATAAGAAAAGTCTTTTTACCATTTATAGAACCATTAGAAATTTCGGCTTGAAATTTTTTCGACCATGGAGAAAAAGAGAAGGACTGGTAAATGGCATCAATAGCCATGAAACCGATATTATGTCGATTATTTTGGTAGCGTAAACCAGGATTGCCAAGACCAGCAATAAGCCACATGTGCGCCTTCAGTAAAGTGTGAGGGAGTAATGAATATCTAAAAAATTAAGGCGGGAAAATGCCCCGCCTGCTAACACCTGTTAATTGTCCTCTTTTTTTACGTTATTCTCTTGTTGTAAAGCATCATCATTTGCATCCATGTCAGCAGGAGCTGCGATGGTTGCAATGGTAAAGTCTCTATCTTGGATAACTGGAGTAACACCCTTTGGCAGTTGCACTGCTGAAATATGAATAGAATCACCAATGGAATAATTAGAGAGATCAATTTCAATTGCTTCAGGAATAGCGTTTGCTAGAGCGGTACATTCAATTTCATGGCGAACAATATTTAAGACACCACCCTTTTTAATACCGGGAGCTGTATCTTCATTGAGAAAGTGTACAGGAATATTTACTTCTACGACAGATTTGGCTGAAATACGTAGAAAATCTACATGTAAGGGAAAGTCGCGGACAGGATCCAATTGGTAGTCTTTTGGTAAAACCATGATTTTTTGTTTACCAATTACAATATTAGCAACAGTGGTACGAAAGCCACCAGCATGAATTTTGTAGAAGATTTCTTTATAAGAAACCGAGATTGCCAAAGGAGGTTGTTTGTCACCGTAAATAACAGCAGGAATGAGACCGTTGCGGCGAAGTTCACGGGAGGACCCCTTACCAACCCGCTCGCGTATTTCAGCCTTAAGAGTATAGCTTTTGCTCATAATTTAAGTCCTTTTACATGATTGGAGATCCATCAAAAACGAATAACAGTTTTTGTATGAATATGAAGATATGCGCTAGTAAGCAGCGATTGCTCCATTCTACGTTGCCTCCAAGGGTGTCTACGCAGAAGATATCCCTATAATTCAAACAATTCGCAGATGCAAGCGTTGTGAGAAAAATCGGTAATTTCTATTGTTAAAAAGAGGAAATATTAAGAAATATGTGTCTCGGATAGAGAATAAACAAATACTAGTTGATATATTAAAAACAAATATTGGAAATGTTATAAAAGATTGAAACTACTTTTTGTGAGGTGGCAGAATGTTGCACTTTTTCTTAATTGTTGCCAGCATTTTTTGATCTTGAAGAGTAACTGGAGATGTCTCCTCTTGTGAAGACAATTCCTGATCAGGGAAATTACATCTTCTTCTATCTTTTTTTGAATATAACATTGTATAATTGGTCTAGACGGTAGTTTTATAGCCTTTGTAGATAAATTGGGTTATGTCATTATTTGAGGCTTAGCAGAGTAAAATAGAGTTGGCGCATATTGTTCATGTCGAAGTAGTTACGTAATATGTTCTTCTAGTTCAACCTTAATGCTATTTCTAAAATAATAGGTTGATGTAAATGAACTTTTTTTTCTGGCTTCACTAGAGGAAATTTAAATTCTATTTCACTAATCATGAACAGGCTGTAAAAGAAAAATAAACTCATGAAATATTAGAAGGGGTTATGCGTAAAAAACAAAAGTTGTTGGTAGAAGAACTGGGTTTATTTCCTAAAATTTCTGTTGTTGATTATGATATTCAAGTAAAATATGTTACTCTGGAAACCCTTTATGATCCTGAGATCTTCTATTGTTTAACATTAATGCGTTATAAAGATTTATTAGCTTCGCTACTGTATTTATGGTATATTGGGAGATCTTTTAAGTCTTTTACAATTTTTGTGTAAATTGGTCATTGCCTAGACTTTAGTCGATGAAGAAACCGCTGCAAGTGGCATTGTGAGTAAAAATTAAAAACATCTCTTAACATATAGCAGAAGGTTTTTAATATGATGTTCAAGGTGTTTTTTTGATGTGATAAATGTTGTATTAACTGAAAAAATGTACAAACAGAATGCATTTTCGTAGTCCTTTAATGGACGCATTCTTTAAGTTATGTATACCCGTATTCAATTTACTTTGAAGAGTGCAGTCTCACTATTATTCATATGCATTTTAATAGTCAATGTACTATAACACCTCTTTTTTATCTTTGTGTAGAAACAGCATTAGGGGGCTTATGGAACTAATTTAACCGAATAAGCTTGAAACAGATTGCTCTGCTGCTGTTCTTGCAATTGCTTCCCCAATAAGGTCAGAAATTGGCAAAACACGAATATTATGTGCTTTTTCAATTACTTTCGTTGGCATAATTGAATCCGTAATAACCAATTCTTTTAGTTCTGAGTTAGTAATGCGTTCAATAGCATTTCCAGAAAGAACGCCGTGAGTGATATAAGCTGTAACACTATTTGCTCCGTGTTTAAGTAAAGCGCTTGCTGCATTGCATAGTGTTCCACCTGAATCAACAATATCATCGAGCAAAAGACAATCTTTTCCAGATACATCCCCAATGATATTCATAACTTCTGATTCACCGGGACGTTCGCGACGTTTATCCACGATAGCTAGCAAACTGTTCAAACGTTTAGCTAAGGAACGTGCTCGTACTACACCACCGACATCGGGTGAAACAACAACAACCTTTTCAAGGGAGTAATGCATCTTAACATCCCGAGAAATAACAGGAACAGCATAAAGATTATCCGTTGGAATATCAAAAAAACCTTGAATTTGTCCGGCATGAAGATCCAATGTTAAAACGCGATGAGCTCCTGCTTCAGTAATCAGGTTAGCAACAAGTTTTGCAGAAATAGGGGTACGTGGTCCAGGTTTACGGTCTTGGCGAGCATAGCCAAAATAGGGTATTACAGCTGTGATACGGCGCGCTGAAGAACGACGAAGAGCATCAATCATGATAAGCAATTCCATCAAATGATCGTTTGCTGGATAGGATGTAGATTGCAAAACAAACACGTCTTGTCCGCGTACATTTTCATGTAATTCCACAAAAATTTCTTGATCAGCAAAACGTTTTACGATTGCTTTGCCTAAAGGAGTATTTAAATAGTTTGCAACATCTTCAGCGAGGCGTGGATTAGAATTGCCGCAAAAAAGTTTCATAATAGATCCTATGGGTAATCACGGTGAAATGTGATACGGTTTTTAACTTTTTAAATTTAAATTGCAAGGAAACAATTATAAAAATATTAGAATTTTACCAATCATTGTTAAAGTGGTATGAGTTTTTCTTTTTTTGAAATTTTTACTATTTTTAGAGAATGTTTTTTAGCTGTGAGGAAAAATGGCTGTTAATTGGGATGTTTGCTGTTGTTTTATAGAAGAACAGTTTCAATATGGGCAATGTATTATTTGTGAAATGGATGAAGAGCAACCATGTTGAAAGAACTCTTTTTTAGCTATTACAATAAAATATTGAAGACAATAATGGCAAAAATATTCGTATTCTGTGAGTTAATGAATCATTATTTATTTTTCAGTACGATAGCAGAAATTTGCCGTTCACAATCAGGTTCATTGCGGTGTATTGCACGGCGATAGGAAAAAAAGGACTGTTCATTTTTGTATGTGCAAAGCTTTAGACAAGAA
This sequence comes from Bartonella vaga, assembly GCF_037070895.1. Classification (NCBI taxonomy): domain Bacteria; kingdom Pseudomonadati; phylum Pseudomonadota; class Alphaproteobacteria; order Hyphomicrobiales; family Bartonellaceae; genus Bartonella; species Bartonella vaga. The sequence continues at coordinate 77,413 of NZ_JAYMZK010000003.1, forward strand.
GCACGGATCCCTGCTTCTTTTAGCTGATTCATAATGAATGTCCATAGGTTAAAGTAAAAGTGATTTGGTTTATCCGTCTTTAAAAAATGTTTTTGGAACTTCCTATGATAATCAATAAACTGGTTGTAAAATTCGCTTGTTACTTCGTAGTGGCAAGGGCCAATACAAGGTCCAAGAACTGCTGTTATTGATGGTCTTTTGGCTCCTTGCTCTTCCATAACAGAAATTGTTTTCTCCACAACTCCATTTAAACTCCCTCGCCAGCCAGCATGTGTTGCGGCAATGACACCTGCTTGTGGATCAGCAAATAGAATCGGTCCGCAATCTGCTGTAAGAATACCGATTGCGAGTTCTTGTGTTGTTGTAACGATAGCATCAGCTTTAGGGAGTGCATCCATAATAGCTTGATTAACCACAACGACTTCACAGGAGTGTACTTGATTGACAGTGACTAAATTTTTTACATCAACACCAAAATAATTGGCGATAAAAATACGATTCTTTTCAATGTGTTCAGGTTTATCATTTGAATTTTGGCTAACCTTAAGGTTTTGATAAAGGCTTTTTGAAATACCGCTTTGGCGTGTAAAAAAACCATGCTTTATTCCATGCGTATGTAAAGCAGAGAGATTTTTTGCAAGTATGGGAAAAGGGGCAGGATTCATAAAAGTTTCTTATAAGATGTTTATTCAAAGTGGGAATAGTGGGTGAGATACCCTTATTTGTCAATGAGCGTTATTGTTGGTAATCAAAATCTAGGAGATAACGGTATCTTTTTGTCACTTACATGCAAGACTTTAAACAATTTACCCATTTGGTCTGATCCAATCAGTCGTTCGATATCTTGATAGATTTTGTCTTGCAATGTTGTACTTTTATTGGCTCCAAGCTGTCTTGCGCGCTCTAGCAGACCCATTTTTAAAAGAAAATCTCCTTGTTCTAGAATTTCAGCAAAACAGCCTTGCTCAATGGCTATTTTTTTTAAAAAAGAAAAACCAACATGTGATGTTAAATCATGTTCACCAGGACTATCAAAAATATTACAAAATCTATGTTTTGAAATTGCTTGCAGTGTATCGCCAAATGCAAGATCAGAGGCACCGTAATCGATAAGCAAAGCACAACCTTTCATATGTGCCAAATGGTCGCTGATTTGCTGCATTAATTGATACCGTGAGGGTGCATGCTCAAAAATTGTTCCATCAGGTATTTCGGAATAATAGGATTGTATACAAGAAGAAGGAAATTTACCTGGGGCGGCAATAAATTGGAAATCTCCATCTTGATTTATTGTAATGCGGCGTTCTTTCCATTCGCCATTAATTTTTATATATTGGTCGATGGGGAGCGCATCGAAGAGCTCATTGGCAATTAAGAAAAGCGGTCCAGAAGGAATTTGATCAAAACTTTCAATACTATAGATTTGTTTTTGATAAGAGCAAAGACGTTTTTTTTGTTCTTCTGCGAGCTGTTTACTTACTTCAACGAGAAAAATTTCAGCCGCATTAAATGCTGTTGTGGATAATTTTTTAATGGTACGTAAAATGTCATCCATGAGAGTTCCACGGCCAGGACCTATTTCAGCAAGAATGAAAGGGTGAGGATAATCTTGGGCTTGCCAGCTTGCTAAGATCCAAATGCCAATCATTTCTCCAAATAATTGGCTTATTTCAGGCGCTGTTATGAAATCACCAGAGCGTCCAAAGGGCGTTTGTGTTTGATAATAGCCAAATTGGGGATCTGTTAGTGCTAACGTCATATATTGACTAACAGGAATGGGGCCATTAAGCGCAATAATTTCTTTAATTTTTTCTTTTAGGGTCGCCATGTTTTTTAGATTTACGTTTGAAGGCTGGGAGAAGGAGATAAATACCTAAAAAAAGCATGGGAAGAGATAAGGCCATACCATACGTAAATCCTGTAGAATGAAAAAGGGTAGAAAACCATTCTGGATCTTCTTGAGGAGCACGGTAGAGTTCTGAGATACTGCGTGCTATTGCATAGCCTATAATAAATGTTCCTGCTACGGTTCCAGAGCGCTTTAATGCTTTGAAAACAAAAATAATGATAAACAGGATAATGAAAAGAAGAAATCCTTCCATGAATGCTTCATAAAGTTGGCTAGGATGGCGCGGTAGATGGTAAGGATCTAAGGGAAAGCAAACTGCCCAAGGTACTGTAGTAATATTGCCCCATAATTCTTGATTAATAAAGTTGCATATTCGTACAATGCCGATACCAATAGGGGCACCTGCAGCAATTATATCAAACATTGCTCGTATATTGATACTGTTTTTACAGGCAAACCAGATCATTGCAATGATAATGCCGATGAGTCCGCCATGAAAGGACATTCCCCCGTTCCATACTGCGATGATGGCGTTTGGATGGTTAAAATAATAAATGGGATCCCATACAAGAACTTGACCTAAGCGCCCACCGACAACGACACTAATGGCAGACCAGACAACAAAATCTCCTATCTTATTTTCATCCATAGGAGGATTATTTGCGTACCATAAGGTTTGTTTTTTTAACAATTTTTGCGCATACCACCAAGCAAAAAGGATACCTATTACGTAACCAAGTCCGTACCAATGGAGAGCTATAGGTCCTAAGTGGATGATTATGGGATCAAGGAAAGATGGAAAAGCAATGGTTGGACAAGAAAGATTATTCATGAGTTGGGCATTTTCCATTATATGAGGTTATATGATGTTCAGAAATGACAGATGAATGCACAATGGTCAAGTCAGAAGGGCTGTAGGTTTCCATTTGTTTATTGTGGTAATAATTTATGATTGTAAAGTGAGCGTAAAAAACAAAGTAAAGTCTGTATAGTGAGATAAAATCTATAAATGGAGCAAAAGGAACAAATGCAGTATCTAAACGTTGTTAAAATACGCTATAATGCATGCGTCAATAATTAAAATTTAAGGAAAAATGTTATGGGTAATGGATCAAACCGTATTCTTGATGAATTAGCAAAATTAGCAACAGATGCTACCGATGTTGTTCAAGGTATACGACGTGAAGCTGGCACAGCTTTTCGTCTGCAGGCTGAGAAGATAGCCAATAAGCTTGATCTTGTTTCACGGGAAGAATTTGAAACGTTTAAAGATATGGTGCTGAAATTACATGCCGATAATGCTGATTTGAAAAGACGTCTTGATGAGCTAGAGAAGACGCATACACGAAAAAAATAAGGAGATTTCTGTTAAGAAGGACAGCATTAGAAAAAATATCCCCAATTTTTCAATGTGATGCATGAAGCTAAAAAATGCTTAATACTGAATCTGTTAGAGCAGATTACAGATTTGTTTTTGATTTTTTTTTATCGAAAAGCACTTTTTTTGAAGCAGGGGGCTAGTACTGTGAAATTGTATCAATACACTGAAAAGACTTGATGATTCATTTGATTATTATCAGGCTGCTGCAGAAAGCTTTATTGGGTTCTGTGGATTTTTGGTGTTTTTAGTGTGTATTTGTTTTGTGTAAAGGCTTTGATTGTAGCAAATGTCGTTACAGTTTTGGCATTTTGTGTTCTGTTGACAATGTTTTAATATGATTGAGGGTTATGATGAGGCTTGCGTTTTGCGCCACAGAAAGAGAAGAGCATCCTGTTGACTTTATTGAACAGATTGCCTGCAAATATGATTGGTCATTCGAGCGAGATGTACAAGATGAAATTAGTGTTTGTGTAGAGGGAAAATGGGCAAATTATCGTCTTTCTTTCTCATGGATGGAAATGCAGGAGGCGCTTCATTTAGCTTGTGCATTTGATCTTTCTATTGACAGTGCCCGAACAGCGGAAATGCATCGCTTATTGCTGGCAATTAATGAAAAATTGTTGCTGGGACATTTTGATTATTGGCAAGGGAATAATTCGGTTATTTACCGGCAGGGGCTTCTTCTTGCTGGTGGGGTGCATCCATCTCATGTACAGGTTGAAGCATTGTTAATTCACGCACTTACAGTATGTGAAAGCCATTATGTTGCATTTCAGATGGTTGCCTGGTCTGGAGAAAGTGCTGGTAAGGCACTGCAATATACTTTGTTTGAAACTGTGGGGAATGCCTAAATCATTTAGAAGTTTTTTTATAGGTGATTTAAAATGATACTGCTCATAAGGGAATATCGATAATGGTGTGTAATCCCTTAACGAGCTGTTCTCTAATTGAATGTTGCCTCCATGGCTATGCATCATATTTTAGGTAAAAAAAGACTGAGGTATGTTCCACCTGCATCTTGGTTTCATATTTTATCGAATCTACAGAACGGCATAAATACTTTTTTACGCATATTTTTACGGGTTCTAGGCACATCTTCCCAATCATTATGATGAAAGATTCTGTTTAAGATATGGTTATTAGTGTAACAGTGTTCGTGTAATAAAATGCATTTTACATAAGGTTATTGAGTGTGTGAAGGGAAAGCATGTGGGCGCACTTTTGTCTTCCTAAAACCGTCAATAATGTATGGAAAATTTATGTTTATTAATATGGGTATCAGTGGAGAATTCTTGCATAAAAGTTTTCAAATCAAAGATGTTAACATCATCGCTTCCTTCGCTATAGGAAAAACATATATAATTGTTTTTAGCATACTGTGCATGTCGCTAACATTTTTCTTAAGTGCTTCAATATCAAAATTATTATTTGCTAACGTTAGCTGAATTTTAAAGTGTAAACCATAATTTAAATACAATGCCTACAAACTTTAAAATTCAATGCTAGTGTTTTAGTTAATTGGTAAATTGGTTTCATTTTTTGAGCTAAGTCGTTGTCAGAAATACAACAACAGAGGGGTTCTTAACTATCAAGCATAAAAAATACTAGTCTTGGAAATTTATAGTGAAAAGACGTGCGAGACCTTGTGGCTAAGGATTGATGAGGATTTCGAATAAGATCAGAATCCATCATGCTATCAATTCAAAAGGGGTTGTTAATTTTTTAGGTGATTTTTCCATTTATAAAATAGCTAATAATTGAAAAAATGGTTTAGGTTCTTGAAGAGGGAAGGCAGCAGAATAGCAATGGTTTAGTTCTACACATTCTTGTAATATGCTTGATATATCTATAGTTATCTTGGTGTGAAATTATATTTCCTGCATTTTCGGTAAAAATAACAATCATATTTTGTATTTTGTTATGTTAATTTTAAGCTATTCTCCTGTTTTGAAATTAAACCGCGAAATTGAATATATGTAATCCAAAAACTATTTAGACGATGTTAGGCTGCTTTATCGATGTGGAGTAAAAGCTAACGAGAGTCAATTGGCTTAGAAAGATAGTCATGAACGCTTGCTTTTAAGCCATAGATATAGTTTTCCTGTTTTCAATAAAGTTGTTGGCATAAGAATGGGAAGAGTCTTTTGTGACGGAGTGAGCGGGTAAGATCTACACCATTTTGGTTGAGCATTATACATCAATTATAGGGAGATCAATATCTCAACTTGTGAACTGCCACTTTGCTTTGTCCACATTGGCTGAGACTGAAACACGAAATCCATTTTTAAAGAAAAATTGAAATAAAAGATTGCGAAATGAATATCGCTATTTAATCACAAGAAGGTAAGGTGCATTGTTATACGAAACTTAAATATAGTCGGTGAGTCTTCAAAACCTTGACGAAAGTTTAGTTTCTACAAAATTCACATTTACATAAGTTGCATAAAGCTATCGAGATAGGCTATTTTATTCCGTTAAGAGAAAGAAAATGTTACTTATACACTTGGAAAAATTTTACTTTTGAAAAGGATATCATGTCTTATTTTAGTATACATATTATTCCGGTTACACCTCTTCAACAAAATTGTACTTTGCTTTTTGATAATGAACGAAAAGTAGGAGTTTTAGTTGATCCTGGTGGTGATTGGCCTCGAGTTCAAGAAGTGATTCAAAAAAAGGGCATTATAGTTGAGGCTATTTGGATAACACATGGTCATGTTGATCATGCAGGAGCGGCAATGCAAGCTAAAGAGGCACTTAATGTTAAAATCATCGGTTCCCATTGCGATGATAAGCCTGTGATGGATGCTGCACACAAAAGTGCACAAAGCTATGGCATCACTGATGCACGCATTTGTATTCCTGACAGGTGGTTAGAAGACGGTGATAGCGTTCATTTCGCAGGACATGTTTTTAAAGTTTTCCACACACCAGGGCATTCTCCTGGTCACGTTATTTATTTCAATGAAACCGCACGCTTTGCTATATTGGGAGATGTCCTTTTTCGTGGTTTTATTGGGCGTACAGATCTCCCCTTCTGTTCTCATGAAGAATTAATGAAATCTCTTAAGGAAAAGATTTTACCTCTAGGCGAAGACGTCCGTTTCATCTGCGGACATGGCCCACAAAGCTCCTTAGGCTATGAACTCCAACACAACCCCTTTCTTCAAGGGCTTTACAGATAGCTGATCACACAACACCCCCCAGCATTTTCGACATCGTCCAAGACTTTTCATTGGAACGTAAGAAAAGTTAATTTAATGGAGCATAACAAAAGTGCTCTAAACCATCATTGCCCCGAAAAGTTCCTGTATTTGGATTAAATGAGCGATATTTTTTCTGGCAATATTGAAGCCAGCGAGCTGTCTGTGTCTGTTGGACTGGCTGATATGTTGTGGTTTGTTGAACTTCGTAAATTACTCGGTTTTGTGGAACTTCTTGATATACTACTTGCGGATGTTGTATGCTTTGATAAACAACCTGTGGTTGTTCTGGCTGCTTTAAAACATTTCCGAGAATTGCACCAGCAGCAAGGCCGACAATACCTGCTGTTAACGCATCCCCTGACTTATTAGGACTCACATGATGGTGATGTATATGACGCTGTGTTGTTTTTTCGCGTTCGACATAATGATGCGTTTTGCGTTCAACGCGGTACTGGTTGTATTCTCGCCTTTTATGCTCAACATGGGGGTTGTGATGAATATTAGAATGGATGCCAAAATCGTGAGAAGGAAAATTGCTCCCTATTCTTTCCATAATATTTTCATTATGGATGAATGTTGTGTCTGCAAACGTTGCATCTAGCGACACTAAAATGGTTGCTGCTGATATTGCTGATAACACTGTTAGCTTAGTAAATTTTTTCATAAGCAACACTCCTTTACATAAATTCGTATTATCCGCACTCTACGCGGACTAAACTGAATATAACCTGAACGATTTTGGACTTTATTTTGACAAAACGCATAAGGAAGCCATTTGGTTGAGAAAAAATTATCAAAAAATAGAAAAAATCCTAGTAAACAGCTATTTTAAAAATTACACTCTTTTTAAGATTAATTTATCAATCTAGTATTTATAATTACTAACCTTTATCTTTATAACCGGCTTTAATGAAAATAATAATTTTAGTATTTTTGTGTCTCACAGGATTGAAAACAGGAATTATTAGGAGCATGAACAATGGATATAATTTCTGTCACTATAGATTTATAGTATTAAGATAAAGCCTTCGTTTTACTTTCTTGGCTTATAATGGTGCTGTTCTGTTATGACATGTTTCATAAGATATTGATTATAAAAATTGGGCTACACAGTATATCACTAGCTAGGTTTTTGGAGATATAGAAAACAGATGCTATTTGATTTCGTTTAGAGTTTAGAAGCATTTTCTTGTAATAAGTTTTTTTACATAACTTTTTCGCTAAATTTAAGCCTCAGTTGAGGTTTAGGGCTTTATTTTATGAAATGATACCTTTACTGGTCATTTTATAAAGATTTTAGAGGTGGTTAAGATTTATTTTGGACAGTTTAAGGGCTCTGGATTATCGGTTGGAAAGGATTTTTTTTGTTTTCTTTTACCCTTCGTTTTTTTAAAACGCTGGTATCCGTGGTTTCTTGGATCTACGTGATCAAGATCTGGTTTAACGTCAAGATTTGATTCTGTTATGGAGTCATTGATGGACTGTTTACTATGATGTATTAAAGTGTTATCCACGATTTCTAGTTCTATTTTCTGTAGTTGTTTGATTTCATCACGAAGTCGAGCTGCTTCTTCAAAGTTGAGGTCAGATGCTGCTTCACGCATTGATTTTTCTAAAGATTGAATATGAAGAGCTAAATTATTACCAAGCAAATTATTTTTCCTGATGACAGCAGGAATATTTGTATGAGTATGGTGATTTTGACACCCTGAGTTGAGAATATCGTCGACATTTTTTTTGACAGTGGTTGGTGTGATATGGTGCTCTTCATTATAGGCTATTTGTTTTTGTCGACGTCTTTGTGTTTCCTGTAAGGCCCGTTCTATGGAGCCAGTAATTGTATCTGCATAAAGTATGACTCGTCCATCTATGTTGCGTGCAGCGCGTCCGATTGTTTGTACAAGTGATGTTTCTGAGCGCAAAAAACCCTCTTTATCGGCATCTAGAATGGCAACAAAACCACATTCTGGAATATCTAAACCTTCTCGAAGCAGGTTGATTCCAATTAAGACATCAAAGGTACCAAGCCGTAGATCACGAAGAATTTCAATACGCTCTAAGGTGTCATTATCAGAATGCATATAGCGTACGCGAATACCTTGTTCATGTAGGTATTCTGTTAAATCTTCGGCCATACGCTTTGTCAGGACAGTCACCAATGTACGGTAGCCTTTTTGAATTGTTTTGCGAATTTCATTTATAACATCATCGACTTGAGTGTGCGCTGAACGTACTTCTATTTCTGGCTCAATGAGCCCTGTTGGGCGAATAATTTGTTCAGCAAAAGTGCCGTGAGATTGTTCTATTTCCCAGCGACCAGGCGTTGCAGAAACAGCAATAGTTTGCGGGCGCATAGCATCCCATTCTTCAAAGCGTAAAGGACGATTATCCATACAGGAAGGTAGGCGGAATCCATATTCCGCTAGAGTGGCTTTTCGTCGAAAATCACCGCGGTACATACCACCAATTTGGGGAATGGTTACATGGCTTTCATCGATAAAAACAAGAGCATTATTTGGAATATATTCGAATAAGGTTGGGGGTGGTTCACCAGGCTTTCGTCCCGTTAAATAACGTGAATAATTTTCAATTCCAGGGCATGAGCCAGTTGTTTCTAACATTTCTAAGTCAAAAATTGTACGTTGCTCTAAACGCTGAGCTTCTAAAAAACGTCCAGCTTCGTTCAGTTCATCTAGGCGTTGAGCAAGCTCTTTTTTAATTGATTGTATTGCTTGATTTAGTGTTGGGCGTGGTGTTACGTAGTGTGAATTGGCATAAATTTTAATAGATTGAAGGTCGTCTGTTTTTTGCCCCGTTAGAGGGTCAAATTCAGTGATTGTTTCTACTTCATCTCCAAAAAGTGAAATACGCCATGCACGGTCTTCAAGATGAGCAGGAAAAATTTCAATTATATCTCCTCGAACACGAAAAGAACCACGAGTGAAATTGAGATCTTGTCGATGATAGTGTTGAGCAACTAAACTGGTTAGAATTTGGCGTTGATCAAGTTGGTCGCCTTTTTCTATTTGGAATGTCATGGCTGTATAGGTCTCTACTGAACCAATTCCGTAAATACAGGATACAGATGCGACGATAATAACGTCATCGCGTTCAAGTACAGCACGTGTTGCAGCGTGGCGCATACGGTCTATTTGTTCATTAATAGAAGATTCTTTTTCAATATAAGTGTCAGAGCGTGCAACATAGGCTTCTGGTTGATAATAATCGTAATAAGAAACAAAATATTCAACAGCATTGTGGGGAAAAAATCTTTTAAATTCTCCGTAAAGTTGTGCTGCCAGAGTTTTATTTGGTGCTAAGATCAAAGCCGGACGCTGTGTTTTTTCAATGATTTTTGCCATTGTATAGGTTTTTCCTGATCCGGTAATACCTAAAAGCACTTGGGTACGTTCATTCTTTTCAATTCCTTCAACCAGAGTTTTAATTGCTTTAGGTTGATCTCCTGCAGGCTCAAAGGATGTTTTAAGTTCAAATGGAATGCCACCTTCAGACTTTTCAGGGCGAACAGGACGGTGAGGTGTCCACAGTGCGCCATTCTTAAAAAGAGGATTTCCTGAGGCAATAAGTGCAGCAAGAGCTTCCACTGTTGCTGTGAAACCATTTTTCATTGTTGTGTCCTTGTATTGTAAAGCTGCTTGTAATTTTAAATGAAATACTAATTTTTACAACTTCATAGCTATAATACTACAATGTTGCTTAGCAGTTTTACATGTTCACCATTTCGTTTGCACTGTAGCTATATTTAATTGAGGATCTTTTGTAATATTTGCATGGCTGTTAGGAAGAATGACTATATACACAGTGATTTATTACTGAAAATTTGTGTATGTGTGATAAAGATTATTTCCATCTTTAAATGATAGATAACGAGCTGAAACCCAGCCCGTTTTTGTGTTGTATTTAATGTGACACCAGTCCCCTTTACAACTTTGAACAAATACCAATGCTCCTGCAGGAATTACACTATGAAGTACGTGCTGAATACTTGGTCCTGTTCTAAAATTAAGATTTCTTGTGACAAAAGCATCTACTGCTTTAGAGGCTGTTGTGGCTAAAAAGAAAGGGCAAAATATAAAAAAAATTATTAATTTTTTCATTTTTCTACAGAGGATTCCTTTAGAGATTTTCTTTTCTTCTCTCTTCATATCAAGGTCTTCTTTCGTTAGGTTATGATAAAACAGAAAAAAATACAATGGGGTTATTATGTAGGACTCTTTAATGGCGGAAATGCAGTTTGACACTTTAAGCATCAAACAAAAATATCAGATGGCTTAAACATAATGAATGAATGCTTTGTTTCCTTATTTTATTTTTATATGGAAAACAGGAATGCTGTACTATATAATAAGAAGGATTGTGGTTTTCGGGTTCCAAAAGTAATTTTGGAAGCTGTTTTTTGTGTTTTTATTAAACCTTCCGTGCAACAGAAAGGGACAGATTATGGAAAAAATTCCGATGACTACAGCTGGTTTCGAAAGTCTTAAAGAAGAGTTACGTTGGCGTCAACAGCAGGAACGTCCACGAATTATTGAAGCAATTTCTGAGGCGCGTGCGCATGGGGATCTGTCAGAAAATGCTGAATATCACGCTGCTAAAGAGGCACAAAGTCTTAATGAGGGGCGTATAAATGAGCTTGAAGACTATATTGCGCGGGCTGAAGTTATTAATGTTTCACGTCTTTCAGGTGACAAAATTAAGTTTGGAGCCACTATCAAGCTTTTGGATGAGGATACTGAAGAAAAGAAGGTTTATCAGATCGTCGGTGATCAAGAAGCTGACGTAAAGACTGGTAAAATCTCTATTTCCTCACCTATTGCACGTGCACTCATTGGCAAGCAAGAAGGTGATGTGATTGAAGTGAATGCACCAGGTGGTGCTCATAATTACGAAATTATAGAGGTTCAGTATATCTAAATGCTTATGCCTGGATCCTTAGAAGAAACTGAGATTATTGCTCTTTGATTTTTAAAAGTCCTTATTAGGAATAAAGCCTGTGTTTATTCAGCCCATTCCACTATGGCAGAAAAAAGTACAAATATCTTCAAATTTTGTTTTTGAATTATCATGAAATTTGTTGATCCTTGCCTTTATAAATCTTTTTAGGTTTTGGAAGAGCCACTGAGAGGGATTGTTTAGTATTGAGCACGCTCATTGAGATGCCTTGTTAAGTCTTTTTGTATGGTATTTTGTGAATGAAGCCTAAATTCGTCTTTACACCAGTTCCTCGATTTTTTCGTCTGCTTTTTTCAAGATATTACTACACTGCATGAATAGGGTTATTGCTAGCAGTATATTTATGGGGTCCGGTAATTCGCTTATCAGGTTATTGTACAGAGGGGGGGGATGTCTGCGTTTAGTAAAATATATTTTGGTATTGCATGATCCGTTTTTTTTGATGATAAAGGTCAACAAACTAGAGTATTACAAAGATATTGTCTTATTAAAGGTTCTTGAAAATAACATTTTATAATTCTTGATGCATTGCAGCCATTTCAAACAGCTGAGACTCCCTATAAGGTTAATAGAGATTTATTTTTGGCACCTTTGTACTGCTGATATAATTAGTTATTTGAAATTTTTTCAAGGTTTTTCCAGAAATTGAATGGATATTAAATTTTAGAATGTACACTGCTTATTTTGTAAATTTCTGATCGTTATAAAATTAAATTTCGTTCATTAAGATTATTCACGCCAAAAAGCGGGGATAAAAAGTACGAATACAGTTATAATTTCAAGACGGCCGGCCAGCATAAGAAAACTTAAGATCCATAGAGCATTATCATTGATTGTAGAGAAGTTGCCAGCAGGACCAATAATGTTTCCAAAACCTGGGCCAATATTTGAAAGAGCAGTTAAGACGCCAGTAAAGGCAGAAGTAAAATCAAGGCCAGTTATGAGCAGAAGTGCACTGCCGATAAGAAGACAGAACATATAAAGGCAGACAAAAAATAAAACCGCTTTAGCAACATCGCTAGATATATTTGAGTGATCGTAACGGGCTTTTACGACGATATTGGGAGAAAGAAGTTTTTCTATATTTGCTTGTGTAATCCTCCAAAGGATAATTAAGCGATTGATTTTCATTCCGCCAGAGGTAGAACCGGCACATCCACCCGTAAAAGAAACAATAAAAAAAATCCCAAGTGCGAAAGGTCCCCAAAGTTGATAATCCTCAGCGCTATAACCAGTGGTGCTAATGATGGATGAAAGATGAAAAATTACATCAAGAAAAATCAAGTGAAAAGGACGGTGATCGTGAAATCGTAGCCATGCTGCTAAAGCAAAGCTAAAAAGGAAAACAATATGGAAAAAAATGATTACTTGTGGATCAATGAAGCGTTTAGAGTGACCAGGGAGCACTAATTTAACGTAAAGCACGAAGGGTAAAGCGGAAAGCAACATGAAGATTGTTGCAATAATCAAGATGGCTGGTTTATCAGAAAAATATCCAAAAGAAGCGTCATGAGTCGAAAATCCAGCTGTTGCTACCGTACTCATTGCATGGTTGATGGCATCAAATAGGTTCATGCCCGAAGCAAAATAGGAGAGCATACAAGCTAGTGTTAGTCCAATATAAGCTACAATAATTCCGTTAGCAATTTGATTGATGCGGGGCAATATTTTTTCAGATTTATCTGAGGATTCCATGTGAAAAAGTCGTACTCCACCAACACGGAGTGAGGGCAAAAGCAATAAGGCTAAACCGATAAAGCCAATACCTCCAATCCAGCATATGATAGAACGCCATAACAAAATACTTCGTGATAAATTATCAATGCCCGTAAGTACTGTGGAACCTGTTGTTGTAATTCCAGAAACGGATTCAAAGATTGCTCCAGCTAGAGAAATTGGGAGTGGAGCAAGATAAAGAGGCAAGGCGCCTACGATGCTGCCTGTTAGCCAAAGACAAACAGTGAGCATAAAGCCGAGCCGTGCTGAAAAATGACAGGTAGCACCCTTAGTAGCTAGAAGAATTAATGTCGCTAACATGGTGGTTATGGTGCAAGAGTAGAGAAAAGTTATCCAATTATGGTTACTGTCGTGCAAATCCACAAAAATTGGCAAAAGCATTGCTGCTCCCATTATTAATGCAAAACGTGCACAGACATTGATGATAAATTGAAAAATTATAGCCTCCTATTTTTATTATGATTTTGTACTCATAAAAATTTACGTTTTTCTCTTTATAAGGTAAAGGTTAATTTCTATATTAAGTGCGCCTTTATAAATTGACAATTGAACTTTTTTATAAAACTTTAAAAGAAGTGTATATGCACCGTAACTTAGGTTGTTAAAAAATGTTTTCCAAAGATTACATATCGTTATAATTTATAGAATAATTAATAAAGAAGTGAAGGGGATCCTATGGTATATTCGCATATTCGCTTGCTTGTTATTGGCTCTGGTCCAGCTGGTTATACAGCGGCGATCTATGCAGCAAGAGCAATGCTCAAACCGGTTTTAGTAACTGGATTGCAGCAGGGTGGGCAGTTGACGATTACAACTACTATTGAAAATTATCCAGGTTTTGCCGATCCAATTCAAGGACCGTGGTTGATGGAGCAAATGGCACAACAAGCCGAAAATATGGGCACAAAAATTGTGTACGATAATATTACAAAAGCTAATCTATTGAAATATCCTTTTACCTTATACGGAGATTCAGGAACGCAATATTCTTGTGATGCGCTGATTATTGCAACGGGAGCGCAGGCGCGCTGGCTTGGTTTGGAAAGTGAGCGGACCTTTATGGGTGGTGGTGTTTCTGCTTGTGCTACGTGTGATGGCTTTTTTTATCGTGATAAGGATGTCATTGTTGTGGGTGGGGGCAATACAGCCGTTGAAGAAGCTATTTATTTGTCGCATTTGGCGAAGAATGTAAGCATAGTTCATCGGCGAAATTGTTTTCGAGCAGAGAAAGTTTTGCAGGATAGATTGCTTGCTTGTGATAATGTACGTATTATTTGGGATCATGTGGTAGAAGAAATTATTGGTTTGCCAGCCCAGGGTTCAAGAGGGCCGATTGTAACGGGTGCACGTCTTAAAAATGTTAATACTGGTCAGGAAACTCAGGTAAATGCCGAGGGAATATTTATTGCTATTGGGCATGATCCCAGTGTTTCTTTGTTTGAAGGGCAACTAAAACAAAAACAAGGCGGCTATTTATGGACAGCACCAGATTCAACAGCAACAAGCATTGCTGGCGTTTTTGCTGCAGGTGATGTAGCAGATGAAACGTTTCGCCAAGCTATCACGGCGTCGGGACGGGGATGTATGGCGGCATTAGAAGCAGAGCGTTTTCTAGAATTGCAAGCATAAAAATTTATTGAAAAAGTAAAAAACTTAGAGGTGAAATTGTGGTAGCACCGTTAGATTGGGATAAGTTGAGAGTTTTTCATGCTGCAGCAGAAGCAGGTTCTTTTACGCATGCGGCTCAGAAGCTTCATTTATCTCAATCAGCGGTTTCACGGCAGGTTTCAGCTTTAGAGGTGGATGTTGGTGTGTCATTATTTCATCGTCATGCTCGTGGGTTAATTTTAACGGAGCAGGGCGAAATTCTTTATCGAACAACACATGATGTTTTGATGAAGCTTGAGAGTACACGTTCGCAATTAAGCGAAAGCTATGAAAAGCCAAAAGGGATTTTGCGTGTTACATCAACCTTTGGAATGGGGACAGGATGGATTGTGGAGCGTATACCTGAATTTTTTAATCTTTATCCGGATATACAGGTTCATCTCTTGCTTGATGATAAAGGACTTGATGTTGATTTGACGACGCGTCACGCAGATTGCGCTGTTTGTTTACATCAGTCCCAACAAATTGATCTTATACAAAAAAAATTATTTACAATTCATATGCACGTTTATGCTTCGAAAAATTATATTGCAAATTATGGCAAACCAGAAACATTGTCTGAGTTGGATGCTCACCGTATTATTTCATTTGGGGAACCTGTTCCTGCTTATTTATCTGGTTTAAATTGGTTGGAAAAGGCCGGGAGAAGTGATGGGTCTTTGCGGCTTTCAATATTACGAGTCAATAATATTATTTCAATCAAGAATGCGATTATGCAAGATCTTGGCATTGCTGTGCTGCCTGATTATATTGTGTGTAATGATGATCGACTTGTGCGCCTTTTTCCTGATATTGGTGATATTCCTTCTTTTGATACTTTTTTCTGTTATCCTTACGCTTTAAAGAATTTGGCAAAGTTGAAAGCTTTTCGAGATTATATATTTTTAAAAGCTCGTCAGTGGTCTTTTTAATGATCTATTGTTTAAAGCTATGTGTTTATTGCATAGCAGATGCGCTTAAGTCTTTGTTGTACTTCTTCTTATAAAATGACATAAAGTGGTGTCTCTTGATTATGTTGTCTCCCATTGCATTTTCTTGAGCGTTCCCTTACGAAAATCTTTTAGATTGATTTTATCTCTGAGGATTTTCAAGATTTGCTGGGCATTTGCCCGGCTTTTTTTTTATTCTTGTAATAGTATTTGAAAATACAGATGTATCGAAAGGTAATAAAAAAACTGCAATAGTTTTATGAATATCTAACAATTTTTAGACACATCAATATGTGATGGAGAATTTGCTGAAATATTTGGATTATAATAACGATTGCGGAATAGAAAAAGTTTGATCTAGAGGCGCATAGTATTTACAATTGCTCAGTTTTTAGCATTCTACACTTATTTAAAAACTGTCAAGCTTTATAAATATACGTAAAGTTTGTTGGGTGATAATGGTTTAAAAGGACTATAGAATCTGAAAGGGTCCTTTCTTGATCATAAAGTTTAAATGGCCAATAGTGCACTTTAATTAATGTGGAAAAAGTTAATAATGCACCTTATCAGAATATCATTTCAAATTAGTTGTTTTTGCATATACTTCCTTACGGTTCCATTGATATGTATTTTTGGCAGAAGCTATTTACTTAAACTATAACCAAACAGCAGAAGTTATCTCAGATAAACTGACAACCGCAAAAAACTATTCAAAATAGAGGATGCTAAAAGTTTTTAAAGTAAATTACTGCAAAAGCGTTGAATCCGTAGGCAAGCTTCTTCAAGCAATTTTTCTGATGTTGCATAGGAAATACGGAAAGCTGGTCCAAGTCCAAAAGCAGATCCATGGACTACAGCAACAGATTCTGCTTCCAAAAGCGCCATTACAAAGTCTTCATCATGAGAAATCACTTTACCTTCAGGTGTTTTTTTCCCAATGAGCTCTGCACAAGAAGGATAAACATAAAAAGCACCTTCCGGCGTTGGGCAGTTAATGCCGAGAGCCTGATTTAACATAGAAACGACGAGGTCACGACGTGCTTGGAAAATATTTTTATTTTGAGCAATAAAATCTTGTGGACCATTAAGTGCTTCGACGGCTGCCCACTGTGAAATAGAACTTGTGCCAGATGTTTGCTGACCTTGAATGGTATCCATGGCTTTAATTAATTTTTGCGGTCCACCTGCATAACCGATTCGCCAACCGGTCATAGAATAAGCTTTAGAAACCCCGTTCATTGTGAGGGTACGGTCGTAAAGATTGGGCTCTACTTGAGCTGGAGTAACAAAGGTAAAACCTTCATATGTTAGATGCTCATATATATCATCAGTGAGGATATAAATATGGGGGTATTTTATTAAAACATCTGTTAGTTTTTTTAATTCATCATGTGTATAAGCGGCGCCTGATGGATTGGAAGGGGAGTTAAAAATGAACCACTTGGTTTTGTGGGTAATAGCAGCCTCTAGCTCTTGCGGTTGAAGTTTATAAGAAAATTCAGCTTTAGTTTCTACAAAGACAGGTATACCATCATTTAAGGCAACCATTTCTGGATAACTAACCCAATAAGGGGAGGGAATGATAACTTCATCTCCTTTATTTAAAGTTGCCATCAATGCATTAAAGAGGATTTGTTTACCACCAGTACCAACAATAATTTGCTCTGGTTTATAAAGAAGATTATTCTCTCTTTTAAATTTTTCAGAAATTGCTTGGCGCAATTCTGGAATACCAGAAATAGGCGTATATTTTGTTTCTCCACGTCGAATAGCTTCAATGGCGGCATTTTTTATATTTTCTGGTGTGTCAAAATCTGGTTCTCCAGCGCTTAAAGTAATGACATCTTTACCTCGTGCTTTTAAATCGCGTGCCTTTTGGGAAACAGAAATTGTTGCAGAAGGTTTGATGTAGGAAAGCTTTTCTGCGATAAAAGCCATGATTTTAACCTTTATATACGTATAAGAAAATGACTGTTGTTTTTTTAGTATTTTATAAGAGATTGCTTTGTATGCAATAAAAAACTGCGGAAACACTCCTGCGAAGATTCAATATCGTTGTTTTTTGAGATTGCTAATGAGAGATACCTTCGCAAAAATCATGCAAGTTTTATAGAAAAGATTTAGAAGTATCTTGATAATTGTGAAAAAAAACAGATAAACTATAAGGGTAAATTATGTTTTATAAAAAACAAAACCCCCATCTTTATGGATGAAGGTTTTAAAATATTACACTACAATATTGCAGAATTTAAAGACTAGAGTGCTGAAAGGTTGCCAGCAGCAAATTTCCCAGAACGACGGTCCTGAAGAACGTCATAAGAAATTTTTTGTCCTTCATTAAGATTGCTTAAACCAGAGCGCTCAACAGCAGAAATATGTACAAATACATCAGCACTTCCATCACTGGGCTGAATAAACCCAAAACCTTTGGTTGTATTAAACCACTTAACTGTTCCTGTAGACATAAGAAACTCCTTAGAATATATATTATACTGTGTATTGAGGCCAAAAGCTCTCAATACGATTGTAGATCGAAATTAGGTGGGAGAAGTTTCGTCGAAAGCGCATATTGCACAGGAAAGAAAGTCACATAACCAAAAGTTCGATAGGAATTATATAAAAGCCTTTTGGATAAAAAGCAAGTACGAATCTGTATTCTATAAAAGAAAAGCTTGAGAGAATACACTCTACTTATAACAAAAAATTCAAGTGAAATAGCTTTGCAGTGAGCGCACTTTGAGATTACTTTTTTTAAGTGCTTTAATAGCTTCTGCCACAGCTTCTGCTCCAGCAACTGTTGTATAATAGGGAACTTTTTGCATAAGCGCTGCATGGCGTAATGACTTGGAGTCTGAGATGGCACTGGCAGTGCTGGTTGTATTAAAAATCAATTGAATTTGTCGATTACGAATCGCATCTTCAATATGAGGATGTCCCTCTAATACTTTATTAATTTTTTTTGCTTCAATATTATGTTCGGTAAGAAATTTTTGCGTTCCACTTGTTGCTAAAACAGAAAAGCCAAGTTTTGTCAAAAGTTTTACGGGATTAACGATACGTTTTTTATCTTCATCTCTTACAGAAACAAACAAAGTTCCCTCTTTTGGGAGTTCAACACCAGCTCCAAGTTGAGCTTTAGCAAAAGCAAGTGCAAATTCATAATCAAGCCCCATGACTTCACCGGTTGAGCGCATTTCTGGCCCAAGAAGTGTATCAACACCTGGAAAACGGGAAAAAGGAAAAACAGCTTCTTTAACGGCAATACGTTTTTTGTGTTGTGGAGATGGCAATCCACCATAAACCTGGAGAGCATTGTGAAGAGTTTCTCCTGTCATAATGCGTGTGGCTATTTTAGCAATAGGGCAACCAATCGTTTTTGCAACAAATGGGACAGTACGTGAAGCACGGGGATTAACTTCTAAAACGTAGACTGTATCGTCTTTAACTGCATATTGCACATTCATTAAACCACGAACATGAAGTGCTTTTGCTAACGCTTTGGTTTGGCGCTCTAATTCAATTGTCAATTTGTGTGAGAGAGTATGCACGGGTAAAGAACAAGCTGAATCACCGGAGTGAATTCCTGC
The DNA here is from genome assembly GCF_037070895.1 of Bartonella vaga. Taxonomy (NCBI): domain Bacteria; kingdom Pseudomonadati; phylum Pseudomonadota; class Alphaproteobacteria; order Hyphomicrobiales; family Bartonellaceae; genus Bartonella; species Bartonella vaga. The sequence continues at coordinate 96,744 of NZ_JAYMZK010000003.1, forward strand.
CTCTTCAATGTGTTCCATAATGCCAACAACTAATGTTTCTTCTCCATCAGATAGACAGTCAACATCAACTTCGATTGCTTCTGTCAGGTAGGTATCGAATAAAAGTGGATTTTTACCAAGTAATGTGTTTATTTGGCTCGTTCTGTCACTGGGGTAGCGTGTTTTGATATCTTCTGGTACTAATTCATGCACATTCTCAAGTAAATAATTCTGCAAGCTACGTTCATCACGGATAATTTGCATAGCCCTTCCTCCTAAAACATAAGAAGGACGCACAATCAATGGAAAGCCCAGTTCATTGGCAATGAGGCGTGCTTGTTCAACTGAATAAGCAATTCCGTTTTTAGGTTGTGTTAAATTAAGTTGGAACAACAATTTTTGAAAGCGATCTCTATCTTCTGCTAAATCAATAGCGTCAGGTGAAGTGCCTAAGATGGGGATTTTGTGCTTTTCTAGTGCACTGGCCAATTTCAATGGTGTTTGTCCGCCAAACTGAACGATGACTCCAACCAATTCACCTTTTTTCTGTTCTGTTTCTAAAATAGCAATAACATCTTCTGTTGTTAAAGATTCAAAATAAAGGCGATCAGAGGTGTCATAGTCGGTCGAGACGGTTTCAGGATTGCAGTTAATCATAATGGCTTCAAAACCTGTATCGCGGAGTGCAAAAGCAGCGTGGCAGCAACAATAGTCAAATTCAATACCTTGTCCGATGCGGTTTGGCCCCCCACCTAAAATAGCAATTTTTTTGCGTTCAGAAACTTGTGCTTCCGAATGTTCTACATTTGCAAAAGGAATTTCATATGTTGAATACATATACGCTGTAGGTGAAGAAAATTCAGCTGCACAGGTGTCAATCCGTTTGAAAACATGTTTAACATTAAGTGATTTGCGCAAAGCAGTTATATCATCGGGCTCTTTTCCTGTAAGGGTGGCTAAACGGGCATCCGAAAAGCCCATGGCTTTTAACATGCGTAGGTTTTCTGTATCTTGGGGTAATCCATGGATACGGATACGCTGTTCCATTTCAATAATGGAGGCTATTTGTTCTAAAAACCATAGATCAATTTTGCTGATTTGGTGAATTTCATGTAAAGGTAAACCTGTACGCATTGCTTGGGCAATGTAGCGTAGACGATCAGGGCTTGGTATTGCAATTGCGGAGCGTATAGCGCTCTTTTCATCACCCTCCGCATGTTCAGGAATCGCAATTTCGTCAAGACCGGTAAGACCAATTTCAAGTCCACGGAGCGCTTTTTGCAGCGATTCTTGAAAAGTGCGCCCAATTGCCATCACTTCTCCCACAGATTTCATCGCAGTGGTTAAGACAGGTGATGAACCAGGAAATTTTTCGAAAGCAAAACGAGGAATCTTAGTAACAATATAGTCAATAGAAGGTTCAAATGATGCTGGTGTTGTACCGCCCGTGATATCATTTTTTAATTCGTCAAGTGTGTAGCCAACTGCTAGTTTAGCCGCTACCTTGGCAATTGGAAAGCCTGTTGCTTTTGAGGCAAGTGCTGAAGAGCGGGAGACACGGGGGTTCATTTCAATGACAATAAGACGTCCATTTTCCGGATTAACTGCAAACTGTACATTGGATCCACCGGTTTCAACACCAATTTCACGCAGTATAGCAATTGAAGCATTGCGCATACGTTGATATTCTTTGTCAGTTAAGGTGAGAGCAGGAGCTACGGTGATCGAATCACCAGTATGAATGCCCATAGGATCAATATTTTCAATAGAACAAACAATGATACAGTTGTCATTCTTATCGCGAACAACCTCCATCTCATATTCTTTCCATCCCAAAACGCTTTCTTCAATCAACACTTCTGTTGTAGGTGAAGCCTCAAGGCCACGTTCAATAATTTCATAAAATTCAGAGCGGTTGTAAGCGATTCCACCACCAGTTCCACCAAGGGTAAATGAAGGACGGATAATAGCTGGAAGACCAACAATATCAAGAGCTTGTACCGCTTTTGCAGTTGCATGTGCAATATAATGTTGTTTGCGGTCGGCTTCTGTGCGTCGCCAATCACGTTCAAGCTCTTCTAGTGCTTGGTCAAGTGCTTCACCAGAAAGTTTTTCTTTAAGTTTATCCCGTGTTTTTGTGTGCTGACGGCGATTTTCTTCTTTAAGTTCTGTTGCATTAGCCAAGATAGAACGTGGTGTTTCCAAACCAATTTTTACCATTGCCTGGCGAAATAAGGCGCGATCTTCAGCTTTATCAATAGAATCAGCATTTGCGCCTATCATTTCAACATGATAGCGGTCTAAAACTCCCATACGTTTTAATGATAAGGCTGTATTGAGTGCAGTTTGGCCTCCCATAGTTGGTAAGAGGGCATCAGGGCGTTCATGAGCAATAATTTTAGCAATTACTTCGGGAGTGATAGGTTCAATATAAGTGGCGTCAGCTAGATCTGGATCCGTCATAATGGTAGCTGGGTTAGAATTTACCAAAATAATTCGGTAGCCTTCTTCTTTTAATGCCTTACAGGCTTGTGTGCCTGAATAGTCAAATTCACATGCCTGACCAATGATAATAGGCCCTGCTCCAATTATAAGAATAGATTTTATATCTGTACGTTTTGGCATGTTTTTTTCCTATGACAAATATCCGTGAGCGATTGTAACATGCAACAGGCGGAATATTGAATTTTGAGATTACAGCCATTGTATAAGTTAATAGATAAAGAAAGTAAGCTATAAAATACCTTTTCCATGTTTTTTTCATGAAATAGAGGGATATTGTGGTTAGCAGAACATTTTAGCTTTTTACTATAAATGAAAATTTTTGTGTAAAAACAAAATATTATGTGCATTACAGAGGATATCGTGAATATACTATGTTTTATGTGAACTTTTTGCTTATACGCTTCCTTGGTGGTGATGCTATAGAACGGTGCATTTGTTACAAGGGAGAATGGATTTTTAAAAGGCGTGTGAATATCCAATAGAAATGACTAGCGCAGCTAGGGTATCATACAATGTTGATTGTAAAAGAGGTCTTAAGGTGCGCCTTTTAGCTAGAATAATGTCAATATTAAGGATTGATGCATTTTCACCTAGTCAGCGCCTATTTTTATAGGGTATTTGCAATTTTTGCTGCTGGCTTATTTCATTTTTACGATAAAATTTTATTTTGATGGCATATTCTTTTGACAATACGTTCATATGGAAATAGATGGACTTTTCCTAAGAGCTTATGTTAAAGGTTTTCAGTTATTTTCATGAGATCTCCTTAAATTTTTTGGAAGTGCTTGATATTCAAGAGGAGGAATGTAGCTAACAAAACTGACCGTAATGCCTCGAAGGTATTGGAAGCTATTCATACTTATTGCAATTTGTACAATATATTTTCTGATATATCCTATCTGACGAAAAGACTAGTGCACTCAGTTTTTATTTTAAGAATTGCACCGTGTTGAGATTTATTTTAGATTCGTTTATAAGAAATTTTTTAGGTCAGTTTAGTTTTCATATTCCGTTTTATATGGATTATGTTTTTAGGAATTTTTCCTGTCTGGAATAAACGCTAATTTTAATATTAAGTGTACAAACCCTTTTGGAAACTTTTTGCAATTAGACAATATCCAATAGTTCTCTGGGTGCTGTTGATTTCTTCTTTATTAGTTTGCAGAATTTGCATGATAAAGCATTTGGAGCATTGGTTATTAAAGAACGCTATAATTAGGGTGGAATATTTATTGGGTTTCCTTATAGTGTTTTTTCAAGAAGATAGATTATTGTTGTATCTTTTATTCTGACTTACTCTTTTAGTCATTGAAGTGATTGGCGTTTTACTATGGGGTAGATTTCCTGTTTTCATTGGCTGCTATGCCTGGCTGTGGCAATGCAAGGATAAATAGTTTATATAGTTTTGTTGTACAATGTTTGAATATCTTGTTTATGCACCTATCAACTATCGCCTTAATGCCGATGTTTGAAAATTTACAGAGAGAACTGCTGGGCGCGATAATATTTTGTTTTATTTCTATGTTCTTTTTGAGGGAACTTTCTCTGTGTACTTTACTTGTCGTCATGATGATGGTTTTTTCTTACCAGATACACTAAGTTTTTGATTTCCTGGCTGCTCAGAGTATTTTGCTAAGACAATGCAGAATGTAAACAAAATTCATGAATTTCAAGCAGGTTCCGCTCTTTGATATGATACTGAAGGTCATATGCTTCTATACAAAAAGATAAAATGCAAGGAAAAAAATCCAAAAGATAAAGCAATTCAACCAGGATATTTTTTATAATCCATAATAAGATCGCAGAAATATTGAAAAAGGTAATGACTGTCTTGTGGTCCAGGAGAGGCTTCTGGATGGTATTGAACAGAAAAAACTGGTTTTTCAGCGATTCGAATACCACAGTTTGAACCATCAAACAGGGAAATATGTGTTTCTTGGACATATTTTGGTAAAGATGTAGCATCTACAGCAAAACCATGATTCATTGATACAATCTCGACTTTCCCAGTATTAAGATCCTTAACAGGATGATTGGCGCCATGATGTCCTTGATGCATTTTAACGGTTTTTGCACCCATAGTAAGAGCTAAAAGTTGATGGCCAAGACATATACCAAAAAGTGGTAAATTACGGTCAATCAATGTTGCGATTGTTGGAATGGTGTATTGAGCTGTCGCAGCTGGGTCACCTGGTCCATTGGAAAGAAAAATACCGTCAGGATTCATTTCTAAAATTTCTTCTGCACTTGTATGGGCGGGCACAATACTAATGCGTGTGTTTTGTGTAGCCATAAGGCGAAGAATATTGCGCTTAATGCCATAGTCAATTGCAACGATGTGAAGATTGTGCACATTGTTTGTACTATATCCTTTATTCCACACCCATGGCTTTTCATTCCATTGCCTTGATGATTTAGATGTAACTTCTTTTGTAAGGTCACGATTGATAAGACCGGGCCATTTTTGTGCACGCTTCTTTAAAGAAGGTATGTCAAAGTTTCCCTGAGGATCATGTACGATAACGGCATTTTGTGCACCTTTTTCACGGATAAGAATGGTAAGTGCGCGCGTATCAATACCACAAAGTGTAATAATTTTACGTGTTTTAAGCCATTTATTAAGGTTTTCATGTGCACGGTAGTTAGAGGGATGCGTAATGTCTGCTTTAAAAATAGCACCAACTGCACCATGACAGTTGAGGGGTGTGAGATCTTCAATATCTTCGCTATTTGCCCCTACATTTCCTATATGAGGAAAAGTAAAATTAATAATTTGTTGCGTATATGATGGATCTGTGAGGATTTCTTCATAGCCAGTTATAGCGGTATTAAAACAGATTTCAGCTTCAGCAATACCCGTAGCACCTGCTCCTTTACCTTCAATAACTGTTCCATCAGCTAATATTAAGAGGGCTGTAGGTTTTTTTATACTCCAAGGATCGTGAGATGGGATAGTTCGTGTCATAGTGTGCGCCCACAATTTATTATCTGAAAGAGTATAATGGTCAACCTTACACAAAAACACAATCATAATAGATATTGTGTATATTGTTTTTCCTAGAATTGGGAGTATAGGTTTATTCCATGAAGAGGTAAAGCCCTGTTTTACGATTTTTCAAAGCATAGATTAACTATTTTTTATTATGTGCCGTAAGATAATGATTATGATGAGATAAGAGATGTTTTTAGATATTTTTTTTTAAAAGTAGAAACATTTTTGAGGAGAGATGGCTAAAGGGATATTGTGAGAAGAGTTGTCCATTTATAATATGTTGAGACAAGTTTGAAAACTCTGTTTCTTTATTTAAAAAATTATATACAGCAGACAAGTTATGTATAAAAAGGGGGGTAGAACCTTCTATTTATGCGGGGTTTATTGTGTAAAGAGGGGAAGATATTAAAAAAACTTCAGTTAGCAACAATGGTTTTCCTGTGAGCCGTAAACGGGAACGACGTCCCCATAGTGCATCTTGTTGTCCAATATGAATATAATCGCGGGTCAATTTGTCACTGTTAAACAAATAATGCCCCAGTGGTACACTGCCCAAATTCATCATTGCTTGATTCTGTTCGAGTAGGGTCTCTTGCGGGATTACAGTGCGTCCAAGGAGCCAAGGCTGATTATCTCCCATAAGTACGACTTCGCGTAGCCAGTAACGTACACTCTTTGGCAGATGTTCCGCTTCTTCTTTCAATTTATCCCGCGTAATAAAACATTCGCGTTGTGGCTCAACACGTATGCAGGTACAGTGACTTTTTAACCGAAGCGTCATTGAGCCAAACTCCATGAGCCAATCACGAATATTCTCTGGGATTGAGGGATCTTGATCAGACAACCACTTCAGAGGTGGCAAAATGGAATCTTTGTGATCAACCATCATTTCATTTCACATCTGAAACTCTATGTCGTGTGCTATGCTAGATGCATGCAAATAGATATTTCATACTATAATACAAAAATACAAAATCAACAAGATTTTAAACGGGAATGTGTAAAAGAAATGTTTAATGGAAAGCTATTAAAAAATATGTAAAACATATATTCTTATCTAGGAGTATGATGTACAATACACTTTTTAATTTTTTAAATAGCAACAGGGGATTGGGAAAGACAGTTTGTATCTTAAAATTCATTTTTAAGGCTGATAAATCAAAATAAGAAGAATTTTTTATATATGTTGATAAAATAAGCAATTACAGTAGCAGAAAATAGTATGAGTTAATTCTTTATAAAATTTTTGATATCAGTATGCTGCTAGAGCAATTGAATATTGAAAACAATGATATTTGAGCTTGGATTATAACGAGATTAAGCTATTATTGTACTCAATAATACTAACACATCTATCGGTGTAACTATGCTGTGATCTATCTATTGGCACAGTGTGATGAGTTGTAAGGTGTTTTTTGCTTCTATCATAAAGAAAACAACGACATTGATACAAAAATCACAGTTTAAGCACCTCACCTCCACTTCATCGCTGTCATTGAAAGCTGTAGCGAAAATATTTAAATTGTTCCGCTCGGCACGAAAAGGTAGCTCTAAAAAATATATAAATAGTCTATAATCGAATCTTTCGTCCTGCCCATATAAGAATGCAGGCTCCTATAAAACCTGAAATAAGATAACCAATCCAACCGGCAAAATTTACGCCTAAAAGGTTAAAAAGAAAACTGGCTAATGCTGCTCCAACAACTCCTAAGATAATGTTTAGAAATATTCCTGTCTGGCTTTTCATGAAATATTGTGCGGCCAAACCTGCAAGCCCGCCAACAATTACAGCTGCAATCCAACCGATGTTTGCATCTTCCATTATATTCTCCTTTACCTAAATATAAACTGTTATTTCTAACTAGGGTAAGCTTTATAAAGGTCAAGATTTATTCTTTTCTTAGGGAAGACATTGTTTTGGAAACTTCATTACTTTTTTACTTGGCTTATTTTAAACTAACGTGCATATTTTATCGTAATATATACAGCATTATATCCAAAAAATCATAAATACACGTAATTTCCTTCATTTTAATAAAAAATGCTAAAGTTAGAGATATTTTGTGTATTAAGAAAAGTATTTTGAAAGTGTAAAAAGTATATTTAGTCAGTGATTACTTTCCAACTCCTATAACTAAGTTCAAAAAAACTAGAGTGATATGGTGAAAAAATAAGTAAACTGAGTACCAAAAAAGTTTGAAATGAAGCCTGAAAATACGATATGGGTATCACCTTACAATGATATTAAAAATGTTTTTGTTTAATTTTTTACAAAATGCTGCGTGGGTTGAAGCCGTAAAAAAATTGATATAATTTTTGCAGTTCCACGTATATTTTGCATTTATTATGGTAAACTTTTTCTCTATAATAGTGGCAATTATCCATTTTCTCGCCTAACTTTTCTTAAAATTTAAGGTTTGGCCGTTTTCTGTTCGGTAGGATTACGCAGGCGGGAACTTTTGAGTAGTTCCTGTTCTTCTAAAATTGGGTAAATCATTGAGGTTAAAAGGGAGTTAATCTGTTTTAAATCGCGTACAGTGTCAAGATGAAGACCGGATGACTCTACGTTTTGGGTATCACCTTCACGGAGGCGTTTAAAATGTTTTAAACTTATTTCTTTTTCTAAATTTCGGAGTTGATCCTTTTTCTGTACTAGCAAATGCGCGGTGTGTGTGTCACGCGAGACAAGAAGGTTAAATGCGATATGCGCATTGGCTAGAACAATGGCGTGGAAACGAAGGAGATCATCCCATCCATCTTTGCTGAACTGTAGACCTTTTTGCTGTTTCTTTTTAACTAGCATAAGCATATTGTGAATAATGATGTCTCCTGCTTGATCTAATTTTATACAAGCGCCTAGCAGTTCTTGTATTTGAAGGGCTTCTTCATCAGACAATTTTTGTCCAGCCAATCGTGCGAGATAAAGTTTGATTGCTATATGCTTTTTATCCAATATGGTATTCAACTGGTTGAGCTCACGTATGATGTCGGGATCAGGATTTTCATACAGTCCCATGATTTTTTCTAGCATAATATCTACGAGATCACAAATATGAATAACCTCACGCATGACATTAGAAAGTGCTAAAGTTGGGCGTTCAAGGACGCTATCATCAAGGGCTGTTTGATTAGATAAATTAGACATTTTATCGGTTTGTGTTTTTTTTGTACTTACATGGACAATTTTAGTGGTCAGTTTTAAAATCCATTTGGAGAGTGGTATTCCAGCAAGTAGAATAAAAACATTAAAAATGATATGGCCGTTGATAACTTGAGTAGAGGCATTATTGCCAAGCCATGTGACCGGTGGTTCAAAGAAGAGAAATAAAATAAGGATAAAGATTGAACCAGCTCCACGCATAAGTAAATTGCCCAATGGAACAAGGCGGGTATTCGGGGAGGCATTGCGTGTTAAAAGCGGCGCTATAAGAGAGGAACCAAAATTAACTCCAAGAACCATTACAATACACAATTGGGTGTGAATAAGATTGTAGTTGGCAAAATTAACCAACAAAATGATTCCTGCAATGGATGAATGTAAAAGGTAAGTTAATACGGCTGCCAACAAAAAAGTAGAAATAGGATCTGTTGAAAGGTAATTCATTATGCTAGGCAAAATCGCACTGTCGCGTAAAGGTTCGGTGGCTGCACTTATCATTTGTAAAGATAAAATCAAAAGACCAATACCAATAACAATACGTCCTATTTGACGCCAATTACGTTTTTCAGTTGTCATGAAGGTAGAAGTGCCGATTAAAAGACATAGTGGCACAATGATAGTGAGGTCATAGGAGAGAATTTTGACAACTAATGCTGATCCTAATTCTCCTCCACGTACAGCCATAAGTCCTGCTAATCCAGAGACAAATCCGGATTCAACAAAAGAACCAACAAGTAGTGTGATTGCTGTAGAGCTTTGTAAAATCATTGCTGTAAAAAGTCCAAAACTTACAGCAAAAAATGGTTTGGAAATGACATGGCGCATTTTGTATTTAAGTTTGTCACCATAGGCGCGCTCAATCCCTGTGCGTACCATGCGTGTGGCCCACAGTAATAAAGAAATAGCGCCTGCAAGATGAAGGAGTACCAATGAACCATTCATGATACTTTTTCTTTCTTTGTTGTTATGAATATGGTTGACACAAAAATTTACGAATTGAAATTTATCGTTTTATTTAGTTTGCCTTTGATAATCCATGACTGAAATCATAACCGCTTGGATTTTGGAAAATCTTTAGACCAAAACTTGGAAGAATGGAATAAAGGTGATCAAAAATATCACTTTGAATTTTTTCATATTCTAGCCAAACGGTTGTGTTGGTAAAACAGTAGATTTCTAAAGGCAAACCGTTTGGTGTAGGAGGTAATTGTCGTGCCATCAGAGTCATGTTTTTTTGTATGTCTTGGTGCTTTTGTAAATACGCAAAAACATAAGCACGAAAAGTTCCGATGTTTGTTAAACGGCGGGTATTGGCTAAGAAGTCTTTATTTTTATCTAATTGAGCATTCCATTCATGGATTTCTGGTATTTTTTGCATAAAATAATTTTCTAACAAATTAAATTGGGCAAGATATTCTTGTTCTTTTTCTGTGTGAAACCGGATGCTTGATTGGTCAATAAAGAGGGATCGTTTGATGCGGCGTCCACCAGATTCTTGCATTCCACGCCAATTCTTAAAGGAATCTGTCACAAGTTTACGGATGGGTACAGTAGTGATTGTGTTATCGAAATTTTGAACTTTGACGGTATGAAGTGCAATTTCAATGACATTTCCATCTGCATTAAGACTAGGAATTTCAATCCAATCGCCGACACGCACCATATCTGTGGATGAAATTTGGATGCTTGCAACGAGGGACAGCAGGGTGTCTTGAAAAATCAACATGAGGACAGCGGCCATTGCACCAAGACCGGAGAAGAGAATAAGAGGTGACCGGTCGGTTAATGTGGCCACTATTAAAACTGTGGCAATAGAAAAAAGTGCAATTTTCGCGATTTGAATAGGGCCTTTTATTGGCCTCAGTTGTGCTATTGGCCGTTGTTCGTAAATGACATTAATGACATTGAGAAGGGTAGAAATTATCAGGACAATAATAAAAATAATGAATGCATTAGCAACATTATAGACAATGGCGCTAAATGCTTTGGGCAAGGTTGGTATAAATTTAATACCAACGGAAAGAAAAAAAGCTGAAATAATATTTGCCATATGCTGAATGGCACTGTTTATATCGTTGGCTGTATTTTTGGGAAGGAAAGAAGTAAGCTTTTTTGATCCGCGAATGAGTAATTTTCGTACTAAGAAGTTAACTAAAAGCGCAACAACAGTAAGAACAATGAGCCAAAAAATGGCTCTAAACCACGGATATGGGGCAACAAATTCGATCACTTTTTCTATCTCCATTTTTGAAATATATACAGCTGAACCTTTAAAACTTTTCAACTAATTAAGAAAAGATATTGGAATTATGCTCTAAAGTCGTTAAATATGCAAAAGAGAATTTTAATACTCTGTGAGAGATAATGCGCTTTCCACCTGATTTCCTGGATGAACTTCGCACCAAATTACCAATTTCAACAGTTATTGGTCAAAGGGTGGTATTTGATCCTCGAAAAAGTAAGCCTTCGCGAGGGGATTTTTGGTGCTGTTGCCCATTTCATGGTGAAAAAACGCCAAGTTTTCATTGTGATGATCATAAAGGTCGCTATTATTGTTTTGGCTGTGGTGCGAGTGGTGATATTTTTACTTTTCTTTGTGAGCTTGATGGATTGCATTTTTCAGAAAGTGTAGAGCGTTTAGCTGATGTCGCAGGGATAAAATTACCTCTTTTTGATGCACAAAGTCATAAACGTCAGATAGAAAAGGTCGATCTTTATAATGTTATGAGAGTAGCCACAGATTTTTTTCAGCATAGCTTACACAGTAAAGAGGGTATGCAGGCGCGTCGTTATCTTGATGCGCGTGGTGTAACACCAAAGCTTGCAGAACGTTTGCGGATTGGTTTTGCTCCAGCTAGACGTACAGCTTTAAAAGAAGCTTTAAGTGCACGCGGTATTTCAATAAAACAAATGGAAGATTGTGGGCTTATAAAATCTGATGAAGATAATACTGTTTCCTATGATCGATTTAGAAATCGTATTATGTTTCCTATTGAAGATTTACGCGGACGCGTAGTGGCTTTTGGAGGGCGTGCATTAGAGAAAGATGCACCAGCAAAATATCTCAATAGTCCTGAAACAGTGCTGTTTCATAAAGGCGATATATTGTACAATGCAGCAGCAGCTCGCAGAAATAGCCGTTCTGCTATTGATGAAAAAGTTCGTTCTGTCCTTGTCGTTGAAGGCTATATGGATGTAATTGCGTTGATTAAAGTTGGTTTTGAGAGAGTGGTAGCACCTTTAGGGACAGCATTAACGGAGGCGCAAATTGGGCTTTTATGGCAGATAGATACTGATCCCATTTTATGTTTTGATGGAGATAACGCTGGTTTAAAAGCTGCTTTTCGTGTTGCTGATCGCGTGCTTCCTCTTTTAAAAGCAGGAGTTTCTGTGCGCTTTGTTTTGTTGCCAGAAAGTAAAGATCCAGATGAAATTATTTCAACCGGTGGCGCACAGCTTTTTGCTTCTTTTTTGCAAAAGGCGGTTCCACTGATTGAGCTTTTGTGGTGGCGTGCTACTTATGGGAAGAATTTTGAAACTCCAGAGGCACGAGCGGCACTAGAAAAACAACTAAAACAGCAAGTTTTTACGATTAAGGATGAAGATATACGTCGCTATTATTTGCAAGATATAAAGAAACGGCTCTTTGAATTTTTTCGCTCTTCTTTTTCAAAGAAAAAAGGAGCAAAACGATATGAGAAAAACTTACAAAATAGAGCATTTAAAGATCAATCTTTTTCTGTATTGGCAAATACAGATATAGTGCGCAATGCTACACGATCTATCCCTTTGCGTGAGGCAGTTATTTTATTGATTTTGGCGTATTATCCTGAGCTGTGGTATGAAAATTTTGAAGTCTTTTCTGAGTTGGAGTTGCAAAATGCTCAATTAGTGTGCTTTCATCAATCTATGTTAGAAATTCTTGGGAACGAGCAGCTACGTGATAAAGAGACAATGGTTTCTCTCTTAGAAAAAAAGGGGCAAAAAACTCTATTAGAGCATATGAAGTCTCTTGTGCAAAATGTTGGTATGCGTACAATTTTGATTGGAGCTCCTGTAGAAGATGCTCGTGCCATATTAAAACAGGCCATCTACTTGCATCTTCAAGAACACCACCTACATAAGAGATTACAAGATATCAAAGAGCAACTTTTAGAAAATCCTGATAGTCAGATTTTTAATCTGCTTCGTGAGATAAAAAATGAGCTGAAACAAACGCAGGCAACAGAAGCATTAATTGAAGGATTTGGAAGTTGGTTGGATGGAAAAATAGATGAGAATAAGCAAGATACAATAAAATGATTCGCTTTTTTGATGCGAATCAGTCACCTAAGGCTTAAGATGAGGAAGTTTATGTGAACGGCATTTTTATGAAAGATGGCGGCTGAATTTTGGGAAAAGCGGGAAATTGGTTCTTACTATATGGTGCAGAGATTATCTCAGAAAAGCTGAGAGGTGTCGGGGAAACTTCTGGAGTTTTCCCGCGTTTTTGTGTGAATAAAGGACGTATACAAATGTATTCTTTTCCGTACTAATTTCTTCTAAGAAGAAATATATATAAGAAACTGTTGATACGTTAAGTGAGAATGCAAAAAGTTGGTCACGTGGAAGCTGCTATGTAGTGATCAAGTGGAGTTACGGTATGGCAACAAAGGTTAAACAGAAAGATAATGTGGAAGTAGTAAACCAAGCAAGTTTGGATAGTCATCTTCTTGATTTTTCTGATGATGCCATCAAGAAAATGGTTAAACTCGCAAAAAGAAATGGGTATGTGACGATGGATGAACTGAATGAAGTTCTTCCTTCTGACGAGGTGACCTCTGAACAAATTGAAGATATCTTGGCCATGCTCTCTGAGATGGGTATTAATGTTGTAGACAATGAAGATGACGTCGAGTCTGAACATTATGAGGAAGAGGTTACGGTAGAGAGTGGCGATTTGGTAGCGGTTTCTAGCCACGCGATTGCAACGACAACTAATAAACGTGAGGTAGCAGATCGTACTGATGATCCGGTACGTCTGTATTTGCGTGAAATGGGAGCTGTTGAGCTGCTTTCGCGAGAAGGTGAAATTGCTATTGCCAAGCGTATTGAAGCAGGGCGTGAAACAATGATTGCAGGGCTTTGTGAGAGTCCTTTGACTTTTCAGGCCCTCATTATTTGGCGTGAAGAACTGAAAGAACAACGTATTCTACTGCGTGAGATTATTGATCTTGAAATGACTTATGCTGGTCCAGAGGCTAAACAGGCTCCTGTTGTTGAACGAAGTGAAGTTGATAAAATAAAAGAGGAAAAAATATCTTCTGGTACACGTAATATGGTGGGTATTACGGGAGATAGAGTTCTTGAGGATGATGAAGAAGACGATGACGAAGTTAATTTGTCACTTGCTGCAATGGAAAGTGAGCTTTGTCCTCAAGTTATGGAAACATTGGATTTTATTGCTCAGACCTATGTAAAATTACGCAAATTACAAGATCAGCATGTTGAGAGTACTTTGGTCGAGAATAAAGAGGGCGCTCTTTCGCCTTCTCAGAAGAAAAAATATACTCAATTAAAAAGCGAGTTGATTCAAGCAGTAAAGTCGCTCTCTCTGAATCAAAATCGTATTGAGGCTTTGGTTGAGCAGCTTTATGATATCAATAAAAGATTGATCCATAATGAGGGTAAACTGAAGCGGATTGCCAATAGTTATGGTATCGGGCATGAGGATTTTCTAAAAGAATATCAAGGCCGCGAATTGGATACAGATTGGTTGAATTATGTTGCGACTTTGCCAGGGCCTGGTTGGCAAGAATTTTCGATGAATGAAGGGAAAGAAATTCAAAGTTTGCGTAGCGAAATCCAAAATCTTGCGCAGGAGACAGGTATCTCAATTGGTGAGTTTCGTCGAATTGTTATGCAGGTGCAAAAAGGTGAACGTGAATCAACAATTGCTAAAAAAGAAATGGTGGAAGCTAACTTGCGTCTCGTGATTTCAATTGCAAAAAAATACACTAATCGTGGTTTGCAGTTTCTCGATCTTATTCAAGAAGGCAATATAGGTTTGATGAAAGCTGTAGATAAGTTCGAGTATCGGCGTGGGTACAAATTTTCAACTTATGCAACATGGTGGATTCGTCAGGCGATTACACGCTCAATTGCTGATCAGGCACGTACTATTCGTATTCCTGTTCATATGATTGAAACAATTAACAAAATTGTTCGTACATCACGCCAAATTTTACATGAAATTGGACGTGAACCAACACCAGAAGAATTGTCGAGCAAACTTTCGATGCCGTTAGAGAAAGTGCGGAAAGTACTTAAAATTGCAAAAGAACCTATTTCACTTGAAACTCCAGTTGGTGATGAAGATGATTCTCATTTGGGTGATTTTATCGAGGATAGGAATGCCTTGTTGCCAATTGATGCCGCTATTCAGGCTAATCTTCGTGATACAACGACTCGCGTTCTTGCTTCATTAACGCCACGTGAAGAACGTGTTTTGCGGATGCGTTTTGGTATAGGGATGAATACTGATCACACGTTGGAAGAAGTTGGTCAACAGTTTTCAGTTACGCGAGAACGTATTCGTCAAATTGAAGCAAAGGCACTTCGTAAATTGAAGCACCCTAGTCGTTCACGCAAATTACGTAGTTTTCTTGATTCTTAATAAAAGGCTTATGCATATTCAAATATACATTCCTTTTTAAATAAGTGTGAACAAAAGGTAATGTGCTATAGTTTTTGAGATGCTTTTTGGGAAAGGATATACCGTAAGTGTTGAAAATCTATGCACAATTTAAGATGTTTAACGTATCTCAAATATTATTCTGCGTATAGTGATCTGCTTATTGAAGGGCTTAATATTTTAAGACTGACCTATATTGGAACGTATCAATTATTTGATGTCCAGGGTGTGTTTTCTTTTGTATTCCAAAGGAATTTACACAAGCGATTTATGTAACTATATAGAAATTTAAAGTTTCTATTTTAGTTATATTGTTAATTTAGAATATAAAATATTCAAAAAGCGCACTTTTTTGTTTGTTTGAAAAAGATTTTCCTGAGGCAATGCAGTGGATTTAATGTTTTTTGAGAAATATAAAGCTATGAAATTTTAAGGATTGAATTTTATTTGTTTTCCTTGTGATAATTTTTCTTATTTTAAAAAATGTGATTGATTTTATGAATAAAGGAATTCCTTTTTAGAAGGTGCAAAGCTAGAAGAAATTTCAATTTTAAAGCGAGAAAAGTTTCGCTTTGCTTGCGGGTGTTGTTGTCTACAAGAAGTAGAAGATAATAAATATTGATGATATTTGTACAACCAGCGTTTCTTGTTGTCTTTTAGATAGGAAACATTGCATATTGAGGAATGTTTCAATGATTAAAACGGTTTATGGACTTCCAGAAAGTTGTATCTATTGCTTTATTGAGGAAGGAAAAAACTTTACGATGATGACATCTGCTCGTGTCGAGAAATTGGTGGGCTATACATCAAAAAATTTTTGTGCGTAGATTAGATAGGAATCCGGGAAAATAAGTTATTGTTTCAAGAAACTTAACCTCACCATATCACCGGTCTTTTCTCTGAAGGCCAGTAATATGATTGTTTTATGCAATAATTAATAGCACTATATAGATTTAGTCTATAGCAAATACCATAGTAACATTAACATTATAACTCAACGTGCCTCCTGAAAAATTTGTATTTTCGGAGTAGTGTGTCTGTGCTGCACTCCTTGTAAGGCGTGGCGTTGGATAATGATTATCACGATGTTCATTGATTTCAATAATTTTTCCCAATTTGACGTTTGCTGCTTGTGCTATAGTTTTTGCTTTTTCTAAGGCTTCAGCAATGGCTTTTTTCCGTGCTTCTTGATAAAATGGCTTCGTATTAGCATTGCTGAAGTCAATACCGTGGACTACTGTAACACCAGACTTTATTGCTTGATCAAATATTTTACCAGCCTTGGGAAGGTCGCGAACAAGAATCCTTAAGACATTGAAAACCTGATATTCTTCTGCACTCTTCTTTGTTTCGTTATGCTTATCGGAATCGTTTTGATAAATAGAAAAGCCTGATGTTTGCAAATCATTTTCTTGGATTCCGTTCTTCTTAAGAGCAGTTACAATGCCATTTATAGATTTATTATTCGCTTCTAATGCTTCTTGGGCAGTTTTTCTATTTGTAATAACTGCTAAATCGATAGTTGCCATATCGGGTGCTGCGTGGCTTTCTCCAGTTGCAGTAACTTTAATTGTTGAGTTTTTTATTGTGCTTTCTGTAGCTTGTATAGCAACTGAACTGGCTAATAGTGTGAGTACTGCCATGACTATTTGAGTTCTGTAATGACTGAACGGTTGGAAAATTGTTTTTATCATATCCATTCCTTTATATTTATCGGTTTATTATTTTCTCATTTTAGGAGACTCTTGTAAAGAAATTAGGGCACAGAAAAAAAACCAAAGAAAAGAGAAAAAGATAAATTATAATACAGATAGGCTCTTGTATCGTAGGTTTTTTTAGTTTAGAGAGAAACAACCTATGTGGGGCCTGTAGCTCAATTGGTTAGAGCCAGCGGCTCATAACCGCTTGGTTGGGGGTTCGAGTCCCTCCGGGCCCACCAATTTATAAAATAAATAGGTTAATAGAAGTTCTGGGATTCTGTACCCTGTGTTTATTTTTTCTTTTCTTATATGAGTGTTTTATTTTGATAAGGCTGGTTTTAATTTTTTTCTAGTGCAGTTAAAGCCGGAGTGAAAGTATTTTATTTTAAATTGGCTTTTTTATTTTTTAATGAATGCCATTATATATCATGCTTTTTCAACCGATCGGAACTAGAGTAGCAGGATGTCAATTTATATACGAAAGATTCAAGTTCGTGGATGTTTGTGTATATTTTGTTATCGAATGGTAGCATTTATTTATGTCTTCTTTTTTCAATTTTTGAGAGGCGTTTTTTTATAACTGAGGTCGGGTTATTTTTTTAACACCTTAAATGAATTGTTTTTTTTGAGTCTATTGTGTTGACGTTTTAAGCTTGTGTTGTGCAATATTCATTAAAATATGCATTTTTTTCTAGACTATACTCATTGATTCTATTCCATCTGTGGTTTGAATTGTCATTGAAGAGCAATTTACCAAGAACTTTTTTGATTTTATCCAGATGAGCCATTAGGTGTATTTTCAGAGACTCAACTTCTTTTTCTGTGTTGCTTCTGGGGTGGTTTTTATCTTTGTCATTAAATTCCTTTCTTATTTTTTGTAAGTTCTTATGCAATTGATATGCGCTATTATTGGAACTTGTTTAAATATTTTTTTCTTTTAGGATAGGTCTCTACGTCAGTTTTAGTGGCGGAGAAGGTTTTTTAAAAAGCATCTCATAGGCAGCTGCTGTTCACAAGAACTGTTTATATTGCATCATTATGTTCTTTCTTTATGGTATATCAAAACATAGGCTGCGCTGTGTAAAATAAAATTGTGATATATTTTTTTCAAGACAGTTGTTTTCATGTTCTTTTACGCAGAGTTGGGCAGAGTTTTCAGAGATATCTTCATTGTGATTAGCTATTGATTCGAATCGCGAGATCTGAGTAGCGTTATTAGCGTCGTTGGTAAAAGTAATATGTCAACTTTTTTGTAAAAAGGTTTGAACTGTGTGATGCTTTTTGTTCCACCATGGTACACAACCAACGAAATTTCGCCTGATTTCATAAAAGCAGTTTGTACACTACAACTACTTCCATGCGATCTATTGCAAATATTTTTTTCTAAGGTATGGGATATATATAAACGCTTTAGCGTTATATAGTTTGACTACATGGAGTGTAACTATGAATAATGACGAAAAACTTGAGGCAGCTTTATCTGACATAATCGTAAAATGGGAGGCTTTGTCTACGGTTCAAAAGCAGGAGATATTGAAAATCGTAGAAAATGCTACAACTTCTTCTCGTTCAACAGAACGTTCAAAGCCTCAATCTTCTTTTTATCTCCAGACGAAACCAAAGATATAAGTTTTAAGTCTTCATCGGAGATACTAAAGCCCGTTATTACATAGATAGCGCTAGTCTTTCCGAGTGTGTTAAGAATGGCCATCAGTTTATCGACAGAGGGTCTTTTTCCTCCATTTATCATTTGTTGTACGTAGTTTTGTCCACAGCCTGCTGCTTTACTTATTTCAATCATCGTACGTCCATCACTTTTTATCAGTTCAATTAAGCGCTGGAACCAATCTTTTTCAGTCTTTGTCATTTTTAGACCTTTACACATTTACGCTATAGCGTTAAAATTGCGCTGCGAATCCAGAATATATAATATAAGGAGCGTGAAAATATCCATGCGTAGTTTTTCGCTTATGAAGGATACAGAGTTGTTTTTAACCAATAACAAAATATCCACATGCACTTTCAGATTCAAATTAACAAAAAACGGTTGCTTAATTCCACGGATATAACAGGGTGGATGCGTATACTCCAGAGAAGGGAGTATCTTTAGCGTGTTCATGAGATATTACTGATAGTATACGCAGCGTTCCCATAAATCAAGATATACCCCAACATTGGCATTTGTAAGAAATTTTTGCATTAATGTCGGCGCACGGATATAGTGAATTTTCGGTTTTAAAGAAAAAAACATGGCTTTAAAAAAGCGCAGATCATAGATTTAAAACGCTTTGTTTTTTTGTTTTAATAAATAGGGTTATTGTTAGATAGTGTATCGCATATGTGTGTTAAAAAGTTTTAAAAATATCAGGAAAAAATGGTTTTTGTGTTTCGATAGAGTACGAAGGCTCTTTACTATCTTGCAGATGATTGTTTGGTGGAATGCATACAAATGCTAGATGCTTAATTGAAGACGAATATGCTTTTTCTAATGTTGTGATCTACAAAGATGCCTGTGTTTGCGATGATATCTGTATTCGTGATAAGGCACAGACACATTATGTGTTGCTTATTTCCAGTATTCTACGTATTTATGGTATTATACAAATTTATAATTATGCAAAGATTTTTGAAAGTTCTAATATTTATGTCAAGCTGTTAGTTTGCAGTTATACAGTAACTTTTAGGAAGGCGTCTGTTAAATTTGTTGTGTCGTTAGCATTAGTTTGCAATCATTTGTGCTCGTGCATTTTGTGTAAATAAATACGGTGCAAACAATTTTTTTGATAGTATAGATTTTGGCGACTTTCATGGAATTTTTTCACATCATTTTTAGTGAGTTTTGTTAGATAAAATTAAAGGGTACCGAGCGTGATTTTTTGCACTTAATACATGCTGTTTTTGTTGTCAGTGGAATAATATTTCAGTTTGCTTTTTATTATCGCGATCCGGTTAAAGCTCTTCAAAAAGAAGAAGAGAAAAACGAACCAGGAAGATACTAGATACCTGATAGGATGATCGTACATCGGACACATAATTTGTGTTGTATATTCTGCTATTTTTACGAAAAAATACAAAATTTGAAAAAGCGGCAGGTTGGCATGTTCAACAGAAATTTAACTGTCAGCTTCGGGATAGAAACATAACTTGCGAAAAGCTCCATTAACAGCTTTTTGTGTATATTATAATCCTATAAAAACGTAATATTAGAGGGAAGAACAAACACTTCTCGTTTATCACGTAAGTGTGATACGAGGACTCAATATGTCTAAGGTAAGATTTTTACGTAATGGTAAAGAACACTAGGACTGCAGCTCTCTAATAAGGGCTTTATGTGTAGTCTCTTTTATCTGCTCAATACTTATCAAGATATCTTGTTTAGTTGAATAACCCTTGCTAGAAAAAGCGACTTTTTGTTCGTCTCCGGAGATTAGCCGCCAGTACCATTGATTGTGAACTCCTTGAAACACCTCAAAATACATGCTTCCTACCTCATAAAATAGCCGATAATGTGCATGATAGACATTCACCAATTTGACTGTGAACACTAAGGTATGTCTTCATGGTGAGTAGTCAATATATTCTCCTTAAATTTTTTATCTTAGAGCAATAGTTTCTATGATAATTATATTTTGTAACAAGAAAATATTTATTGTCAATAAGGCATAAACAGGTATTTTATAATATAAAAATGATTTTTTTAATTTATTTATATTACATTCCTACTTAAATAAGAAAAAAATTTCTTTTATTGCTTTCAGGAATGATACATTAAATTACTTTGTTATATAGACAAAATTATTATGGTATACGAAAGTTTACCAGCATGGAAAAGGTGAGAGCGCTTCTTTCCTTGCTGGCATAATTTAAATCTGTTTCGTTGTTCTTTGTGATAAGAATGTTTATTGATTAGCTATAATCTCTTTTTGAGATACGCTTCGAATAAGTAAATCAATGAATATGCTAAGGGTATAAGAATTAGCCATTTTTGCCTTCATATCGATCAGAGATATTGCGGCTTTTGGGTTAAGGCTATTAGATAAACCTTGTTTTGATAAATATTGTTGCAATTTTTCATAAGATTTGTCGATCTTTTCTTGACTTAGTGTTTCGCTGTGATCACTTTTGGCAAGAATTTTTTCCAATACCTCAATTTTTTTTATAAAATAGTTCCAGTCAAAGTCACCTTTAGTGTATTCGGTATCAAACATTTTTCCCTGCCCAGTTAAAAGCCAGTTAATATTGACACCGTACAACGTGTGATATGTTTTTAAGACACTAAGGTTGGGTTCTCTTTCCCCCCGCTCATAAAAAGCGATGGAATTTTTTGTCATGCTAAAACTTTTAGCAAGTGTTTCGCGTGATGGATCCCCTAATGCGAGGCGTACATAACGTAAACGTTTTCCAAATATAGTTTTTGATTCAGTTTCAGGACGTGCCACGAATTATCTCCCTCATTAATTCACATGGTATAGGCTTTGACCAATAAAGGCACACTATGTATTAATACCTCATGATGCAATGTCAATATTTATAGCTTTATTTCTCTTTATTTTTTTTAATTTTAGTGGATAGAAAGCAACTCTTGCCTTTTTTTCTGGAAGTTTCATATAATTTTGCCAGAAGTTTTATAAAAATCCGCTGTGTAGATTCTATCTATTTTTGTATTTATTGATGGAGTCTTTCAATTTGCGCCACAGATAAATTAAGAAAATAAATTTTAAGGAGTGCTCATGAGCCTGTTAGGCTATTTTAGATGGACCTTTTTTTTCACAATTGTTGGCGTTTTTATAGGAGGAGTTATTGGTTGGTTTGAAACTGGCAGTGTTGCTGGTTTTCTTCAATATTTTTTTATCTGTTGTATTTTAGGGATTTTAGAAATTTCTTTATCTTTTGATAATTCTATTATCAATGCGCGTATTCTTGGAACAATGGATCTGTTATGGCGCCGTCGTTTTTTGGTATGGGGTATTTTGGTGGCAGTATTTGGGATGCGGATTGTTTTCCCGTTATTAGTGGTTGCTGTTGCTGTTGGGATTAATCCAATTGCGGCAGTAAAATTAGCAATATTGGAGCCACAGAAATATGCTGCAATCTTAGAAAATGCTTATGTGGGAATTGCTGCATTTGGAGGAACTTTCCTCATGATGGTTGCTTTGAAATATTTTTTTGATCCTGAAAAAGAGGTGCATTGGCTCAGTTGTATAGAGAAGCCAGCCCAGAAGTTTGGGTCGCTTATTGGAATTGATATTGCAATTGTTTTGGTTTTTATATTATTTTTTTCTGGGCAGATCGTAGAAGAAGATAAAATGACTTTTTTGCTTTCTGCTCTCTATGGGCTTTTGACATTTATAGGTGTCGAAGCCATTGGTTCGCTTTTGGATGCTCCAAAAACGACTTTAATGACAGTTGCCAAAGGGGGAGCAGGTGCATTTCTTTATTTAGAAATTTTAGATGCTAGTTTTTCTTTCGATGGCGTTATTGGCGCTTTTGCCTTTTCACATAATCTTTTTATTATCGCAATTGGCCTTGGTATAGGTGCATTTTATGTTCGCTCGATGACGATTATGTTTGTCGAGTCAGGAGTATTGTTGCATTATCGTTATTTAGAGCATGGCGCTTTTTATGCGATTTTGGTACTTGCAGTGATTATGTATTTGCAAACCGTTATATTTATTCCTGAAGTATTAACAGGACTTGTTGGAGGCTGTATTATTGGAATAGCATTTTATTCTTCTGTTCGTTTTAACAATTTGAATAGACATGTTGTGTCTAAATAAGTTAAAAAATTTTTATGCATCACAACAGTAGTGTAAAAAGATATCTTAGGAGGCCATTAAGAGCTCTATATCGGCTTCGTTCATAGTTTTTAGCATAGTATTAAGAGATCCGTTTAGATCAATGCCCGCACAAGCGTTTAGTGAAACGCTGACTTTAAAGCCGCATTTTATAGCGTAAAGTGCAGAAAAACCAACACAAAAATCAGTTGCCAATCCACACATAACTAGCTTTGTGAAACCACGTTCTTTGAGATAAAGCTGTAAGCCTGTTGGTGTTTTATGGTCATTTTCAAAAAAAGCTGAATAGCTATCAATATTTTGATTATAGCCTTTTCTAAGGATAAGTTGCGCCTTCTCAGTTTTAAGAGATTTATGAAATTCTGCTCCTTGTGTTCCTTGTATACAATGATCAGGCCAAAGTATTTGAGAACCGTAGTTAAGGTCAACTGTATCATAGGGTACTTTATTAGGATAGGAAGAGGCAAAACTGCAATGGTTTTTTGGATGCCATTCTTGTGTAAAAATGACATGATCAAAATGGTCTATTAGATTATTTACAGTCGGTAAAATGATATCACTTTGTGGTATTGCAAGTGTTCCACCTGGTAAAAAGTCATTTTGGACATCAATAACGATTAAGACTTCCTTTTCCATGAAACCCCTCCTGTGGAAAATTTATTTTTATATTTATCAAGCCAAAAAATGGGGATGGATAAGTTTCTATAATTTTTTTTATAGTTTTTTACGAACTGTAACCATGTCCCAATAGGGAGAGCACTGTATTCACTCCTTTCTACATGTTGGTATAAAGTCTTCATGATTATGGAGCTTGGGACGTCAGATCCCATAAGGTAGCGCTCATTTTGTAAACGTAATTTGAGCCACATTAAAGCGAAAGGAGTAAACCATTGTTTTCCGTAGCATAAAAGTGATGAAAAAAGGGATGGGTTTTTTACAGCGTAATGTAAAGCCCAAAAAGCAAAAAAAGAAGGAGCATAGAGAATTGGTTTTTGGGGTAGTGCTATATTACATTGATAGGTTGGTTTGATGCGATAAAAACACATTGTTGTATCTGGTACAGAAAAGTAAGGCGGAATTTGATAGCACGTTTCAGGTATAGCTAAAAAGAGTTGTGTTTTTGTCTTCAAAGGAATGTTTTTTTGCATTTAGAACCTTTGTTGGGCTTGTGGGATTAGAAAAAATGTATCAATATACAGCAATAAGTTTTTGATATAATGCAAGTGCTCTTTAACTGAAGTTTAAGAAAGTGAAAGCACTTTTTCGAAGTCTCAACCTTTAATACCGCACGATATAAAGAGAAATTCATGGCACGTCAATTTATCTATCACATGGCTGGGCTTAACAAGGCTTACGGCAACAAAAAAATTTTAGAAAATATTCATTTATCTTTTTATCCAGATGCGAAGATCGGTATTTTAGGGCAGAATGGTGCAGGTAAATCGACAATTTTACGTATTATGGCTGGGTTGGATAAGGATTATACAGGAGAGGCATGGCTTTCTGAAGGGGCACGTTGTGGCTATCTGCCGCAAGAACCTATCCTTGATACAAGCAAAGATGTGCGTGGCAATGTAATGGAAGGTGTTGCTGAAAAACAGGCAATTATTGAACGTTATAATGAGTTAATGATGAATTATAGCGAGGAAACTGCTGATGAAAGTGCACAGCTTCAGGATATTATAGACAGTCAGAACCTTTGGGATTTAGAAAGTCAAGTGGAAATGGCTATGGCCGCTCTTGGTTGTCCATCAGCCAATGAAAGTGTGATAAAACTTTCAGGGGGTGAGAAACGGCGTGTTGCGCTTTGTAAATTACTTTTATCAAAACCTGACTTATTACTTTTGGATGAACCGACGAATCATTTGGATGCCGAAACTACAGCTTGGCTTGAAAAGCATTTGCGTGAATATCATGGTGCGGTGCTTTTGGTTACGCATGACCGTTATTTTCTCGATAATGTAACAGGTTGGATTTTAGAATTAGACCGTGGTAAAGGTATTCCTTATGAGGGGAATTATTCTGCTTATTTGGAGGCAAAAGCTAAACGTTTTGCTCAGGAAGGTCGTGAAGAGGCTGCTCGTCAGCGTGCATTATTACGTGAGCAAGAGTGGATAGCTTCTAGTCCAAAAGGGCGACAAGCAAAGTCAAAGGCTCGAATTAAGGCCTATGATGAGTTAGTTCAGGCTGCACGTGAGCGTCGTCCTGGAGAGGCACAAATTACTATTCCTATTGGAGAAAGATTGGGGCAGGTTGTTATCGAAGTTGATAATCTTTCTAAAGCATATGGTGAGCGTGTGTTAATTGATGGACTCTCTTTCAAGCTTCCTGCTGGTGGCATTGTTGGAGTTATTGGTGCCAATGGTATGGGGAAATCTACCTTATTTAAAATGTTAACAGGACAGGAACCGTCAGATTCAGGTCAAATACGCATCGGTGAAACAGTTCACATGAGTTATGTTGATCAAAGTCGCGATTCGTTAGCGGGTGATAAAACCGTTTGGGAGGAAATTTCTGGCGGAAATGACATTATTAAGTTAGGTAAATATGAAATGAACAGTCGCGCTTATTGTGGTGCGTTTAATTTTAAGGGGGCAGATCAACAGCAAAAGGTTGCAAATTTATCAGGAGGGCAGCGCAATCGCGTACATTTAGCTAAAATTTTAAAAGAAGGAGGCAATGTTCTTCTCCTTGATGAACCGACAAATGATCTTGATACTGAAACATTAGGTGCATTGGAGGATGCATTGGAAAATTTTGCTGGTTGTGCAGTTATCATATCACATGATCGTATGTTTCTTGATCGATTAGCAACTCATATTTTGGCCTTTGAAGGTGATGGCCATGTGGAATGGTTTGAAGGTAATTTTGCTGAATATGAGGCTGATAAGATCCGCCGTCTTGGTGCAGAATCTCTCAATCCTAAGCATGTAAATTATAAGCCGCTTACACGCTAGAATTTCTTATCCTGTTTCAACCTGATTGAGAAAATAGTGATGGTGTTTTGTATCTTCTTTATTTTTTAAAAGAGGATGCTGATGCTGTATTGCGAGGTTTTTATTTATCGCATTAAATTAGACATAGATGCAGAATCCTGTTCTATTCTTCTGTGGAATTCCTTATCATGCTTTATATGCCAATGATGTAAATTAGAAGCTATTGCTTATCAGAGTATAATGGAAAACGTAAATTTTCTTACGCTATTCGGCAATTGCAATACAAATCTTCTTGTTATCATCATGGAGTAATAGTGAGAGCAGATATTTTAGTTTTTTAGCAATTTTTCATTTTTGACATTATGGAAAAAGAATAAAAACAGAATAGATGCAACTATGTGCCTTCTGCTTAATTTCCTATTTAATAGGAATAAATGCTTATCTGAGCAGTAAGGAATATTGATGAAAAAAATAGCAAGTTTGGATGTAGTGATTACACTTCTAAAAGCAGTGGCAGAAGTGAGCCGTTTGCGTATTCTTGCGCTTTTGTATCATGAAGATTTAACGATCTCTGATTTTACTTTTATCCTTTCTCAGTCGCAATCACGTGTATCAAGACATTTACGTTTATTATATGAGGCACGGTTGATTGAATGTTATCAGAAGGGGGGATGGATCTATTTTAAGTTGTGTCATAGCTGTTTAGGTAAAGACATTATGATGGCTGCTATTTCAGCATTGCCAAAACATGATATGATATTAGCATACGATTGTGCACGTTTGTTAGCTGTTAAAAAAAAGCGTCGAAAAATGAGGCAAGAGTATTTTTTACGAACTGTAACGCAATGGAATACATTGCGGTCATCATATGTTGCGGATCATGTCGTAGAAAGTGCCTTACTTGAAGTTATTGGCGATAAACTATTTGAGACAATGCTGGATATTGGTATAGGTACAGGCTCTTTCTTAAAATTGTTTTCAGGCCTTTATACGTCTGCAGTGAAAGTTGCACTTGATAGTGATGTTTTTTTACAACTATCTTTTGGAGATAAAACTTTTGATTTGGTAATTTTTCATTGGGCTTTGCTCTTTCTTGAGAATCCTGAGACAGCGTTTAACGAATTGGCACGTGTGTTGCGTCCTAATGGGTGTTTGCTGGTTTTGGATTTTGTGCACTATGAAGTTGGATCTTCGCATTTTTATGATGCTGATATGCATATTGGGTTTTCAGATTCACAAATAGAACAATGGCTTGAAAATACGGGGCTTATTCTAGAAAAAAAAGTTTTTCTTTCTCCTATGAAAACTGAAAATAACGAAAGGCTAATGGCTATACTTTGGCTTGCACGTGATCCGTGTTTACTGATAGATGATCTCAAAGATAAAAAAGTGGATTTTGCATAGTTGTGTTTGTTAACGTATTTTATTCTTTGATTTTTTTAATTAAAAGCACCAATGTGGAGCTTTTGTAACTATTTGAATATTTATCGCTTTTTATGCTATAGTATTGGTGTTTGGAGATATGGGCGTGCAAGCTGTATAACCAAACATGTCCTTCAAAAATAAGGCGATTAAGGTAGTTATTTATATCTGTTAATGCAGTGTTATTCAATTGTCCGGCATGTCATTCTATCACGCTAATTAATCATTTCCAACTTGAAACAGAGTTCAAGATATAGAAATACTTTCTCGTATTAAATTTTAATGCACAATAAAAACAACTGTTTGCGTATCATAAGAGGGATTAATGCGTAAATAAACCGTTTGAGTAAGAAAAAATATGGCTTTTATGAATTATTCAATAAAGAACAGCTAGCAACATTGATGCAGGTAAATAAATCATGGTTCTGCTTTCTACCTTTATACATATCAAGGGCGGTGGCGCTTAATAGGTCTTGTGTTATATCTTTCTGGAATGGTGTTTGAAGATGGATTGGAAGCAAGCTGAGATGTCTTTTAAAAGAAAGTGTTTGAATAATATTAGTTGCCTACAGTTTTTCGTGAAGGGTGTAAGCCTGTTAAAGAGAATAGAATATAGAAATTTCTATATTTTATAATTTTTCGGAAAAGCTCAGCTGGTAGATATAGGGAGAAAATATTTCCACTAGTCGTTTTCTATTATGATAATATACTGTTTTTTCTGATTGTAGAATCATTTGTAGTCACTTTAGATCTGTATAGTACATGATTCAGAACAAATTACGTTCAAGTATTTATTTTTTGTATAATCTTAAAGTACTAAATGGTTTATTTTTTTATGATTTCGGTGGGAACTGTTAGAGAAGGAATTATTGCTTTTATATGCTGTTTTATAGGGGCAAAAGAAATCGCTTATGTTTTTAAGCCTTTACAGTTATTGGAGTTTCTAGAAAAATATTATAAAAAACGTGATAATTATAGATTCTTAGATTCTTATCAAAATTAAATTGCTTCAAATTGGATCACTTCATATATTTTTTGCCTAAAATTTTTCACTTTTAGACTATTTGTAATTTTTTTATGTTTTTTTGCGGGGAATATGTAAGAACTTCTTGTTGTTTAAAGTATTTTATTCCATAGCAGGATATTACATCGGCTTTAATGGTTGGTGTGAGAGGACGATCTGGGAACCTCCTCCCCCCCCCCCCGCGTGGATCCCGTAGATTGTCTGGCCTGGCTGAGGGTCTCCTCAGTCAGGATTTTGGGAATTGGTTGTTAAGGTTTTGTGCGGTATTAGAAGAGAGCGAGCGCGCTGAGTAGTTCGACTTGTAGTTTATCGGGGAGAGCGTTAAGGGTTGGGGGATAGTCTTTGCTGTTGCGGTGTTTTAACAATTCGCCAGAGTGTTTCTTCGATATAAATTATAATAAACTTCTTTAATATGATCCCTCAACGATGAAGCAATTAATTCAGGAACTGTTTTGTTGAATGATTACTACCATTTTCTTACTGGTAGGTAGGGCGGCGGGCAACTCTAGGCGTTAGCTGACGCTGTTTTTGTGCTTTTTTAAAAACGATTTTTAAAATTTTTCCATTAGGTATCTTTAATTTTTAGTCATTTCTTTAAAGAAGTGTGTGTTTTCAGTGTATCTTACGAGCGTTATTATAGTTTATCGTGGAATTTTAAAAAGCCTTCAAGAAGGTTATACTGCCTATTTTATATTTAAGGGATAGAAAATGGGCGATTACTTGAAGTTTTTTTCAGGTTTTATGATGTTTATTTGTTGTACGCTTTCTGAAAATCAGGATAGTGCGTGCAACAATAAATGGATTATATTTTGTTGGCACAATATTTGAATGGGGATGGGTAAGATGGATTTTTATCCAGATGCTATTGAGCTGTGTTGTGTGACAAGGGTTGATAGATTTGTGAACTTCATGCGCAATGGTTAGTTTTTGTAGATGATTTGTTTGCCTATAAAGTGTTTTGCAGCGTGTGTTTATCAGCTAGTGCGAAGAGTTTATAACGGTTTCTATCATTATTACGACCTTTGTGGGATTGATAGCACTTGGTGAATATGCTCCATTTTTTGTGATTATGGAATTGACTTCAATAAATATTTTAATAATCGTATGTAAAAAATGGTAGCAGAATTTTAAATTGTCACTTTTTTTTAAAAAAAAGTTTTTAGTGCTCTAACTATATTCGAGTTAATTAAAGTATATCATGTTTTTATAATGTTTAGAATTTTGTTATAATTTAAGAGATATATCAATATATAATTATTAATATGAGTAATTTTCTTCTGTCGCGAAAATTTATCTTAAAATTGTCCCAATATTTTCATTTTCAAGCCGCTCTTTAGCTTTCTTTTTATTTAAAATGCATTCGCAAAGCCGTTTTGGCTACTCTTTGAGAATGTTTTAATGAAGAGAAGGAAAATGCAATTTTTAAAAATTCTTTTAAGTACAGTATTTGCTGTATTTTTTGTATTTGATATCAGTGGAGCTCGTACTATCTTAAATGTTGCAAGTTTAAATGAAAGCCCGGTAGCTGTTGCTTTTAAGATTTCTGTTCGTCCTTACGAGTCTCTTATTCAGAAACTTGCAAATAAGTATAATGTTCCTGTTAATTTAGCACATGCTGTTGTGAGAGTTGAAAGTAATTATAGGGCTCGTATAAAAGGGGCTGCTGGTGAAATAGGTTTGATGCAAATTAAGTTGTCTACTGCGCGAACATTGGGATTCAATGGTTCTTTACAAGAGCTTTACGATCCCGCGACTAATCTTGAATACGGTATGCGTTATTTAGCGCGAGCATATAAATTAAGTGGTGGAAATACATGTGGCACAATCCTTAAATATAATGCAGGTCATGCTGCAAAAAAAATGAATTCTACTTCGGCAAAATATTGCTCAAAAGTAAAAACTTATTTAGCTTCATTAAAATGAAAATGTATCTTAAAGGTGATGCATTTTTTTAATCAGTTTTATGAAATATCTTAAAGGAGCTATTTTCACTTAAGAAAAAATGTTTTATAAGTGCTCTGTCAGTCGGCTGGGCAGCCGCGCTTGTCCAATGCCTAAAGGCGGCAAGTGAGGAAAGTCCGGGCTCCATGGAGAAACGGTGCCGGGTAACGCCCGGCGGGGGCGACCCTAGGGAAAGTGCCACAGAAAGTAAACCGCCTATTTTTGTAGGTAAGGGTGAAAGGGTGGGGTAAGAGCCCACCGCGCATTCAGTAATGAGTGTGGCAAGGTAAACCCCACCGGGAGCAAGACCGAATAGAAATGACGCGCAAGGTTTAGCTTGCAGCCGCTTTCCGGGTGAGTCATTTGGGTAGGTTGCACGAGGCGGGTGGTAACATCCGTCCCAGATGAATGGTTGCCATGTAGAGTATAAGCTTTACCATACAGAACCCGGCTTACAGGCCGACTGATCTTTCGTGATTAAGCTCTATTTTATACAATTGATATTGTACATGTTTTTTGTGGAGTGTGTATTTTTATAAAATATGCACTTAGACTAAAGATTATTTGTAAAAGGATAACATTTTTTTAAATATAATATGCTAGGATATGTATTAGGTTCACTTCAGCTTTATTTTCTTTCATTTTGATAGAGATGAGAGTTGAAGTTTTGGTTATTTTGACATCAGTTGCCAGTGATGGCTGTTGGTTTTAAGAAGCGTAAATCTAGATGGAATATTGTGACAGAACAAGGTCATAAAGCTGAACGCCATATCCCAGTGTTGTTACAACCGGTTTTAGCTGGGCTTATGCCATTGGGTGGGGCAAGAGTGATTGATGGCACCTTTGGTGCTGGTGGTTATACGCGTGCTTTGTTAAATGCAGGTGCTGAGGTTATTGCTCTTGATCGTGATCCTCATGCTATTGGCGCTGGACAATCGCTTGTTGATGAATTTTTTCCACGACTCCGTTTGGTACAAATGGAGTTTTCACAATTGGATTGCGTCATTGAAGAGAAAGTGGATGCCGTTATTTTGGATATTGGTGTTTCTTCTATGCAGCTTGATGAAGCTGAAAGAGGATTTTCTTTTCAAAAAGATGGTCCATTAGATATGCGTATGGCTCAGACTGGTTTTACCGCAAGCGATGTTGTGAATCGTTTAAAAGTAGATGAGTTAATTAGGATTTTTAAAATATTAGGAGAAGAGCGCTATGCGGTTCGAATTGCACGGATGATTGAAAAACGCCGCTGTATTCAGCCTTTTTTGCGTACAGGTGACCTTGCTCATGCCATTGAGACATTGGTAGGGCGTAAAGCAGGAGATCGGATTCATCCGGCGACGCGTGTATTTCAGGCTCTTCGCATTTATGTTAATGATGAAGTTGGTGAACTTGCGCGTGGCTTATTTGCTGCTGAACGCGCTTTAAAAGCAGGAGGCCGTTTGGGTGTCGTGAGTTTCCATTCTCTTGAAGATCGTATGGTCAAAAGATTTTTCTCTGCTCGTTCAGGAAAGTGTATGAGATCGCGTTATCTTCCTGAAATAGAGACGGCTCCAGCAACATTTTTTCCTTTGTTTAAAGGCGGAGTAACTGCAAGTAAAGAGGAGTTGCAACAAAACCCTCGTTCGCGTTCTGCGAGGTTGCGCATTGGTGTGCGTACGGAAGTGGATAGTCTGGACGCAGATATGAAGTTATTCAGTTTAGCAGAGATTCCTCGTTTTGAAGGCGCCAAAAAATGACAGTTTTTCGTACATTTGATATGATTTTGGTGATGATTATGATTTGTATTGCAGGTTTTACTTATAAGGTAAAATATGATGTCCAAAAACGTATGAGTGAAATTCGCCGTCTTGAACATGAAATTTTTGCAGAAAAGAATACAGTGAATTTGCTTTATGCTGAGTGGGCTGTGATGATAGAGCCTTCACGCATGCAGAAACTTGCGAAGCTTTATCAAAAAGAGCTTGGTTTAGAGACCATACATCCTCGCCAAATCGTAGAGCTTAAAGATATTCCAAAACGCGTTCATGTTCAAATTGAAGAAGTGATTAAACAAAATATCTTGGATGCAGGCCAGGATATTTTGGTGAATAGTCGTACTTCTCAGGTAAATGACGTTGTTCGAAAAGGCGTGCGGTGATGAAATCGTTATTTTTATTTTCACAGAAGAAAAAGCACTTAAATAGCCAGTCGAATATTCATAACTTTTCTGTTCGTCGCCCGTATTCTAGTCGTCTACGCTTAATTTTTTCTTTATTCTGTTTCCTTATTTTATATGGTATCATGGGAACTTGTCTTATTTTTTATGGGCTTGAAAGTGGGCAGATTGAAGAAGCAAAAGGGCCAAGAGTTCTTCGATTGACTGCGCGTCCTGATATTATTGATCGTAATGGTCATTTATTAGCAACAGATATTAAAACTTATTCGCTTTTTGCTGAACCTCGACGCATTATTGATGTAGATGAAACTATTGAATTACTTTCAACAGTTTTGCCCGATCTCAATTGGCAGGAAACTTATAAACGTTTAAAAAAAAAGTCTAGCTTTTCTTGGATTCAGCGTGGATTAACACCGGGGCAAAAGGCAAAAATTATGGCTCTTGGTATTCCGGGGGTTGGTTTTCGTACTGAAATCCGTCGTTTTTACCCAAGTGGATCAGTGGGTTCGCATATTCTCGGTATGGTGAATGTTGATAATCAAGGCATAGCGGGTATGGAAAAATATATTGA
Organism: Bartonella vaga; assembly: GCF_037070895.1. Lineage (NCBI taxonomy): Bacteria > Pseudomonadati > Pseudomonadota > Alphaproteobacteria > Hyphomicrobiales > Bartonellaceae > Bartonella > Bartonella vaga. The sequence goes on from NZ_JAYMZK010000003.1 coordinate 129,597, forward strand.
TGATGCCGGATTAAGTACTCTACGTGCTGCTGGTGTTGCAACTGAAGGATCATTAAAGCCAGTTCAGCTTTCGATTGATGTCCGTGTTCAGACAATTGTTCATAATGAACTTATTGAGGGCATGAAGCGTTATAAGGCACTTGCTGCAGGAGCGGTTATTTTAAATATACATACTGGTGAAGTTCTCGCCATGGTATCTATACCGGATTTTGACCCCGGAAATCCTATTGAAGCTCTGCAAAGTGATCGTTTAAATCGGATGACGGCTGGAACTTTTGAAATGGGATCTATCATTAAAAGTTTTACGACCGCAATGGCACTTGATTCAAATATGTTTCATTTAAACAGTGTCATTGATGCTTCACAACCAATGCATGCAGGAAGAGGATATACTATTCGTGATTTTCATGGAAAAAACCGTCCTTTAACTTTATGGGAGGTTTTTATTTACTCTTCTAATATTGGTTCTGCTAAGGAGGCATTGGCAATAGGGGTTGACGAACATCGTAATTTTTTAAAACGACTTGGTTTGCTTGATCGATTAACAACTGAATTACCTGAAGTTGCCCATCCTATTGTGCCGTATCACTGGAAGGATATCCATTCTATGACAATTTCTTTTGGTCATGGTATGGCAACAACGCCACTGCAAACAGCGGTGGGTGCCGCTGCTTTAATGAATAACGGTTGGTTGATCCAACCTACATTTTTAAAGCGGACAAAAGAACAAGCTTTGCAACATGCAAAAAAGGTTTTACAGGCAAAAACAAGTCAAAGTATGCGTTATCTTTATAAATTAAATAGCGATATTGGTTCTGGACGTAATGCAAGAGTAGAAGGTTATCGCGTTGGTGGTAAGACAGGAACGGCCGAAAAAGTTGAAAATGGAAAATATTCTAAAACAAAAAACTTTAATAGTTTTCTCGCTGCTTTTCCCATTGAGAATCCTTCTTATGTTATTTTAACAATTATCGATGAGCCTAAGCCTGAAGAGGGAAAAAAGTCAGCAACAGCAGCAATGAATGCAGGGCCAATGCTTGCAAATATTATTTATCGTTCAGCTAGTTTTTTGGGAATAAAGCCAGATTTTGAAAAAGAATATGAGCCTATTTTAAGCACAAAGAAGAGCTCAAGATTAGTTAGACAATCACAAAATTAATATCAAGGTACGTTATCATGTTGTTTGGAGCAGTTTTTACGGAATGTATTGAAGATGAAAGTCTTTCTTCAATGGAAATAACAGGAATCAGTGCAGATTCTCGGCAAGTGTTGCCGGGTTATGTTTTCGTAGCCGTTCAAGGTAAGCAAAGTGATGGTAGACAATACATAAACGATGCTATAAAGCGTGGTGCGCGAGTGATCGTTACAGATTTGAGTGTTGTTCTTGAAAATTTGTCTGTTCCGGTTTTACGTGTTTGTGATGTTCGTCGTAGCTTAGCAATTGCAGCTGCACGTTTTTACAGTGCTCAACCTGAAACTGTAGTTGCTGTGACAGGCACAAGCGGTAAAACATCTGTTGTCTCTTTTGTTCGGCAAATTTGGACTCATGTTGGATTATGTGCTGCGAGTATAGGAACGGTAGGTGTGGTTTCTCCTAACCGAAATGATTCTGGTTCTCTCACAACACCTGACCCTTTAGCCTTGCAGAAGTTACTTTATGAAATTTCTACTGAAGGTGTTACACATGTAGCTCTTGAAGCCTCTTCACATGGTCTTGATCAACGCCGACTTGATGGGGTACGTTTATCTGCTGCTGCCTTTACAAATTTAGGGCGCGATCATATGGATTATCATACGTGTGTAGAGGATTATTTGCGTGCTAAAATAAGGCTTTTTGATACGCTTTTGCCTCAAGATTTTCCTGCTTTGATTTTTGCAGATGATGTTTATTCACAAAAGGTTGTTGAGGCTATCACCCAAGCAGGCCGCCGTGTTTTTACAATTGGGCGTAAAGGAAAATTTATCACTATTAATCGTATTGAACATCAGCGATCAAAGCAGTGTGTTGAATGCCGTGTAGAAAACGATATTTATACATTTGATTTACCTTTAGCTGGAGATTTTCAGGTGACAAATGCGCTTTTGGCGGCGGGGTTAGCGATTGTAACAGGTATTTCTCCTAGCAATGCTTTTCGCTCCCTTGAAACTTTGCAGGGAGCTCCTGGTCGATTAGAGTTGGTTGGAAAGACAGAAAATAATGCTCCTATTTATATAGATTATGCGCATAAGCCAGAAGCTTTAGAGCAAGTGTTGCTTTCTATTCGTCCTTTTACTCAAGGGCGTTTAATTCTTGTTTTTGGTTGTGGAGGTGATCGCGATCAGGGAAAAAGACCTTTGATGGGCAAAATTGCAGAAAATAAGGCGGATATTGTTATCATAACTGATGATAATCCTCGTACAGAAGAGCCAGGAAAAATCCGCAAGGATATTTTACAAGCAGCACCAAAAGCGATTGAAATAGCAGATCGTAGCGAAGCTATTTATTATGCGGTGGGACTTCTTAAAGCGGGGGATGCATTAATTATTGCTGGAAAGGGGCATGAAAATGGTCAAATTATAGGGCAAAAAATATACCCTTTTTCAGATCGCTTGAAAGTGATTGATGCTTTGCAGGAACGAAATAGATGATAGCTTTATGGGATAAAGAAGCACTTGTTACGGCAATTGATGGTTTTGTGGTTGGGTGTATACCAGAAACTTTTTCTGGAATTTCCATTGATAGTCGAACTCTTACAGAGGGTGATATTTTTTTCTGTATAAAAGGGCATCATCTTGATGGGCATGATTTTGCTGCTCAAGCTTACGCACGAGGGGCAGGCGTCCTTATCGTTGCAGAAAATCGTTTGGCTGAAATGGAAAAAATATCCGCTCCATTGATTGTTGTCCCTGATGTATTGCAGGCCTTAGAACAACTTGCGCAAGCTGCACGCAAACGTTCAAGAGCTAGGATTATAGCGATAACAGGTTCTGTTGGAAAAACTACGACAAAAGAAGCTTTGAAAAAAGTACTTGCAACTGTTGGGAATGTTCATGCGAATCTTGCTTCTTTAAATAATTGCTGGGGGGTTTCTCTTACTTTGGCGCGGATGCCTGTGGATAGTGATTATGGTATCTTTGAAATTGGTATGAATCATAAAGATGAAATTCGCCCCTTGGTTAAGTTAGTTCATCCGCATGTTGTTTTAGTTACGGATATTTCAGAAGGGCACATGGGCTTCTTCAAAAATCTTAAAGGAATAGCTGATGCAAAAGCTGAGATTTTTGAAGGACTGGATGAGGACGGCATTGCCATTTTAAATGCAGATAATGATTTTTTTTCTTATTTAGTTCAAAAAGCAAAGCAGTGTGGTGTGAAAAAGATCTTAAGCTTTGGTGAGACTGAAAGTGCTAATTATCAGGCGAAAGATGTACGTCTTTTAACAGATTGTTCTTCTATGATTGTAAATATTGGGGAGCAAGATAAAGTGATTACAATTGCTGCTCCTGGACGACATATTATACAAAATAGTTTAAGTGTTATTGCTGTTTGTGATGCCATCGGTGTTGATTTGGAGTCTATTTTGCTTTCTTTAAGTGATTTTCCTCTTCAAGAGGGGCGCGGTGTTCGTTATCGCCTATCGTTATCAAGTGGTGGAGAATTTCATTTAATTGATGAAAGCTATAATGCTAATCCCGCGTCTATGCGTGCTGCTCTTGATTTGCTTGCTACAGGGCCAGTAGGTGGGGGTGGTAGGAGAATTGCTGTTTTAGGTGATATGCTGGAGTTAGGGGCTTATAGTGAAAAACTCCATCGTGATTTAGTAAAGCCAGTATATCTTTCTGGTGCTAATCCAGTTTTTTTATTTGGTGAAGCTATGAAATTTTTAGCTACTGATCTGTCTGTCTATGTTACGGTTCATTATGCTGAAAATATTGAAAAAATTTTACCGCTTATTTTTGCAGAAATTTCTGACGGAGATTTGCTTATGATTAAGTCATCCCGTAGTCTTTATTCATCAGATATTGTGGCTGCACTGCTTGATAGCTATAAAGTGGTTTCTCGGTAATTTAAATGGGTTTTGTAGTATGGTGTTGTTTTTTTCTTTGCTTAGTGATTGGCTTCCAGGCGTCAATGTTTTTCGTTACATTACTTTTCGTACTGTGGCGGCTATGCTCACATCTGGGTTAATTGTATTTTTGTTTGGCCCTAGCATCATTGCTTCTCTTAAATTACGACAAGGAAAAGGGCAGCCCATTAGAGCCGATGGTCCTCAAACACATTTTAAAAAGGCGGGGACGCCTACCATGGGTGGATTGATGATTTTAACTGGCACTGTGGTATCGGCGCTTTTGTGGTGTAATTTATTGAATATTTACTTGTGGGTATCGTTATTTGTTATGCTTTCTTTTGGGGCAATTGGTTTCTATGATGATTATCTAAAGGTTACAAAACAAACAGAGAAAGGGTTTTCTGGGAAAGCGCGGCTTAGTTTTGAGTTTTTTGTTGCAGCAATTGCTGCTTTTGCTATCTTGCAAGTTGGCTCTCCTGGATTAGCTTTGCCCTTTGTGAAAGATTACTTTATCAATTTGAGCTGGTTTTTTATCCCTTTTTCTGCTTTTGTTGTTGTAGCGACTGGTAATGCAGTTAATTTGACTGATGGTCTTGATGGGCTTGCTATTGTTCCTGTAATGGTTGTTTCCTTGTCTTTTGCTCTGATTTCTTACCTTTCTGGTAATATAAATTTTGCTGATTATCTGCAAATACATTATGTATCGGGAACAGGTGAACTGGCTGTTTTGTTGGGAGCTGTTGTTGGTGCGGGGCTTGGCTTTTTATGGTTTAACGCACCACCTGCAGCTATTTTTATGGGGGATACTGGTTCTTTGGCTCTTGGAGGGCTATTGGGTATTGTTGCTGTAATAACCAAGCATGAAATTGTTTTGGCTGTTATTGGTGGGCTTTTTGTTCTGGAAGGGTTTTCGGTTGTTATTCAGGTTGGTTATTTCAAATTAACAAAAAAACGGGTGTTCCTTATGGCACCGATACACCATCATTTTGAGAAAAAAGGATGGACTGAAAGTCAGGTTGTGATACGCTTCTGGATTATTTCGATTGTTCTTGCTTTGATTGGTCTTTCAACACTTAAATTACGGTAAAGCTTTGATTTCTATTGCGTGTTATAAAGGTCAAAAAGTTGCTCTTTTTGGATTAGGGCAATCAGGATTAGCGGCTGCACAAGGATTGATCAGCGGCGGTGCAGAAGTGGTTGCATGGGATGATAATCCTTCAAGTGTACAAGCGGCTTTACGGCATAATATTCCAGCGAGAGATCTTCAACATGAGGACTGGTCAGAATTTGTTGCATTGATTTTATCTCCTGGAGTTCCTTTGACTCATCCTAAACCTCATTGGGTTGTTGAGAAAGCGCGTAAAGCAGATATAGAAATTATCGGTGATATTGAATTATTTGTTCGAGCACGTAACCATTTTTTACAACAGTGTGGTTTTTGCGATCAAGACGTTCCGTTCATTGCTATTACGGGCACGAATGGGAAATCAACAACGACAGCTTTGCTTGCTCATTTGTTGGAACAAATGGGCTATGATGTGCAAATGGGTGGGAATATTGGAACTGCAATATTGATGCTTAAGCCATTTGTTAAAAAACGTATTTACGTGATTGAATGTTCATCGTTTCAAATTGATCTTACACCTTCTCTTAAGCCAACTATTGGGCTTTTATTGAACTTAACACCTGATCATATTGATCGCCATGGCAGTTTTGCTCATTATGTACAAACCAAAAGGCGTTTAGTTGCTGGAGCTTCTCGTGCTTTTGTTTCAGTTGATGATGCAGCTTGTCAGATTTTGTATCAACAATTACTTCTTGAAGGCCATCAAGTTGAAGCAATTTCTAAAGAAAATTTTGTTGAAAATGGTTTTTATGCGGATGGGGATAAGCTCTTTTCTGTTTGTAAAGGACAGCGTCATATGCTTGCGAATCTCGCTCATGCTGCTTCATTACGTGGTAGTCATAATGCACAAAATTCTCTTATGGCATTAGCGACATTGCAGGCTTTGAAAATGAATGATCCGCATATAGAAAAGCATTTAGTTAGTTATAAAGGGTTAGCTCATCGTATGCAGCAGGTGCGTAAAATAGGATCAGTTTTGTTTATTAATGATAGCAAGGCTACAAATGCAGATGCATCAGCTCCTGCACTTTCTACTTTTAATAATATTTTTTGGATTGTTGGAGGGCAGGCAAAAGAGGGTGGGATTGAGGCTCTTAGAGGATTTTTTCATAAAATTCACAAAGCCTATTTAATTGGGACGGCAGCGGAAGAATTTGCTGGCGTGATTGGATCTTCTTTTCCTTTTTCGATGAGTTTAACTTTGGAAGATGCAGTACATGAAGCTGCTGCTGATGCAATGCGTTGTAAAGTGAAAGAGGCTGTTGTCCTTTTTTCACCCGCATGTGCAAGCTATGATCAATTTAAAAATTATGAAACGCGTGGGGAAGCTTTTGTTTCTTTTGTTACGCAGTTAAAAGAAGCATAATTTTTTTAAAAAATGCTTTTGTGTTAATACTCTAGAATCTTTTTCTTTGTAATTCAGTTATTGAAGTGTTTGCCACAAAAAGTTGGAACCATAGGGCTTTGAGTAGAGTTATGACAAGAATAAGGTGGATATAATGGTTACACGTGCGGATAGAGACCCAATTGCTAATTGGTGGTGGACGATTGATCGCTCTATCTTTGCAGCTTGTTTGCTTTTAATGGGGATTGGCATTATGCTGTCTTTTGCTGCGAGCCCCACCATTGCAAAAAAAATCGGAATTGCCAATAGTTTTTATTTTGTTCGATGGCATATCATTTTTAGTATTCCAGCGTTTTTTACGATGGTTACTATTTCTTTTTTTTCGATTCGTAATATTCGCAGTTTATGTGCCCTTCTACTAATTGTAACGCTTGTTCTTATGATTGCAACCTTATTTTGGGGGCCAGAATTAAAGGGAGCGCGGCGGTGGATTCCTATATTTGGTTTCTCTGTGCAAGCTTCAGAATTTATGAAACCTGCTTTTGTTGTGGTGTCTGCCTGGCTTTTTTCAGAACAAGTACGAGACAGAGGTATTCCCGGTTATACGTTAGCTTTTGCACTTTATGCCTTTTGTTGTGTGCTTCTTGTTTTGCAGCCTGATATTGGTCAAACACTTTTAATAAGTGCAACATGGGGTGGCCTGTTTTTTATTGCTGGTGTGCCTCTTATCATTATTTTTTTATTTATCATTTTAGGTATTGTAGGAATTGTCTTTGCGTATCTTTTTTTACACCATGTACGTGAACGTATTAATGGTTTTTTGACAGGTGAAGGCGATACTTTTCAAGTAGATGTAGGACGTGAGGCGATTTTAAATGGTGGTTGGTTTGGGCAAGGGCCGGGAGAGGGAACGGTGAAACGTATTATTCCTGATAGCCATACAGATTTTGTGTTTTCCGTTGCTGCTGAAGAATATGGTATTATCCTCTGTTTATTAATTATGATGCTTTTTGGCTTTATTGTTATGCGCTCATTATATATAGCATTGAATACGCGTGATTCCTTTATAAGTCTTGGTATTACTGGCATAGCCATGATGATTGGCTTTCAATCTGGAATTAATATGGCAGTTAATCTTCATTTAATGCCTCCAAAAGGTATGACATTGCCATTTATTTCTTATGGTGGCTCATCTATGATAGCGATTGCACTTTCAATGGGTATTTTGCTTAGTTTAACGCGTCGTTGGCCAGAAGCCCGCCTTTCAGCTTTTTCTTCTTCTGCTTTAGGTACAACCCATGACTCATAAAAAAGTTATTGTTTTGGTCGCTGGTGGTACAGGTGGGCATCTCTTCCCTGCAGAAGCAGTTGCTGTTGAATTAAGGCGTCGTGGATATGATGTTCATTTAGCTACGGATGGAAGAGCAAAACGTTTTGTACGTTGTTTTGACGAAGAGCACACACATCTACTTTCATCAGCAACATTTACACGACGCCACCCTTTGGCACTTATAAAAACAGTTTTGACTTTGTTAAAGGGAATGGGGCAATCATTAGCGCTTTTTTATAAATTGCGTCCTGTTCTTGTTGGCGGATTTGGAGGATATCCTAGCTTTCCTCCTCTTTTAGTTGCTGTCTTAACAAGACGTGTAACATTTATTCATGAGCAAAATGCTGTTATGGGGCGTGCCAATCGGGCGTTGGCAGCTTTTGTGCAAGCAATAGCAGGAGGTTTGTTGTCACTAAATAACCCTTACGCTCATAAAATGCTTTTGACTGGTAATCCTGTGCGTGAAGCTGTTCTTAAAGCAGCAGAAATTCCTTATTGTCCCTCTGTTGGTGATAAGCCATTTCATTTTTTGATTTTTGGTGGTAGTCAAGGGGCATCTTCTTTTTCAAAAATTGTTCCAGAAGCAATTGCTTTGCTTGATGACAGGATACGTAAACGTTTACGGCTTGTTCAGCAAGTTCGGGGTGAGGCTGGAGAGCTGATAAAAATCTATCACAAGATAGGTGTGCGAGCAGAAGTTGCACCTTTTTTTGATGATATGGCTGAACGTATGGCGCAATCTCATTTTATTTTATCACGTGCGGGTGCTTCATCTGTTTGTGAGATAGCTGTAATTGGCCGACCCGCATTGCTGATACCATATCCCCATGCTCTAGATCATGATCAGGCAGAAAATGCAGCTTTACTTTCTAATGCGGGAGGGGCCAAGATTATAGCAGAAAAAGATTTAACTGTGCAGAGACTTGCTTCTCTTTTAACAGAGGCCTGTTCTACACCGCATCTATTGGAAAAACAAGCGTTTTGTGCAAAAAAAGTTGGACAACCACATGCAACAAGTCGCCTTGCTGATATGGTTGAAGCGTTGATTGCACGACGATCGCTCTCAGATATAAAAGAGGAGTTTCTTGATGAAAATGCCGCTTAATATAGGTGTTATTCATTTTATTGGAATTGGTGGTATTGGGATGAGTGGAATTGCGGAGGTTTTCCATAATCTTGGTTATAAAGTTCAAGGCTCAGATCAAGCTGATAGTGCAAATGTTGAACGTTTACGAAAAAAAGGAATTAATATTTATATAGGCCATCACGCTAAAAATTTAGGAGATGCAGAGGTTGTTGTTTTTTCTAGTGCTATAAAGAAAACAAATCCTGAGTATATTATTGCGAAAGAAAGGCATTTACCTCTTGTAAGGCGTGCAGAAATGCTAGCGGAGTTAATGCGGTTTCGTCGAGCAATTGCTGTTGGTGGTACGCATGGTAAAACAACGACCACATCAATGGTAGCAGCACTTCTTGACGCTGGTAGTTTTGATCCGGTGGTGATTAATGGCGGGATTATCAATGATTATGGCACGAATGCTCGTATGGGGGAAGGTGATTGGATGGTCGTTGAGGCAGATGAAAGTGATGGCACATTTTTAAAATTGCCTGCTGATATTGCTGTTGTTACCAATATTGACGCTGAACATTTGGATCATTACGGGAGTTTTGGTGCTGTGCGTCAGGCTTTTCAGCAATTTGTAGAAAATGTTCCTTTTTATGGTTTTGCTGTTTTGTGTCTTGATCATCCCGAGGTTCAGTCGTTGGCTGGTCGTATTAATGATCGTTGGGTGATCACTTATGGCGCAAATCCACAAGCGGATGTACGTTTTTTAAATCTTTCGATGAATGGTCAAAAAACGCATTTTGATGTTCTTATTCGTTCGCGGAAGACAGGTAAAGAAACTGAGTTAAAAAATTTGATTTTGCCAATGTCTGGTCAGCACAATGTTTCTAATGCAACTGCGGCAATTGCTATTGCTAATGAACTTGGCATTTCAACTGAATCTATAAAAAAGGGTTTAGTAGAGTTTGGTGGAGTAAAACGACGCTTTACGCAAACAGGAATTTGGCGCGGCATTGAAATATTTGATGATTATGGGCATCACCCTGTCGAAATAAAGGCTGTTTTATGTGCAGCGCGTGAGAGTGCAAAAGGGCGCGTGATTGCGATTGCACAACCACATCGTTACTCACGTTTGTATAATTTATTCGAAGATTTTGCTGCTTGTTTTAATGATGCAGATACTGTGTTGATTACACCAGTTTATGCGGCTGGAGAAAACCCAGTTGCTGGTTTTGGTGCTAGAGAATTGGTAGAGCATATTAAAATGGCTGGTCATCGTGATGTGCATCTGATCCATAGTCTGGAAGATGTTGTTTCAATTGTTTCTACATTTGCTAAGGCGGGGGATTATGTTGTTTTTCTTGGTGCTGGCAATATCACGCAGTGGGCTTGTGCGTTGCCTCACCAGTTGGCGGTGCTTGATAAAAATGATAAATTTTCAGCTCATTGATGGTGAGAAGCTGTTGGTGCGATTGCAATCAGCGTTAAATGGAATAAAAGGTAAGCTTACGCCTAATGTTTCTATGCGTAAGGTTGCATGGTTTCGTACTGGTGGATTAGCAGAGCTTTTTTATCAGCCTGCGGATGAAGCAGATTTAGCTCTTTTCCTTAAAAATCTACCTGAACCTATCCCTGTAACAATTGTAGGGATTGGTTCTAACCTTCTTGTGCGTGATGGAGGCATTCCTGGTGTTGTTATTCGTCTGTCATCTAAAGGTTTTGGACAAGTGCAGCAAGTTTCTCCAAAGCGTTTTTTGGTTGGTGCTGCTACTGCAGATAAACATTTAGCAGCAGCAGCTTTAGAAGCTGAGATTGCGGGTTTTCATTTTTATCATGGTATTCCTGGTAGTCTTGGAGGAGCACTCAAAATGAATGCAGGAGCTAATGGTGTAGAAACAGCCGCACGTGTTGTTGAAGTTTATGCACTTGATCGTAAAGGACGCCGTCATGTCTTAAGTTTAGAGGATATGTGTTATTCCTATCGTTATTGTGGTATTTCTGAAGGTTTTATTTTTACTGCTGCTTTGTTGGAAGGACAACTAGGAAATAAAGAGAATATTCGTGCAGCCATGGATGAAGTTGCCCGTCACCGGGAAATAGTACAACCTATTCGCGAAAAAACAGGTGGATCAACTTTCAAAAACCCTAAAAATATATCTGCATGGCGTGTTATTGACGAAGCAGGATGTCGTGGTTTGCGGATTGGTGGGGCTCAAATGAGTGAAATGCACTGTAATTTTATGATCAATACAGGGCAAGCAACAGGCTATGATCTTGAGGTATTGGGAGAGACAGTGCGTTCTCGTGTTTTGGCTCATTCAGACCATTTATTGCAGTGGGAAATTCAACGTATTGGTCAATTTGAACAAGGCCGTAGTGTTCCTTTTTTTGACCAATTTAATTAACTTATTTCGGTGTAATAAAAAATTGAGTCATTTCAAAGAGATAATAAAAAAAATCCATTAAGAATCAATAAATTAACAAAGAATCTCTTGCGTCATGCGTTTGAGTCTGATTCATTATGTCAAGTGCTAGGTTATTGATTCGCAATGATAAATCTTGGTATTTTCTGTATCTAGTGCCTCTGATTTCTCTGCGATCTATATATAGTGTTCTAATGAGGATAAGTTGTTATGAGAGATAACCATATAGCTGTATTGATGGGAGGTATTTCTTCTGAACGGTCTGTAAGTTTATCTTCAGGTACGGCTTGTGCTGATGTTCTTGAAGAGCAGGGGTATCGTGTGAGCCGCGTAGATGTTGATGGCCATATTGCTTCTGTTCTTGCACAATTACAGCCTGATATTGCTTTCAATGCATTGCATGGGGCGTTTGGTGAAGACGGTCGTATTCAGGGTATTCTTGAGTATTTAAAAATTCCTTATACTCATTCTGGGGTTATGGCGTCGGCATTGGCAATGGATAAAGGGCGCGCAAAAATTATTGTTGCAAGCGTTGGTGTTTCTGTTGCTCCTTCTTGTGTGATGAGCCGCTTTGCTATAGGGCGGGAGCATCCTATGGAGCCTCCTTATGTGATTAAGCCTGTGCGTGAAGGGTCAAGTTTTGGTGTTGTGATTGTCACAGAAAATGAATCTGCACCGCCATCTAATTTTGCGGAGGTTGAGTGGGCGTATGCAGATGAGGTAATTGTTGAAAAATATATTCCCGGCCGCGAACTTACTTGTGCTGTTTTGGGAAATGAGGTGCTGGATGTCTGTGAAATTCTCCCAGATCGGCACTTCCAATTCTATAATTATGATTCAAAATATAAAACTGGTGGTTCTATTCACATTTGTCCTGCGCAACTTTCACCAAATATTTACCAAAAGGTGCAAAGAATGTCTTTAGCAGCACATCAGGTGATAGGTTGTCGAGGTGTTAGCCGCTCTGATTTTCGTTTTAATGAGAAAACAGAAGAGTTAATTTGGCTTGAAATTAATACGCAGCCCGGTATGACGCCAACATCTCTTGTCCCTGATATTGCAAAAGCGAGTGGTCGTACTTATGGCGATGTTATTCAGTGGATGGTGGAGGACGCGTCGTGCATGCGTTGACTATTGATAAAACAGTTATTCCGATGGAGGTGCTGTTAGTGCCAGCTTTGCCACATCTTTATCGCCGTGTTCTCCGGTTTATATCTGAGTTTGTGTTTATCAACATTTATGTTCCGCGCCATTTTGGTTCCTTCGCGGTTTTATTATTTTTCTTTATTACAGTGCTTTATGGGCTTTTATCGAATGATTATTATACCGGGATGATTATGAAAACTGTAGCATCAGATATTGGTTTTAAGGTCACTGATGTTCACATAAGTGGTAATAAGCATTTGGTAAAACAGGAGGTTTTAAAAAATTTAGGACTTGATGCAGCTCCATCTATATTTACTTTTGATGTTGATAGGGCGCGTTCTCTTTTAGAAAAGCAGGCTTGGGTTCAATCAGCTCACGTTAAGAAGATTTATCCTAATCTTGTACGTATTTCGATTGTGGAGCGTAAACCGTATGCAATCTGGCAGCATGGTGGCATGATGGATATTGTTGATGAGACAGGTCGCGTCATTGTGCCTTTTAAAGGGGGGGATGTGCGGGGTTTGCCTCTCATAGTTGGTCAGGGTGCGCAAAGTACCGCCAAAATGTTTATTCAAACACTTTCGGCATATCCACAGCTGTACAATTATGTTTGCGCTTACGTTCGTGTAGGTGATCGGCGTTGGGATCTTGTCTTGAATAATGGGGTACGTGTTCTGTTGCCTGAAAATGACACATTTGAAAGGCTTTCCTCTTTTCTTGAGACGGGTAAGGCACAAGATCTTCTCTCTCGTGATATTTTAAGTGTTGATTTACGTCTTTCTGATAGAATTACTGTTTCTTTATCAGATGATGCGTTGGAACGTCGTGCTGCTGCTGTAGCAGAAGAAGAACGCATTTTCAAAATGCGAAAAGCAGGGAGCTTATGATGTTGTTGGGATCACATCATATAGGTGGGCGTAAAGCGCGTTTTTTAACGGTTCTCGATGTCGGTTCAAGTAAAATTGTGTGTCTTATTGCCTGTTTGCGTCCTTTGAAGCATGCACATTATTTGCATGGCCGTACACATTCTATGGAAATTTTAGGTTTTGGAGTGCAACGCTCACGCGGTATTAAATCCGGTGTTGTGATGGATATGTTTGCAGCAGAGCAGTCAATACGGTTGGCTGTTGACGCAGCAGAAAAGATGGCTGGTTTGGTGGTAGATTCTGTAATTGTGAATTTTTCCTCAAGCCGATTAAAAAGTGCTCTTATCAATGCTATGGTACGTTTGAATGGTCGTGAAGTCACCAGGCGTGATGTTCATACGGCTTTTGCAGATGTTTCTCGCAAATCCTTTGATGTTGAGCGTCGTGTTGTGCATTCAGTTCCGGTTTCCTATGTATTAGATAGCGATAAAGGAATTTCTGATCCTGTTGGCATGGCAGGGGAGTTGTTCGGTGTGGATGTGCATGTTGTAACAGCGGAAACAGCATCTTTACGCAATTTAGAAATTTGCATTAATCGTGCACATTTGAGTGTTGAAGCAATGGTTGCAACCCCCTTTGCAAGTGGTCTTGCTGTTTTGACGAATGATGAGGCGCATTTAGGAGCAGCATGTATTGATTTTGGTGGTGGAACAACGACATTTTCAGTATTTTTTGAGGGAAAATTTGTTTATGCGGATGCACTTGCGCTTGGTGGGCATCATGTAACTCTTGATGTTGCTCGCGGATTCTCTATGTCTATTACAGAGGCAGAGCGTTTAAAGGTTATCTATGGTTCAGCGCTTCTGACAAGTGCTGATGAGCGTCATATGATTAATGTGGCGGAAATTGGAAACGAACATCGTGAAACTCAATATCCTCGTGCTGTTCTTGGTCGGATCATTCGTGCGCGTGTTGAAGAAATTTTAGAAATGGTACGTGATTGTTTAAATCGTTCTGGTTTTGGTCACGTTATTGGTAAGCGTGTTATTTTGACTGGGGGAGCAAGCCAGTTAACAGGATTGCCTGAAATGGCACGCACTATGTTGGGAAGAAATGTTCGTATAGGACGGCCTTTAGGTATTTCGAGGCTTCCTTCTCTTGCAAAAGGGGCGGCGTTTACATCTGCTGTTGGATTGTTAATTTATCCACAATTGGTGGGTTTTGAAGAAAAAGCAATGCAGTCTGCAGTGAATTATTTATCGATGGGCACGCGTGGGTATTTTCAGCGTGTTGGTCAGTGGTTGCGTGAGAGTTTTTAAGTAAGTTTGTATAGAAAATTAAATTTCATCGCTTTGGCTTGCGATGTCTTATGAGAAGGAAAAGGAAATGACGATTAATCTGCATCGGCCAGATATCGCGGAATTGAAACCACGCATTACCGTTTTTGGTGTTGGTGGTGGTGGCGGGAATGCCGTGAATAATATGATTAATGCTGGTCTTCAGGGAGTTGATTTTGTTGTTGCCAATACGGATGCGCAGGCTTTAGCTATGTCAAAGGCTGAACGTGTGATCCAGCTTGGTGCAGCAGTTACGGAAGGCTTAGGTGCTGGTGCTTTGCCGGAAGTTGGACAGGCGGCTGCGGATGAATGCATTGATGAAATTATCGATCATTTGGCAGATTCCCATATGGTTTTCATTACTGCTGGTATGGGTGGAGGTACCGGAACTGGGGCAGCTCCTGTTGTGGCTCGCGCAGCCCGTGAGAAAGGTATTTTGACCGTGGGCGTTGTGACGAAACCATTTCAGTTTGAAGGTGCTCGCCGGATGAAAACGGCAGAGGCTGGTATTGAAGATTTACAAAAGTCTGTTGATACATTGATTGTTATTCCCAACCAGAATCTTTTCCGTATCGCAGATGAAAAGACAACATTTGCTGATGCTTTTGCTATGGCAGATCAAGTGCTTTATTCTGGTGTTGCTTCCATTACCGACTTGATGATTAAAGAGGGTCTGATTAATCTTGATTTTGCTGATGTTCGTTCTGTTATGCACGAAATGGGTCGGGCAATGATGGGGACTGGTGAGGCATCTGGTGATGGTCGTGCTTTGGCTGCTGCCGAAGCTGCTATTGCAAATCCACTGTTGGATGATACTTCTATGCGCGGTGCTCGTGGTTTATTGATTTCTATTACTGGTGGTCGTGATATGACTTTATTTGAAGTAGATGAAGCCGCTAATCGTATTCGCGAGGAAGTTGATGCTGATGCAAATGTTATTTTTGGTGCCATTGATGATGAGTCACTAGAAGGTGTTATTCGTGTATCTGTGGTTGCAACAGGTATTGATCGTGAAGTTAGTGATGTTATCCAGCCCTCTCATTCCCAACTTCAGAGACCAGCAGCTTCAATTCGTAAAAATGATCCTGGAATGTCGCAGACTTCTTTTCATGTTCAGTCACCTCCTTTGCCTTCTGAGTCAATGGAAGAAGTGATAGACGCATTGGAGATAGAAAAATCAACTGGGGAACAGTTTCGTCCTAAAAGTCAAATTTTTTCACAGCCTGCAGATACAGTTAATGCACGAAGTACAAATGCTACTCCCTATGGGGCAAGTGCTGTGCATGGGCAGATGTTGAATGTACCACGTATGCAGGTTAGCCGTGGTTCTCAAAGTTCTATGACTGCACCAGTGAGCATGGAGGCAACGGCTCATGTTCTTGACGAAATGACTGGGGTTATGAAGCATAAAGGGAGACAAGTACAACGAAAGCAAGTACAACAGATGCAAGTGCGTTCACCTATGCGTATGCCTGAGCTAAAGGATTTCCCCTCTGTTGCTCATAATGCTCAAGGTGAGAGGTCATCTACAACTAACCAAGGACCTCGTAATCTTTGGCAGCGTTTGAAACAAAGCTTGACATATCGTGAAGAAGCTGAGCCAGAAGCTCGCTTAGAGCCTGCTGTGAGATCTTCTCAGCAGCAAGAAGCTTATGTTTATAATAAAAATTCTCATGCGCTTTCTCAAGATGCTTCTATTTATGTTCCACGTCGTTCTGGCGAGTTGCATCCTCATGTAGTGGAAGATCAGCGTAGTTTTATAAGCGAAGAAGATCAGTTGGAAATACCAGCATTTTTGCGCCGTCAGGCAAATTAATTGGCATAAATAAGGAAGAGAAAAGATTGCGATGCCTCTTCTATGATAGGCAAACATTTTGTACGGTAAAATATATTGCATTTTGGAGAGAAATACTCTGTTTTTTATAAACCCGCTTATTGAAGCGGGTTTATTATTTAGTATTTATGTGATTTATTATTTGGTTTGTATCCCTAAAAGGCATAGAATAGCCAATCACGTGATGTTATGAGATTAATGCAAAAATATCAATCTACTCTTAAAAAGGCCGTGACATTTAAAGGCTATGGTGTTCATAGTGGGTGTTCATCTGTGGTGAAGGTTTGTCCAGCTGATGTTGGGTGTGGTATTATTTTTAAGCGTTGTGGATTGTACGGAACAGAGAAAATATTTCAAGCGCTTGCATCGCAAACAGGGGCGACTGAATTATCAACAGTGCTTGGATATGGAGAAGTGAGAGTTGAAACGATTGAACATTTGATGGCTGCAATCTCTGCTTATAATTTAGATAATCTTATTATTGAAGTATCGAGCAATGAGATACCTATTTTGGATGGTTCTGCATGGCAGTATTGTCAAGCTTTTGGAGAGGTTGGTGTTGTACAGCAGAATGCGTTGCGTTCTTATTTCCTTATAAAAAAACCTTTGCGAGTTGAGGTAGGCAGCGGTTTTGCAGAGTTTTTTCCATTTGATGGGTGTCGTTTTGATATAACAATCTCCTTTCCTTATTCTACTATTGGTAAACAACACTTAAGTTTTGATCTTACCACAAAGCGATTTCAAAACTATTTGTCACGTGCACGTACTTTTGGTTTTGTCAAAGACGTGGAAAAATTATGGGTTTCTGGAAAGGGGATAGGAGCTTCTTTGGAAAATTCTCTTATTATCGATTTTGATGGAAAAGTCATGAATTCGGATGGTCTTTATTGGAAGAATGAATATGTTAGGCACAAAACGCTTGATGCGATTGGTGATACTGCTTTGCTTGGAGCACCTTTTATCGGATTATTTCGTTCTTACTGTAGTGGGCATAGAATTAATTCACAGTCAGTGCAAGCTGTTTTGGCAGATGAATCGTGTTACGAAAAAATTTATTTGTAGGTAAAGTGACAGAAAACTCCAAAGATTTTCTTATAGTCTGATTTATTTTTAAGGGGATGATTAGTCTAAATCACTAAATTTGTTAGTGGATTTTAAAGCGATATGATATAAAAACTTTTAATGAATAGTTTTTGCTATAGTTATAGCGTGGCATTATTTGGAGTCTGGAAATATATGACAAAATCTCGTGTGTGTATTAAAAATATGCCATATAGAAAATCTAATGTTGCATATAAGGTGTTAAGTGTAGTGCTTTTGGGGAGCACCTGTATGTTAGCGGGTTGTTTATTTAAAGAGAAAAATACTCTTAGTTCATCTGCATATGTTTTAAAAATAGACCCACCGGATGTTTTATATAATCAGGCAGTTGCCAGCCTTAATAGTGGGCGGCTTGGAGAAGCATCAAAAAAGTTTTTTACGCTTGAAAAGCAATATGCTTATACCGATTGGGGGCGTAAATCCTTAGTGATGGGTGCTTTTACAAATTACAAACTCGCAAAGTATGATGAAGCAATTAGTATGGCTCAGCGTTACATTACTCTTTATCCAGGAGAAAATGATGTAGCTTATGCTTATTATATTATTGGTCTTTCTTCTTTCCACCGGATTCCGGATGTTACACGCGATCAACGCGACACTAAACGTGCTATTGCTGCTATGCAGTTTCTTGTGAAGCATTATCCTAATTCTGAGTATGTCAAGGATGCTAAAGCTAAAATACGTTTTGCGCGAGAGCAGTTAGCTGGTAAAGAAATACAGATTGGTCGTTATTATGAGGAGGGTAGGCGATATCTTGCTGCTAGTAGAAGGTTTCGTACGGTGGTTGAAGAATATTCGGACACAAACCAAATTGAAGAAGCTCTTTTCCGTTTGACAGAGGTTAATCTTGCTCTTGGTTTAATTCAGGAAGCTCAGACAGCAGCAGCTATTTTAGGACTTAATTATCCCAAAAGTGAGTGGTATAAATTTTCTTACAATTTACTAAAAAAGAGTAACATATTGCCCCAAGAGCATAAATCTTCTTGGATCTCACATGCTTTAAGTGGTGATAAGAATAATGTGCGTTGACTTTATATGCTGACACAGCTTTCGATTCGTAATATTGTTTTGATCGAAACGCTCGATATTCATTTTACAGCGGGATTATCTGTTTTAACTGGTGAAACGGGCGCTGGAAAGTCTATTTTACTTGATGCCTTGTCGTTGGCTCTTGGTGGGCGTGGAGATGGCTCTCTTGTTCGTCAGGGTGCAATGCAAGGGGAAGTTACAGCTGTTTTTGATGTGCCTCTTTCACACCCTGTACGCCAAATTATCCGTGAAAGTGGCTTTGATGATACAGGCGATATTATTTTACGACGTGTACAGTCAAGCGATGGTCGCAGCCGTGTCTTTATTAATGATCATGCGGCAAGCGTTGCGTTGATGCGCAATATTGGTCGTATGTTGGTTGAAATTCATGGACAACATGATGACCGTGCTCTTGTTGATGTTGCTACACATCGTCAATTATTAGATGCTTTTGGTGGGCTTGACGCTGAAACAGAAAATTTGCGTCGATGCTACCAGATATGGTGTGAATTTGAAAAACGTTTGCAACAACAGCGTATCAAAGTAGAAGACGCAATCCGTGAAGCTGATTATCTTCGCGCATGTGTTGAAGAGCTTGATAAGTACGATTTTAAGGACGGTGAAGAAGAAACATTGTCCCTTCGTCGTGCGGATATGTTGAAGTTAGAAAAGATAGCGACGGATATTAAGGAAGCTGATGACCTTTTAAGTGGTAGCAAATCGCCAATTCCTGTTCTTTCCAATTTAGTAAGACGTTTAGAGCGGAAAATCTCTGAGGCGCAAACACTGATTACGCCTGTGGTAAAATCGCTTGATGATGCATTGCATGCACTTGCCGCAGCACAAGATGGTATCGAAGCAGCAATGAGGGCGTTAGATTTTGATACGGATGAATTGGAGCAGGTAGAAGAGCGTCTTTTCACTCTTCGGGGGATTGCCCGTAAATACCATGTTTCTGTAGATGAATTAGCTCAATTACGCGATAAAATGGATGCTAAGCTTTCTGATTTTGAGAAGGCTGAGGTTACATTAACGCGTTTTGAAGAGGAGACGAGGGCGGCCAAAAAAGATTACGATACATTGGCGCAATCGTTATCAATAAAGCGCCGAGAAATAGCAAATCGCTTATCTGAAAGCGTTATGGCTGAGTTACCTGCATTAAAATTAGAAAAGGCAAAATTTATCGTTGAAATGCAAAGTGACGCTGAAAAGTGTACCGCAGAGGGAATAGATCGTATTGAATATTGGGTTCAAACAAATCCTGGAACACGTGCTGGACCAATGCTCAGTGTGGCTTCTGGTGGTGAACTATCGCGCTTCTTATTGGCGTTGAAGGTTTCTTTGTCTGATCGAGGTTCAGCTCCTACACTAATCTTTGATGAAATTGATACAGGTGTTGGTGGAGCCGTTGCTGCCGCTATAGGGCAAAGATTGCAGCGTTTATCGAAAAATGTTCAGGTTTTGGTTATTACGCATGCGCCACAGGTAGCATCGAAAGCACACAGCCATTTTCTTATTTCAAAGGTCGAAAGTGATGATAAAGGCTGCTTCATTACGGCTATCCATAAAATGGAAGAGCATGAGCGTGCAGAAGAAATTGCTCGTATGTTGGCAGGAGAACAGATTACTGAAGAAGCACGTGCAGCTGCTCAGAAGCTTCTTGCATAAAGATAATCGATAAATAATAAAAATACTGAAGAGCATGTGTTCATTCATATTTCACTTATGATACAAGAATTGAAATTTTTATGGCTATCGTCCATAATTTTGGAATAGATTTTATGAGTAAAAATGCAATCAAAAATTTAACTGCCCTTGAAGCAGAAAGTGAATTAGAATGGTTATCAAAAGAAATTGCACGTCACGATGTGCTTTATAATAATAACGATCAGCCTGAAATTTCTGATGCAGAATATGATGCACTTCGTCGTCGTAATGCAGAGATTGAAGCTCTGTTTCCAGAGCTAATTCGCTCAGATACTCCTTCAAATAAAATTGGAGCACCGGTTTCTGAAAAATTTGAAAAGGTTATTCACGCACAGGCAATGCTTTCTTTAGAGAATGCATTTAGCGCTGAAGATATAAGTGACTTTGTTGAACGGATTCGCCGTTTTTTACGTTTTCCAAAAACGCAAATTTTAGAAATAACAGCTGAGCCAAAAATCGATGGCTTATCTTTATCTTTACGCTATGAAGAAGGAAAGCTTGTACGGGCTGCAACGCGTGGTGATGGGCATATAGGTGAAGATGTAACTGTGAATGCACGGACAATTTCTGATATTCCACAAGTTTTGCAGGGTGAATTTCCCAGTATTATGGAGGTTCGCGGTGAAGTTTATATGAGACGGGAAGATTTCCAAGCGCTTAATGTACGGCAACAGGAAAAGGGAAAATTAACTTTTGCTAATCCTAGAAATGCGGCGGCTGGTTCTTTACGCCAGCTTGATTCACGCATAACGGCTAGTCGGAAGCTTCAATTTTTTGCTTATGCTTGTGGTGAGGTTAAGGAACCATTTGCAGAAAGCCAAATGGAGATGATGCAAAAGTTTCAAAAATATGGGTTTGTTATAAATCCATTAACAAAAGTTTTTAAAACCGTAGAAGATATTATTTCCTATTATCACGGTATTGAAGAGTGCCGTCATTCCCTAAGCTATGATATTGATGGGGTTGTTTATAAAGTTAATGATTTAACGTTACAGAAGCGTTTGGGATTTGTATCTCGCTCACCACGTTGGGCAATTGCGCATAAGTTTCCAGCAGAAAAAGCAGCGACTCTTTTGGAAGATATTGATATTCAAGTTGGGAGAACTGGGGCATTAACTCCTGTTGCACGTCTTGCACCTATTACTGTTGGTGGTGTGGTAATTACGAATGCAAGTTTGCATAATGAAGATTATATTAAAGGGATTGGCAATAAAGGTGAACCAATTCGTGAAGGGCGTGATATCCGTGTAGGAGATACAGTAATTGTGCAGCGCGCTGGTGATGTCATTCCTCAAGTTGTTGATGTTATTTTTGAAAAACGTCCAAAAGATACTGCTGCTTTTGTGTTTCCTCACCTTTGTCCAGCTTGTGGAAGCCATGCTGTTCGTGAAGAAGGAGAAGCTATACGTCGGTGCACAGGTGGACTTATTTGTCCAGCACAGGCGATTGAGCGTATTCGTCATTTTGTTTCGCGCAACGCTTTTGATATTGACGGTCTTGGCAAAAAGCAAGTGGAATTTTTCTTTCATGTTCAGGATAAGACACTTTGTATTCATACACCAGCTGATATCTTCACTTTACAACGACGCCAAGAAAAATCTTTGACACGTTTAGAAAATATGGAAGGTTTTGGTGCTGTTTCAGTGCGTAAACTTTATGATGCTATTAATGCTTGCCGAAAAATTCCTTTAAGTCGTTTTTTATTTGCGTTAGGCATTCGCTATGTTGGAGAGGTTAATGCGCGGCGTCTTGCACGCGCTTATCAAAATTATACTGCTTTTGAGACTGCTGTGGTGGCAGCCACTATGCCATGCGATAAGATGGGTGAAGAGGGTAATGAAGCTTGGAGAGATCTCATTAATATTGAAGGAATTGGACAACAGGTAGGTACAGCAATTGTTGATTTTTATCAAGAAGCGCATAACCGTGAGATTTTATCTGCTTTGCTTGAGGAAGTAACGCCTCTTGATGAGGAGCCTTTGGTGGTATTTTCTTCGCCAATAGCAGGAAAGATAATTGTTTTTACAGGAATTTTAGAGCATATGTCACGTGATGAAGCAAAAGCATTGGCAGAGAGATTAGGCGCCAAGACATCAGCTTCTATCTCTAAAAAAACGGATCTTCTTGTTGCTGGACTGGGAGCAGGGTCAAAATCGGTTAAAGCGCAAGAGTACGGTGTTAAGATTATAGATGAAAAAGCATGGTTACGATTGATTAAGAAACATTATGTTTAAATTCTTTCTCTTCAAGAGTGACGCACTAGGTTAGTAATAATTATTCATCTTATAGATCTGAGCTGTGGTTTTTGCTTATGCGTTGCAATAAATATTGGTAAGCGTTTTATATTATTATAATGTGACTTGTGTTTGCAAAATAGCTCTAATTTCTAAATTCTTGGACACGATTGAAGTTCTCTTAAAGAGTATTTTGCCTTCTTTGATGGTCCAAATGCGCATTTCTCTCTTTTAAAAAAGGTGAAAGATGCTGCATGCTGGATTTATTTAAATCGGCATTGTCGCTTCTTTTATCCATTTTTTATCATCTTCATTTAAGTAAGGCGCGTTAATATGATAAACGTGAGCGTGGTAATCATTGAGCCATTGCCGTTCTTGCTGTGTCAAAAGCTCTGGTAGGATTAACCATCGATCAATAGGACAATTAGTGAGTGTTTCAAACGATAACATTTCTATGTCACCGCCGTTAATTTTTTGTGCTGGCTTTACAATCATCAAATTTTCAATACGAATACCAAAAGCACCTTCGCGGTAATATCCAGGTTCATTCGAGATAATCATTCCAGGGATTAACTCTTGGCTTCCACGGCTTGAAAGATTTTGTGGTCCTTCATGAACAGAAAGGTAAGATCCAACGCCATGACCAGTTCCATGGGCATAATCAAAACCCGCTTTCCATAATGCGATGCGTGCTAGGACATCAATATCTTGTCCGCGTGTGCCTTTTGGAAATCGTGCGGTTGAAAGAGCAATCATACCCTTGAGAACAAGAGTAAAACAGCGTTTTTCTTCTTTTCCAATATTTCCAATTGCTACTGTACGCGTAACATCTGTTGTACCATCACGATATTGTCCTCCTGAATCAACAAGATACAGCTCACCAGCATTTAGTTGTTTATTTGTTTTTCTCGTTACGCGGTAATGAACAATTGCACCATTTGCACCTGCGCCTGAGATTGTATCAAATGACAGATCTTCAAGTTTTTCGCCCATTTCATTTGCTGTCATTATACGAAATTCTTCTAATTTTTTAGCACAAGAAATTTCATCCTGTGTGCCTGGTGTTTGCTTGTCTAGCCAAGAAAAGAAACGAGTAAGCGCTACACCATCACGCAGATGCGCTTTACGTGCACCGTCTAATTCTGTAACATTTTTAACGGCACGGGGTAAGGCAGCGGGATCGGAAAGAGAGACAAAAGAACAACCTTCTTCTTCAATAACTGTGCGTAATTTTTCGCATGTTAATCTTGGATCTAAGGAAAAAGTTGTTTCTTTTTGAGCATAATCTCTGATTTTTGAAATTAGTTGCCCTGGTTCATACAACTTTACATAATTTTCCAAATATTGTTTCTGTTCTATACCAAGTTTTTTGCTGTTAATGAATAAGGTTGGTGCTTCTTTGATGGGAATAAGAGCAAAACAAAGAGAAAGGGGGGTATTGGAAACATCATTGCCACGTATATTGAATGTCCATGCAATGGAGGAGGGATCTGTAAAGATAAAAATATCTGCGTTGGCTTGTTGTATTTTTTTTCGAATTAATGTGAGTTTTTCATTAACACTACATCCTGCATATTTGAGAGGATGAATAAATAAGGCAGATTGGGGTAATTGTGGTTGATCATGCCAGATAAGATCAATGAGATT
Source organism: Bartonella vaga (assembly GCF_037070895.1). Lineage (NCBI taxonomy): Bacteria > Pseudomonadati > Pseudomonadota > Alphaproteobacteria > Hyphomicrobiales > Bartonellaceae > Bartonella > Bartonella vaga. The sequence goes on from NZ_JAYMZK010000003.1 coordinate 153,837, forward strand.
GGACTGAGTTGCGATAAGCCTTCCACCTGCTTCAAATTCTAATGCTTCTTTTAATGCATTTGTGGCGGTAATGGTGTGGAGCCATGGATCAAAACCAATAGAAAGCTTTTTTTTATTTTTGGCAAACCATTGTGCCAATGGGCAAGATATTAAATCTTCATAATCAAAAATACTAGGATCAGTTTGTTGACGAACTTGGAGTTTATAACGTCCATCTGTAAATATGATGGCTTTTTCCTTTAAAATGAGTGCGATACCAGATGATCCAGTAAAGCCAGTAAGCCAACTAAGACGTTGAGCATGTGGGGGGACATATTCTCCTTGATGTTCATCTGTACGTGGGACAATAAAGCCATCTAATCCAAGATGATCAAGTTCTTTACGAAGAGAGAAAATACGTTCTGCAGTACAGTCTAGATTTGTTGTTTCTTCAAATGATTGATACATAACAATGCTTTTTTCTTCTATTTTAAGTGTATAGTAACCCACCCTTGACGGTGATATGTTTCAATATGTTTTAAGCCCTGTTTTATATAAGTTTCCACAACATGGGTATGTTGTTCTTCAAGAATTCCAGATAATATGAGTGATCCACCTTTTGAGAGTGCCTGTACCATTTCTTGCGCAAGCTCAATCAGAGGATTAGCAAGGATATTTGCAATGATGAGGTCAAAGGGTGCACGTGATGCAATTTGATCATGACTGAAACCTGTTGCTGTGACAGCTGTAATATACTCTTTTACGCCATTGAGTGCGATATTGTGTTGTGCAACTTGAATAGCAATTGGATCAATATCGGATGCGAGTATAGAAACAGGTTTGAGCATTGCAATACCAATGGCCAATACTCCTGTTCCTGTGCCAAGATCAAGAACATTTTGCGAATTTTCATTTTGCATTACTTTGGAAATCATTTCCAGACAACCGGCTGTTGTTCCGTGATGTCCGGTACCAAAGGCTTGATTAGCTTCAATTTCAATAGGCAAAACATTAGGTGGAATATCGTTTCGGTTGTGGCTTCCATGTAAAAAAAAGGGGCCAGCATGCACAGGTGTTAGTCCTTCAAGGCTTTGTTTAACCCAATCAATATTGGGTAAAATTTCACAGTTAATTTTATCAGGGGCTATAGAAAAGATATATGCAAAACGTTCAGCAGCATTTTCTTGGTTTTCTTTATCTACATAAAGTGAAATTTCATATACAGCATTTTTTTCATCTATTTCTACAAGAGCAAGAGGATACCCTTCTTCGTCAAAAGCCGTTTCCATAAGAGTGTACAACCGTTCTGCTTCGCTCTTGAAAGTAGCGTAATACAGGCGAACTTGCTGCGACATTTTGTTCTTTCTCTTAATCGGTTTTATAATTTACTTTGAGGCTAATTTTTTTAGTCGCTTAATGGCGATATCATCTCTTGATTCACTATTGCCTTCTTTCGTGTCATAAGGAATAACACCAGCCAGTTTTCCACCTTTTTTGAGCAAGAAAATTGCTGCTGTATGGTTATAAGTGTAGTTTTCACCTGTTCCGGGCACTTTTTCAGCAACGATATTAAAAGAATCTACCATTTTATGAACTTTTTCAGGATCTCCGCTGATACCAATAATTTTGTTAGTAAAATTACTCAAGTATTCACGGAGTATTTCTGGGGTGTCACGTTCAGGATCAACAGTAACAAACCATACTCCTAACTTATCAGTTTCAGGGCCAAGTTCTGTCAGCCACCGATCAAGATTCACTAATGTATTAGGGCACACCTCAGGACACATGGTGAAGCCAAAGAAAAGTACTGAAGGCTTACTTCGAATATCAGCTTCAGTGACAGTTTTTCCATTGGAATCAGTAAGTGTAAAATTATTTCCTAAAGGTTTGTTTATTAACGCATCATAAATAAAAATGCCTGCAAGAAATATAATTGTTAGCCCTAAGATGCGTATTACATTTTTCATAGTTTAACTCTTTCAAGTGTCCAAAAAAATTATAACACTGGTCTATTAAGTTTGCAATCTCTGTTTCATTGTTGAGTTTGTTTAGCTAGTTGCTTTGTTTTTTACATTAGTTTTTGGAAAACAATTGATGGAAGATGAATAACACGAAAAAAGATTTTAAATTCCATGAGAGTAAACTTTGTATCAATATGATAGCACGATTGCAGGGTCGTAAATTATAACGCTATCTGGAAATCAATGAGCGGATGGTTTGGCGTGATGTAATATGGTGTTGGGGGCTTTTCTTATTTTGAGCGTAACAGTAAAGTTATTTATAGCGATATTGGATATTTTTATTCTATTGAAGCTTACATTATGATGTGTGAATATACTAAAACATCTCATAGAGTGTATTTTAACGCAAAATATTCCTTCATCCTAACGAATGCTCTCATTATATTTCTTTATATGTCGTTAGATAGTCCTGGTCGTGAAAAACATTGTGAAAAATGTGTTTTACTGAATCATGATATATGGATTGAAAATGGTACTGTTATTTTTGCTAATGCTATCATAATGAAAGATATTTTACTTTATGTCGTTATTCATAGTGTTTTTTCCAAGAAATTGAAGATGCGTTTTCCCGATAATGTAATTTAGGTGTTGTTAGATATAACTTGGTGGAATTTGCTGCTTGATAAATTTTACAACACATTGTCTGCTACGCAAAAGCTTCTAATCAAAATTTTTATTCACAAATGGAATATGGTATCCAAGATGCAATGAAGAGAAATAACTTTTTCTTGTGAATGATGACTTTGGTTATGTTTGCGTTAAGCTTTTCTCACAAAATTGTCGAGGACACGCTTTTCTCCAGCTTTCTCAAATACAATCGTTAATTTATTATCGTCTATTGCTGTGATATGACCATACCCAAACTTTATATGAAAAATTTTATCATTTATTGAAAACACTGAGGGCGTTTCAGAGTTTGTTTTAGCGATGATTTTTCCTTCAATATTCTTTTGTGCATGCTTCTGTTTTTGTGTTTTATAATCATTATAAAGGGGACTATGGTGTTTAAAGGAAGACTTTCCATAACCACCATAAGATGTTCCCATTTCTACAACTTCTATATGGTTTTCTGGTAATTCATCCAGAAACCGGGAGGGGAGTGCTGTCTGCCAAAGTCCATGAACTTTTCGATTAGATACGAACCATATATGCAAATGCTTTTTTGCTCTTGTTAGCCCGACATAAGCAAGTCTACGTTCTTCTTCCAATCCTAAATTGCCACCTTCATCCAATGAGCGCTGATGAGGAAAAAGTCCCTCTTCCCAACCAGGAAGAAAAACTGTTTCGAATTCGAGTCCCTTGGCTGAATGAAGAGTCATAATGTTGATTGCATCGGTATTTTCATTATTTTCAGCATCCATAACCAGCGCAACATGTTCTAAAAAGCTTTCAAGATTTTCAAATTGTTCTATAGAGCGGATCATTTCTTTGAGATTTTCTAGCCGTGTTGGTGCTTCTGGTGTGCGATCTTCTAACCACATAGCTATATAACCTGATTCATCAAGGATTATTTCAGCAAGCTCTTTATGAGGGGTGCATTGCATCATATTTCGCCAACGACGAAAGTTTTCAATAACATTGCGCAAAGCACTGCGTGCCTTGGGTTTTAATTCGTCAGTTTCAATTATTTCTGCTGCGGCAGAAAAGAGGGGTATAGAACGTGCACGTGCACTTTCATAAAGGGTGCGTAAACTTATATCTCCCAGGCCGCGTTTAGGTGTGTTGATAATACGTTCAAAGGCCAAGTCATCTGCTGGTTGAACAACAACACGCAGATAAGCCATGGCATCACGTATTTCCATTCGTTCATAAAAACGCGGACCACCAATAACACGATAATTCAAGCCAAGTATAACAAAACGATCTTCAAATTCACGCATTTGAAATGATGCGCGCACCAATATAGCCATATGGTTTAATGAATGACCGGCCTGTTGTGCGCGTTCAATTTCTTCTCCAATTGCGCGAGCTTCTTCTTGCGAATCCCATATTGCATGAATTTTTACTTTTTCTTCTTCAGTATTTACTTGATCAGGAAAAAGTGCTTTTCCAAGTCTCCCTTGGTTATGAGAAATTAGGTGAGAAGCGGTTTTGAGAATGTGTGATGTTGAGCGATAATTACGTTCTAAACGAATAATTTTTGCCGGAGGAAAATCTTTTTCAAAACGCAATATGTTATCGACTTTAGCACCACGCCATCCGTAAATGGATTGGTCATCATCACCAACACAACAAAGATTGACACCTTGTCCTTTAGATTGTTGTGCCAAAAGACGAAGCCAAAGATATTGTGCTGTATTCGTATCTTGGTATTCATCTACAAGAATATAGCGGAATTTAGAATGGTATTCGCGAAGAATATCTGGATTGTGTTGAAAGATAGAGATAGGATGAAGTAGAAGATCGCCAAAATCACAGGCATTAATGTTTTTTAATCTATCCTGATAGCTTCTGTAGAGTTTTTGCCCCATGCCGTTACCAAAAGAATAGGAATCACTTTCTGAAATATATTCTGGAGAAAGCCCTTGATTTTTCCAAGAATCAATCATTATTGCAAGATGACGCGCTGACCAACGTTTATCGTCCAGTCCTTCAATTTGAATAAGCTGCTTTAAAAGAGCAATAACATCGTCGCTATTAAGAATTGTGAAGTTGCTTTTTAAATTAACAAGTTCTGCGTGACGGCGCAAAATTTTCGCTCCGGTGGAATGAAAAGTTCCAAGCCAAGGCATGCCTTCAACAATTGTACCAACAAGTTCACCAATACGCATTTTCATTTCGCGTGCTGCTTTATTGGTAAAAGTTACAGCAAGTATCTGCTTAGGAGAAGCAAGCTCAGAGTGTAAAATATGAGAAATCCGGGTAGTGAGAACGCGTGTTTTTCCAGTACCAGCACCCGCGAGAACTAAGAGAGGTCCCTCTGTATTCATTACAGCTTGTCGTTGTTCTGGATTAAGCTTTTCTAAATAACCGACATCATTTGAAATCATATCGCATTGTTTCTTTTGCTGTTATACTGCATGTAGTTAACCTAGGATTATTTATATGTTTACGGGAATGAAGTGTTTTATTCAAAGAACATTCCGTGATCAGGAAAATTAGTCATTGTACCTTTTCTCTAGCCTTTTTTGCATCTTAGGGTTAGGTTTAAAAAAATCTTCTTAAAAACACGGCAATACCCTTAATGGAATAAAGAAATAGAGATCGTAACAAAAATGAAGACTAAAGGCGTTGAGTAAGAACGTTTTGAAGTGCATAAATACGTAATGATGCCGAAAGGTTCACTTGTTGCGGTCTTTTATTGTCAATATCAGCGATAATAAAGGCTAATGATTGTCTTTCTTTGCGTGCTATGGTTTTAAGAACGTCTATAAATGGTTGTTCTAAAGATACACTTGTTGCATGTCCATCAATTCGAACGGATATTTTTCGCGGGATTGCTTTTGACCAATCAATAAAATTATTTTCATGCATTTCTTCTACTCTTATTTATCGTACCATAAACGATTTTTATCAAGAATTCTTTGCACTTTTAAAGACTTTTTTTTCTCGAAAAGTTTTTCAGCTTTTGTTCGTCCAAAGCGATAGCGATTCTCTATTGCCAATACAGCGTTTTCTGCACGCTTTTTTTGTTTTCTAAATTGACGAAGGTTAATCAGTTCAGCCATGAAAAAGTTTATTTATTTTTTCGAAAAGAATCTAATGAGACAACATCAGCACTTTGTTTACTATCATTGTTTGAAGATTCCTTATTTGTATTAAGGTTTTGTTCTTTTGTGAGCTTATTTTCTTTTTCCGATAGAATGATAGGTTTAGATAAAGTATTTTCTGAATCTTTACTTTCTTCAGAGGTAAGGTTTGAGGGCAGGTCAAATGCTGCTTCAAATGCTGCTACAGGGTCATAAAATACTTGGATAGAAGTGAAGGGAATCACTAATTTTTCAGTAATTTCGTTGAAAGAAAGTGTTACTTCGAAGGCTGTTTCAGAAACAATTAAATCTCTAAACTGATGTTGTAATATGATTGTCATTTGCTCCGGATAACGATTTTTAAGTCGAGAAGAGATCTTTACACCTAAAGCATTTGTTAAAAAAGTAATAAAAAAGTGGTGATTTCCTGGAAGCCCTGCTTTGGAAACTTCTGATAAAACTTTACGGATAACCCCACGAAGTGCATCTTGAACGAGAATATCGTAACGGATTTGATCTTGAATCATTGAAGCTTATTCCTTTTATTTCACGTAAAAGATGATGATAAGTAATATTGTGCGATGGAATGCATCTTAAGGCTAGCAATATTTTGTCTACTATGCATCTAAATTAACCGAAAAAGAATATGAAATTTTATGACAAATAATGTTGGAAAGATCAATCTATAATATCCATAAAAGTGAAGGCTTCTGTTGCCAGGTGCCTCCGAACCCCGCTTAAACCTGCGATAGTTTAAGGCTTAATTTGAAGCATTCACACCACATTAAGCGGCGATACGTGCTTCCGCATAGTTGTCATTTGCAACTACTCATTTAGTCCGATAACGGTGGTACTATGCCGAGTAAAAGAGCAATCTTTACACTCTTGTCGATCCTATTTCGCCCCCACCAAAATATAATTTTTTATATTTTGGTGGAGGCGCCGGGTACCGCCCCCGGGTCCAATAAGTTTATTTCATTGTCCATTTATTACCATAGCTGGCAAGCCAGCGTTCTTAATATAGATGAAGAACGGTCTTTGGAAAAGGGGGTTGTTAATATTTTTAATCCTCTAATTATCTACGGAGGTATATGATGCGGTTGTAAAGTACAGTCGCTAATTTTTGGAGAGGAAATGGTGCAAAATGACAAATTATCTAGCAGATATTAAATTATATGACCAAGATCCAGATGAAGCTGCAATAGAGCGGCTTAGCCATCGTTTAGCTTTGGTTATGAAGAAGCAAGATGCATCGCTTGTTGCTACATCTGATCCAAAAGAGTTAGAACGTGTCGAAAGATGGATTCAAGATGTGTTAGGCGTTGATGAACAGAGTGCTAAAACAGCTGTTTCAAAAGTTGTAGCTATAATGTCTGGAGATCGCAGAAAAAGTCGTATCACTTTTTATTATTTGGTAGCTAAAGAATTAAATGCGCTCCATAAAATTTAAATGATATTAAAATTGGATTTTTGGACAATAATAATTACAAAAAATCCCAATAAATTGGGATTTTTTATTTTATGTAGGACGTTAGTGAGTTTTGTCGTTTTTGAAGTATCCCTCTTTATTCAGATTCTGTACAAAGAGAAGTGCAATGAATGCGATAATCATTACACAGCGTATGTAAAAAAAGATAGATTCATGTCCAATTTTTTTTGAATCTAAGTATCATATATTTAGCAGAGCCATCAAATAATGCATTGTCGATGGTATGAGAAAGACAACCGCCCATTGAGAACTTTTCTTTTTTATTCGACTTTGCTAAAAGGACTGAACGCTTGTTAAATTAATTCAAGTATTCTTTTGAACTTTATTGCGTTATATTGAGTGAAAGAAGAAAATGACATATTTGAAATAGTGCTTAATAATTTGAAGTAATTTACTTTTCATTAGATGACCTTACAAAAGGAAATGTTACTTCTTTGTGATGTTTCAAATGGGGGGGATCAAAGCGTTGTAAATACTAAATTCCTATATGCTATATGACGGATATAAAAAAGCCCAGTTTATTAGGCTTTTTTCTGATTTTCTTAACTAAAAAGTTAACTAATATCGTTTCTTTGAAGATATCCTACTTTCTGAACGTTTGGCATTAGAATAATTGCGACGAATGCAATAATCATCATACCGACTATGTAAAAATGGAATAAAGCTTCGTATCCCGTTTTTTTAAATTGAAGTGCTACGAATTCAGCAGAACCACCAAATAGTGCATTGGCTATAGCATGGGCTAGTCCAATTGCTGTTGCTCGTATTGAAGCGGGGAATAGTTCTGCTTTTACGATACCAGAGACAGATGTATAAAAACTCATAATAAAAAGCATTCCCACAATGACCGATAAGGCAACCCATGTATTATTAGTGCTGCCAATCACTTTAAGTGCAGGAATTGTAAAAATAATAGATAAAACACTCCAAATAAGCAATGAAGCTTTTGTTCCAATTTTATCAGCTAGAGAACCAAATATGGGCTGAATTAGCATAAAGACAAAGAGTGCAGCCGTCATTATAGTCGTGGCAGTATGCTTATCAAAACCAGTTGTCGTGATCAGATATTTTTGCATATAAGTAGTATATGTATAAAATGTGAGCGAACCTCCGGCTGTAAAGCCCATAACCAGAAGGAAAGTTCTTCCATGATTGCATAAAAGTTCTTTAAGACTTCCGGCTTTTTGTGTAGAACGGCTTTCTTTTGTCGTTGTTTCATGAAGTGAGCGTCGGAGGTAAATTGCAACAATTGCTCCAAGCCCACCAATCGCAAAAGGAATACGCCATCCCCATGCTTTTAGTTGATCTTCTGTGAGATACAACGCTAGGATGAAAATAACAAGGCTAGCAAGAAGCTGACCACCAATAATTGTGGCATATTGAAAAGAGCTAAAGAAACCACGGCGATTTTTGAGAGCCACTTCGCTCATATAAGTTGCGGTCGTACCGTATTCGCCACCAACTGAGAGCCCTTGAAGCATACGGAGCAAAAGAAGCAGAAATCCTGCTGTCATTCCAATGGTTTCGTAGGTAGGTAGTATGGCAATTAAGAAGGAACCACCGCACATCATAAAAACAGAAATAAGCAGTGAGCGCTTTCGTCCATAACGGTCAGCAATAAATCCAAAAATCCAACCACCGATTGGACGCATGAGAAAACCAATAGAAAAAACAGCAGAAGCTTTTAAAAGCTCTAAGACGACGTCTCCACCTGAAGGAAAGAACTGTGATGAAAAATAGATAGAGGTAAAAGCATAGGTGTAAAAATCATACCATTCTACCAGATTACCTGACGCGCTTGATATGATAGAGGAAACACGTTTTTTTGTATCATCATGCGATGCTAAAGGCATTGAAGCCGTTTGATTTTTCATAAAAATATTCCTTCCCCTTTTTTGTATACTAATTCCCTTACGGTTATTTACAGTAGACTATTTTATACCAAATTCTCAATTGTATCAGATATTTTAAGGAGAGTTTATAGTTGTTTTTTTGCTAACAATAAAAATATTGTAAAATCGTTGATAGGGATTAGTATAAGCAGTGCTAAATTGCTAATATATTCTTTAATTTTCTCTTTTTTCAAGCTTGTACTATTATAAAAAGTTTATCTTAAGTGCGCTGGACTTAATAGGCTAAAGAATAAATTCTACTCAAACAATATAATAACTTATTTCTTAATATTTTTAGGGAAGAATAGCATTTTCGATGTGTTTTAATACAAAATTAAGAGAAAATCTCAATAAGTCGAGCTTTTCTCTTATTTTAAAATTAATTAATATCATTTCCTTGCAGATACCCTCCCTTTCGAGCATCTGGCATAAAGAAAATTGCGATGAATGCAATAACCATCATACCGACTATGTAAAAATGGAATAGAAATTCGTATCCGACAGTTTTTAATTCCAGTGCTACGGATTCAGCAGAACCACCAAATAGTGCATTGGCTATAGCATATGATAGTCCAACTCCCAGTGCACGTACTGAGGCAGGGAACATTTCTGCTTTTACGATACCAGAGACAGATGTATAAAAACTCATAATAAAAAGCATTCCCACAATGACCGATAAGGCAACCCATGTATTATTAGTGCTGCCAATCACTTTAAGTGCAGGAATTGTAAAAATAATAGATAAAACACTCCAAATAAGCAATGAAGCTTTTGTTCCAATTTTATCAGCTAGAGAACCAAATATGGGCTGAATTAGCATAAAGACAAAGAGTGCAGCCGTCATTATAGTCGTGGCAGTATGCTTATCAAAACCAGTTGTCGTGATCAGATATTTTTGCATATAAGTAGTATATGTATAAAATGTGAGCGAACCTCCGGCTGTAAAGCCCATAACCAGAAGGAAAGTTCTTCCATGATTGCATAAAAGTTCTTTAAGACTTCCGGCTTTTTGTGTAGAACGGCTTTCTTTTGTCGTTGTTTCATGAAGTGAGCGTCGGAGGTAAATTGCAACAATTGCTCCAAGCCCACCAATCGCAAAAGGAATACGCCATCCCCATGCTTTTAGTTGATCTTCTGTGAGATACAACGCTAGGATGAAAATAACAAGGCTAGCAAGAAGCTGACCACCAATAATTGTGGCATATTGAAAAGAGCTAAAGAAACCACGGCGATTTTTGAGAGCCACTTCGCTCATATAAGTTGCGGTCGTACCGTATTCGCCACCAACTGAGAGCCCTTGAAGCATACGGAGCAAAAGAAGCAGAAATCCTGCTGTCATTCCAATGGTTTCGTAGGTAGGTAGTATGGCAATTAAGAAGGAACCACCGCACATCATAAAAACAGAAATAAGCAGTGAGCGCTTTCGTCCATAACGGTCAGCAATAAATCCAAAAATCCAACCACCGATTGGACGCATGAGAAAACCAATAGAAAAAACAGCAGAAGCTTTTAAAAGCTCTAAGACGACGTCTCCACCTGAAGGAAAGAACTGTGATGAAAAATAGATAGAGGTAAAAGCATAGGCGTAAAAATCATACCATTCTACCAGATTACCTGACGCGCTTGATATGATAGAGGAAACACGTTTTTTTGTATCGTGCAGCGTTAGAGTTGCTTCATTCTCCATAAATCTATCCCTTTGTAATTTTATTTTCGGTTATTTGTTTCTCGTACTTATTCCTCTCGGGACTGTCTACAGTATTTTATCTTTTGCGTCAAAAATTTAATAAAATCATGGTAATTTTTTGTGTAAGATGTTTCAAGAGAGAGATTTTAATTGTATTTTTTTGAACTTTACAGTTTCTATTTTCTATAATCGATAGAATCGGCCATAATATTTATATGAGAACCTACCTTGAGCTTTTATATCATGTTTTAAATCAGGGGATTGATCGAGCAGATCGAACCGGTGTGGGAACGCGGTCAGTTTTTGGATATCAGATGCGCTTTGATTTACAAGTTGGTTTTCCATTGTTAACAACAAAAAAATTGCATTTGCGTTCGATTATTTATGAGCTTTTATGGTTTCTTAAAGGAGATACAAATATCGCATGGTTGAAGGAGCATGGTGTATCAATCTGGGATGAGTGGGCTGATCAAAAAGGTGATCTTGGCCCTATTTATGGTTATCAGTGGCGTTCTTGGCCAGCTCCTGATGGACGACATATTGATCAGATCAGTAACCTTTTGGCTATGATTAAGAAAACACCTGATTCTCGTCGTTTAATTGTATCAGCGTGGAATCCCGCATTAATAGAGGAAATGGCTCTTCCCCCGTGTCATTGTTTTTTTCAATTTTACGTTGCAGATGGTAAATTATCTTGTCAGCTTTATCAACGATCAGCAGATATTTTTTTAGGTGTTCCATTCAATATTGCTTCCTATGCATTGTTAACAATGATGATTGCACAAGTGAGCGGTCTTAAAGTAGGTGATTTTATTCATACTCTCGGTGATGCGCACCTTTATTCTAGCCATTTTGAACAGGCAAGACGTCAATTGTCTCGCACACCAAATGCTTTGCCATTTATACGTATAAATCCAGAGGTAACAGATCTTTTTTCCTTTAAATTTGAGGATTTTGAATTGCTTAATTATGAAGCACAACCACATATCAAGGCACCGGTGGCAATATGACTTTTCCTGTTTATTTAATTGCAGCTGTTGCAGAAAATGGTGTTATAGGTCGTGAAGGCGCTATGCCATGGCGTTTATCGACAGATTTACGTCGCTTTAAGACTTTGACTTTCTGTAATCCCATCATTATGGGACGAAAAACTTGGGATTCTCTCGGACGTCCTTTACCAGGACGCACGAATATTGTTATTACCCGCAATCGTGCCTTTACAGCTGAAGGAGCTATTGTTTCTCATTCTTTGTCTCAGGCTTGTTCTATTGCAAAAAAAGCTGCTTCTCAAAATGGTGCAGAGGCAATTTTTATTATTGGTGGTGGTGAAATTTTTCAACAAGGATTTAGCATTGCTGATAAGGTATTCCTTACAGAAGTCCTAGCCTCTATTGAAGGTGATAGTTTTTTTCCTGTTTTTGATAAAGAAAAGTGGACTATTGTGCAAACACAATATATTCCAGAAGGAGATAAAGACAGTCATGCGACACGTTTTGTGGTTTATGAGCGGAAATAATCGTTCGTAATTAAATTATAATGATAAAGAGCCTGTCAGTCACATTGTAATCAATTGAGAGGCGTCTTATAAAGTCAAGTGAAATAGTTTGTATTTGATTAACAAGAGTCAGTTGAAGAGGTGATGATGCCCTGGACAAATCAAAATGGTGGTGGCCCGTGGGGTGGTGAGAAAAATAAACTCGGTGGTGATAAAAAAACGCCGGCTAAGAACATCTTTGGTTCTGGTGGCAATAATGGTAGCGACAATGGTCCTAATCTTGATGATATTTTGCGTAAAGGGCAGGATCAGTTTAAACAATTTGGTAAAGGTGGTCTTTTTGTTTTGTTGCTTTTTCTTACTGTGTTGTTTTGGCTGTATCAGTCTATTTATGTTGTTCAGCAAAATGAACAAGCTGTGGAGTTACGTTTTGGTGTGCCTAAGAAAGGAGCTATCGGTGATGGCTTGCATTTTCACTTTTGGCCAGTTGAGACCTATCTGAAAGTTCCTTTAACGGAAAAAACAATCGCGATTGGTGGTCATCCTGGTCAAAGGCAACAAAGTGAAGGCTTGATGCTCTCAAGTGATCAGAATATTGTTAATGTTAATTTTTCTGTTTACTATAGAATTTCACATCCAGGTCAATTTTTATTTAATGTGAATGATCAAGAAGGGACAGTTCGCCAAGTTGCCGAGAGTGCAATGCGTGAAGTTATTGGCTCAAGGCCTGTTGATGATGTTTTACGCGATAAGAAAGAAGAAGTTGCTAATGACGTTAGAAAAATTATCCAGTTGACTGTAGATAAATATCAACTCGGTGTTGACATAAGTCGTGTATCGATTAGTGAAGCTGCTCCTCCTACAAAGGTTGCTGCTGCGTTTAATTCTGTCCAGCAGGCCGAACAGGAACGTGGGCGAATGATTGAAGAGGGGAATCGTGTGCGTTTTACTAAAATTGGTTTAGCGAATGGTGAGGCTTCACGCACACGGGAAATCGCAAAAGGTGAAAAGGCACAAATGGTTGAAGAGGCGAGAGGGCGTGCTGAGCGTTTTCAGGCTATAGCTCGTGAGGCAGCAATTTCACCAGAGGCTACTCGTTATCGCCTTTATATGGAGACGATGGGGTATATCCTCTCTTCGCAAAATAAGTTGGTTCTTGATCAAATAAATTCTCCGGTGCTGCCCTATTTACCTCTGAATGAATTGTTACGTAGCGATTCATTAGAAAACGCGAAAAAGACACCAGCACATTCTTCATCGTTATTAGATTCTCGCATTTCTGGAGGACGCTAATTATGCAGCAGTCTCGTTTTTTATTTATTTTTGGTACTATAGTGCTAATTTTGATGGTTTTGTGGATGTCTATTTTTATTGTCTATCCTAGACAACAAGTTGCAATTAAGCGTTTTGGACAAATTGTTAAGGTGGAGTCTGCTCCTGGAATCTACTTAAAGGTGCCTTTCGTGGATAAGATGATTGTCGTTGATAACCGTTTGTTGCGTTACGATGTTCCTACACAGTCTGTACAAGTTCGTGGTGGTGCTTATTATGAAGTAGATGCGTTCTTTATTTATCGTATTACAGACCCTAAGTTATTTTTACAACGCATTGCTTCTGGGCGTCCGCAGGTTGCTGCGCGTGAAAATCTTGCACCGCGTTTTATTGATGCTTTGCGGGCTGTTTATGGTAAGCGAGAGTTTAAGGCGGCTTTATCAGATGAACGAGGAGCTATGATGGCTGAAGTGCAGAGGCAATTTTCTGTAGATGCAGGTTCCTTGGGTATTACTATTGTTGATGTGCGTATTCGCAAAACCGATTTAACTGATGCTGTTTCAGAAGATGTATATAGACAGATGGCAGCCGAGCGTGAAGCAGCTGCTGAGAATATTCGTGCACGTGGACAACAAGAGCGAGATCGTATTGTAGCGGAAGCTAATCGTGAATATAAAGAGATCGTCGCAGTTGCAAAGCGTGATGCTGAAATTACCCGTGGTGAAGGTCAAGCTGAGAGTATTCGTCTTTTATTGAATGCGAGAGAGGCTAATCCGTCCTTTTACGATTTTTGGTTAGCTATGGAACAGTATAAAAATTTGGAACGTGTTCCAATGGTAATTTCCCCAAGTGAGGATTTCTTTTTCTATTTCCGCAATCCACTGCAAGTAAAGAGAAAACTTTCCTCAACAATGAATCCTAGCTTCAGTAAAATTGATCCAAAAGTTGGGAGGGAGTAGATGAAGCAATGGACTCTAAGTAGGAGCGTTGGCCCTAGGGGTATGATTCATGGTTTCTTGCTTTTTTGATGAAAGCAGTAGAGTGTTGAGCCAGATTGATTTTGCATAGACAAATTTAATGAGTTTCTTTGCAGCATTTTGTTAAAGGCATGTCATGGGTAGAAATTTCATAGGTAAAAATATGTCTTTGAAGATCTTTGTTACAAGAGTTGTTGTCTGTGTGGTTTTGTTTTTATCAGGATCAGTCAGTTTATCTTGGGGGGAGGAGAAGAAAAATACACTCCTCTCTATTCCTGATTTAGCTGCTGAGCTTTTGGAGACGGTTGTGAATATTTCTACAGCCCAGACCGTTGATGGAACTGAACAGGACGAATATACTTCTGTGCCTGTTATCCCAAAGGATTCATTGTTACAAGAATATTTTAGTGATTTTTTTACACCTCAAGATGGTAAAAAGGACAGCCAGTTTCAAAAGGTACGTTCTTTAGGATCTGGTTTTGTAGTTGATGCGCAAAGGGGGCTTATTGTTACAAATTATCATGTTATCATCGATGCTGATGATATTGAAGTTAATTTCACTGATGGTACAAAGCTAAAAGCAAAGCTGCTTGGGAAGGATAGCAAGACTGATTTAGCTCTGTTGCAAGTGGATGCAGGAAATAAAAAATTAAAAGCTGTACGTTTTGGTGACTCGGAGAAGACGCGCATTGGTGATTGGGTGATGGCTATCGGGAATCCTTACGGTTTTGGTGGGAGTGTAACGGTTGGTATTATTTCTGCACGTAATCGTGATCTTAATGCAGGCCCTTATGATAATTTTATTCAGACAGATGCAGCGATTAACCGAGGCAATTCTGGTGGTCCATTGTTTGATAGAAATGGTGAAGTAATCGGGATTAATACAGCAATTATTTCGCCTTCAGGAGGATCTATTGGTATTGGTTTTGCTATACCGTCAGATATGGCTCTTTCTGTTATTAACCAGTTGCGTGATTTTGGCGAAATGCGGCGTGGTTGGTTGGCTATTCATATTCAACCAGTGACAGAAGATATTGCTAAAAGTTTAAAATTAGACAGCGCTGTGGGAGCATTGGTTGCTGGTAAAATAGAACATGCTGATGTAGACAATAGTCAATTACAGGATGGAGATGTTATTCTTTTTTTTGGAAAGACAAAAATTAGGCATGCGCGTGATTTACCACGTTTAGTAGCGGAAAGTTTAGAAGGAGAAGTGGTGGATATTACTGTTCTGCGGAATGGAAAGGAAAAAACAGTAAAAGTTAAGCTTGGACGTTTGATTGAGGGAGATGCAAATGAAAATATCGAAAAAGAGTCTGACGATGAAAAAAGTAGTGCTGTATCAAAAAGCGTAACTATGCAATTTATGGGAATGACATTATCTGAGCTTACAGAGGATTTACGTCATCGTTATTCAATCACTGATAAACTTCAAGGATTAGTAGTGACATCTGTTGCACGAAACAGTGCGGCAGACAAAAAGCGGATTCGCATTGGTGAAGTGATTGTTGATATCAATCAAAGTTCTGTCACAACGATTGATGAAGCTAAAAAACGTATCCATAAACTACGTGAAGCTGGACGCAAAAATGCTCTATTCATTGTTGCTCGGCCAGATGGGGAGTTAAGGTTGGTAGCAATCCTAATGGATTGATGCTTTTGAATGCATTTTTAATCATTTTTATTGCTATAAAATTATACGATAAGTTATAGTTTTCTTCCTTCAGTATAAAACATAATGCATCCATTTTTATCAAAAGATAAAGCTGGTTGAGTATGTATGTTAAACTAATATTAAAGTGGCGAGTTATCATGGGTGCTTTCTATTTGAAGAGTTTACATCTATTACGATGTAGGTAAAATACAGAGCCTTTGGAGTTTGTCATGTGTATTGCAATAAATTGTTTATTGATGAACATAGAAGATTGCCATTCATGACAGAGAGAACGATTACATTAATAGCGGGGCCAACGGCAAGTGGAAAATCAATGCTTGCTTTACAAATGGCTCAAGAAAAAAATGCTCTCATCATTAATGCTGATTCAATGCAGGTTTATGATGTTTTAAGCATTTTAACGGCACGACCGACAAAAATGGATACTATAACTATTCCGCACTATCTTTATGGTTATGTAAGTCCTAGTGTGAGTTATTCAGTAGGACAATGGGTGCGTGATGTTGAAAAATTGTTGGCTACGTTTACATCGCAATCACTAATTTTTGTCGGTGGAACAGGGCTTTATTTTCGTGCTCTTTTAGAGGGGCTTTCAAAAATTCCTCATATTCCAGATGTTGTACGGAAAAAATGGAGACGGCGGTTTGATGAAGAGGGGGCTGAAAGTCTTTATCGTCAGTTGTTACAGGTTGATGCTGTTCTCGCTGAGAAAATTTCTTCTCAAGATGGTCAGCGTATTGTACGTGCTTTGGAAGTTTATGATGCGACTGATAAGAAACTAAGTTGGTGGCAAAAGCAAAAAACAACACCCCTAATTACATCTAATTGTTTAGAAAAAATTCTTCTCATTCCGCCACGTCAATTGCTTTATGAGCGTATTCATAAGCGGTTGGATATTATGATTGAAAGAGGAGCTTTAGAAGAGATAATTGCCATGAAGAAACTTATGCTTTCTCCTTTATTGCCGGCGATGAAGGCTATTGGTGTCCCTGAATTTGTAGATTATTTGGATGGATATAGAAGCTTTGAAAATGCTCTTGAAACAGTGAAAGTAAAAACAAGGAGGTATGCAAAAAGGCAAATAACTTGGTTTCGTAATCAATTTGATGAGGAATGGAGGGTTACTTCTTGATACCAAAGCTAAGAGATTTGCAAAGCAATTTAAGAAAGAAAATTGTTAATGCATATTTTTAGGCAGTATAATTTTTATTGACGAATGATATCAATAGAACTAGAAGCATTTTTACAGGAAATACTGCCCTTGTACATTCTATGTATGGGAATAAAAGGAATAATCATACAATATTTTGCATATAATGAGCTCCTTCGTAGGGCTCTTTTATTGTGCTGTCAAGTAGGGGAGTGGGAAAATGACAAATCATCTAAAAATGCAAGAACATGCGGACGGAAAAACAATGTCAGGTGCTGAAATGGTGATTCAAGCTCTTATTGATCAAGGGATTACACATTTCTTTGGCTATCCTGGTGGAGCTGTCCTCCCTATCTTTGATGCTATTTATCAACAAAATTCACTTCAACATATTTTGGTACGGCATGAACAAGCAGCTGGTCATGCTGCTGAAGGTTATGCGCGGAGCACAGGAAAAGTAGGTGTTATGCTAGTGACTTCTGGTCCAGGTGCAACTAATGTTGTAACACCTTTGCAAGATGCATTAATGGATTCTATTCCTATTGTTTGTTTGTCTGGGCAGGTACCGACGACAGTGATTGGAAAAAGTGGTTTTCAAGAGGCCGATACAACTGCCATTACGAAATCCTGTACCAAATACAATTTTTTAGTTAAAAATGTAAATGATCTTGCGGCAATTATTCATGAAGCCTTCTATATTGCCCAATCAGGACGTCCAGGGCCAGTTTTAATTGATATTCCTAAGGATATTCAATTTGCTTCAGGTGTTTATAGAGCACCTCAAATTTCTACGCCTTTGCGTTCTTCTCTGCAGTTGAAAGAGAGCACTAAAGCTATTGAAAGTGTTGTCTCTCTTTTAGTAGAAGCAAAACGCCCTATAATTTACTCTGGTGGTGGCGTTATTTCATCAGGCTCTAAAGCTGTACAGCTTTTGCGCGATTTGGTTCAACTGGGAAATTTTCCGATTACTTCAACATTAATGGGGCTTGGCGCTTATCCTGCTTCTGGAAAAAATTGGCTTGGAATGCTTGGAATGCATGGAACCTATGAAGCTAATATGGCTATGCATGATTGTGATGTTATGTTAGCTGTTGGTGCACGGTTCGATGATCGTATTACTGGGCGGGTTGACGCATTTGCACCTTATGCACGCATTATCCATATTGATATTGATCCTTCTTGTATCAATAAGATTGTAAAAGCAGAAGTCTCACTTATTGGCGATGTGAGTGATGTTTTGGAAAATATAAATCAACATTTTCGTATGCAGCGACCAACGTTTAAAAGCGAAAGTCGAGAGGCGTGGTGGATGCAAATTAATCGCTGGAAAGCTCGTAATTCATTAGCATATGCTGATAAACAAGATGTTATTATGCCGCAATATGCTCTTGAACGACTTTATACGCTTACCAAAAATAAGAATGCTTATGTCACAACTGACGTTGGACAACATCAGATGTGGGCTGCACAATATTATCGCTTTGATGAGCCAAAACATTGGATTACCTCTGGTGGTCTTGGGACTATGGGGTATGGTCTTCCCGCTGCTATTGGTGCTCAAATAGCACATCCTGATGCGTTTGTGTTATGTATTTCTGGTGATGCTTCAATTCAGATGAATATTCAAGAGCTCGCAACAGCAATTCAGCATAATACACCAGTGAAAGTTTTTATTTTAAATAATCAGTATATGGGAATGGTTCGACAGTGGCAAAAATTGTTGCATGGTAATCGTCTTTCTCATTCTTATACGGAATCGATGCCTGATTTTGTAAAATTGGCGCAAGCTTACGGAGCGGTTGGTATACGTTGTTCAAAACCAGATGAACTTGATGGTAAAATTCAGCAAATGATTGACTGTGATAAAGCAGTTCTCTTTGATTGCCGAGTTGATAATTTAGAAAATTGTTTTCCCATGATTCCATCTGGGTGTGCTCATAATGATATGCTTTTACCTGATGAAGCTAATGATGAAGCAGTTACAAACGCTATTTCGTTGGACGGCCGAGTTTTGGTATAAAAGGAATATATTCACAAGATAATTAAGGGATTTTATTGTTTTCGACGCTTTTTATATAAAGAGGTTGTGTACTGTAATCTGCATAAGAGAACGGTGCTTTGAGTTATGATGTTATTGTACCGGAATTAATAGAAATAAGTAACTGCTAATTTATCCTAATAATATGAAGGAGATGTGATTTAGTCATGACCTGAGAAAGGAAAGATCCATAATATTCATTCTTTGATTTATAATGTATCTGGATGAACAACCCATAAGTAGGTTTAATCTTTTTTCATCATGGTAACGTATTTGACTTTAAGCTATAACTGAGCTGATTAATAAGTAAATATGGATTATAGCTTATGAAGTTACATATTTATATTCTGTAATAGGATAGTTTTTTTCCTGAGAAATTTGTAATTACAACTCTATATCTATTAATATGGTGCAGTAGATGCGTATATTAAGCTATGTTAATTTTACTGTGTTGACTTCGTCTATAGAACAGAATGCTTTTACTTAAGCAAGTATGAGATTTTATCAAAAAGCTTTATACAAATTTTATATGGGCACAATAATTTAGATTATTGAAATATTTTTTACGAAAGCGCTTGCAAAATGGTTGATAATTGTGCTTTGAAAGTGGTTGTTAGATATTCATGTATCAGAAATTATTAATGAAAAAGTTTTCTTGACGGTCACTTTTTTCAAAATACTTGCTCTTTTTGTGCGAATCTTATTTTTATAAACTATGCAGTTTTCACCGGAACAGGATAATGCATTGAAGGCTGTTTCTGCGTGGTTGAGGGATGGGCGTTCTCCTATTTTTCGTCTTTTTGGCTATGCAGGGACAGGTAAAACAACACTTGCACGCTATTTTGCGGAAACAGTTGATGGTTCTGTCCAATTTGTTGCGTTTACAGGAAAAGCGGCACAAGTTTTACGTTCTAAAGGTGCAAATAACGCCTGTACTATTCATTCGCTGATTTACCGTCCACGTGGAGAAGAAGAAGTTTCCGATGAAGTAACAGGAAAAAAATCTATTGCGCCGACATTTTCATTGAAACGGAGCAGTTTGGCTGCGCAGGCTAAGCTTATCATTGTTGATGAATGTTCAATGGTAGATGAGCAATTGGCACTTGATTTGATGAGCTTTCGGACGCCAATTCTTGTTCTTGGTGATCCGGGGCAATTGCCTCCCATATCAGGAGGTGGCTTTTTTTCTAAAGGCGCGCCAGATTTTTTTCTTTCGGAAATCCATCGACAAGCGCGAGATAATCCTATTATTCGTATGGCTATGGATGTGCGTGAAGGACGTGATATTGCTTATGGTAATTATGGAGCAGCCTGTGTTATTACACGAAAAGAGGTGGATCAACAATTAGTTTTAGACGCTGAACAGATCTTGGTGGGGATTAATCGAACGCGCCACCTTTATAATAAACGTTTACGTGAGCTGAAGGGGTTTACAGCAGATTATCCACAAGCGGGAGATAAACTTGTGTGCTTGCGCAACGAGTCCGCGAAAGGCTTGTTGAATGGCTCTTTATGGAAGGTGATGACTTCACAGAAGGAAACAGTTAAACCCGGAATAAATCTTCTCATTAAACCAGAAGAAAGTGAGGGTGGAGTGGTGAAGATTAAGCTTTTAAAAGCAGTGTTTGAGGATCCTCAGAATAAGATTTCATGGCAATTAAGAAAAAGATATGATGATTTTGATTATGGGTATGCATTAACCGTTCATAAAGCACAAGGATCTCAATGGAACAATGTAGTTTTATTCGATGAAAGTTTTGCATTTCGTGACATGTATGCACGCTGGCTTTATACGGGCATTACGCGTGCGGTAGAGAAGCTAACAATTGTCCGATAGAGAAAATAATGTTTGTTCTTTTGAATGTGTTTTTTCCTGTCTTTAGAATTATACACGAAAATAGGAGTGTGCATGGCAGTAAAACTTTCGGTGAATCTTAATGCTATTGCCGTTTTGCGCAATCGGCGTAATCTTCCGTGGCCAAATATTAAGAGTATTGGGCATATAGCACTTACAGCTGGTGCTACGGGGTTGACAGTTCATCCGCGACCTGATGAAAGGCATATTCGTTTTTCTGATTTGCCAGATATATATTGTTTAATTAACAGTACATTTCCTACCGCTGAATTTAATATTGAAGGTTACCCAAGTGGTGTATTTTTAGATATAGCAGAAAACTATGCTGATCAGATTACTCTTGTTCCTGATGATCCCTCTCAATCAACTTCTGATCATGGTTGGAATTTTGCTCACGATGCAGAATTTTTAGAACCTATTGTCCAACGTTTGAAAGAAAAAAAAATTCGCGTATCATTATTTGCTGATCCTATTGTAGATGGTCTGGATATTGCTAAAGCGATTGGAGCTGATCGTGTGGAATTTTATACTGGACCTTATGGTGGTGCGTTTAAAGATAAGACAAAACAAGATCAAGAGTTAAATAAACTTGCTTTAGCAGCAAGAAGAGCTAAGGAGCTGAAATTAGGTGTTAATGCAGGACACGATCTGACAATTGGAAATCTTCCTGCTCTTGTCCGTCGTATTCCTTGGATTGATGAAGTTTCCATTGGTCATGGACTTATTGCTGATGCGTTAGAATATGGAATGCATAAAACTGTTCAGCGTTTTATTCGATTGTTGATGTGACTTTTTCTCTCTGTTCAATTGCGAGAATAAATTTTTGTAAAGCTCTTTCAGTTCATCTCAAAAAAATTTTATATGCTTAGATAGATAATACTGCTTGAGATGCGGCTTATGATCCAAAAAGATATTTATTTATAGCCCTCTATTTTTCTGTATTTATTAATGCATTAAATGCTTTTTTACTCATGTTATCGGTTGTAATTATGTTTATCTAAGAGATCAGATTTTAAAAACATTTTTTTTCAAGAAATTGTATGGGATTTTTAACTACTGAGTTCATAAAGGATTCTTAGCTTGCTAATCTGATGATATGTTTACCACGTATATCGTGGCATTGAATCATAAGTAAAAAAGTTGCCCTTATCTTTAACAAGATAAGGAGCAAGCGTATAAGGCTGTAGGCGCGGATAAATAATATCAGAGAAAATTTTTACGCAAGCTTACAACAAGTGAATTCAAGATTTTGAAGCAGTTTATTGTGAAGATCTTTATGGAAAATAAGCATTGAAAGGGCAGTATTTCCGTGTGTTTTTGCAGATGAGAGTTTTTTGAATTGTTGAGGGTTGTACAGGAAGTTTTTATCAAGAAAGAGATAAAATCGCTTAGTATATCTTAACTTTAAGAATACAATGATTGGTTATGCAGAAAAAACAGAATTTTAGCAGGTGTGTTTTTTTTAAAGAAGTATTTTTTCGTATAGTATACTGTCTTGTAGAGCATAAACTGAAATTTATTTTGGGATATAGGTATGTTTTTGAAAGGTTTGAGGGGGTGAAACTTTTGGTATGCAATATGCAAATTTAAAAATATTATTCAATTGCTATTTTATTATGGTAAATGTTTTTGCTATTTACGATGTGTAAGGTACCCAGGATAACTTTTTATTAAATAAAAATAATCTGAAATTCAATTTCAATATAGAGAGAAGGAAGCATTTTTATGCGTGTTTATTATGATAGTGATGCGGATGTTAATTTGATTAAAGGGAAAAAAGTGGCCATTATTGGTTATGGTTCACAAGGGCGCGCACATGCTTTAAATTTAAAAGATTGCGGTGTTCAAAATGTGCAAATTGCTTTACGCCCCGGGTCAGAAACAGCTAAAAAGGCTACTGTAGACGGTTTTGAGGTTGTTAGTGTTGCTGAAGCGGCGAAATGGGCAGATTTTATCATGATGGCAACACCAGATGAATTGCAGGCTGACATTTATAAAGAGCATATTCATAATTATTTACGTGATGGAGCGGTAATTGCTTTTGCGCATGGTTTGAGCATTCATTTTGGTTTAATTGAGCCTAAAAAAACAGTCGATGTTGTGATGATTGCTCCTAAAGGTCCAGGTCATATAGTTCGTAATGAATACCAACGTGGTGGTGGTGTTCCGTGCTTAATTGCGGTTGCACAAGACATTTCAGGACATGCCAAGAATATAGCATTATCCTATGCTTGTGGTCTTGGTGGTGGACGTGCCGGGGTGATTGAAACAACATTTAAAGAAGAGTGTGAAACTGACCTTTTTGGTGAACAAGCCGTTCTCTGTGGTGGTCTTGTTGAGTTGATTCGAGCAGGTTATGAAACACTAACACAAGCAGGCTATGCACCTGAAATGGCTTATTTTGAGTGTTTACATGAGGTTAAAATGGTTGTTGATCTCATGTATGAAGGGGGCATTGCAAATATGAATTATTCGATTTCCAATACAGCTGAATGGGGCGAATATATGTCTGGTCCACGTGTGATCACGGATAAAACTAGAGAAGAAATGAAACGTATTTTGAAAGATATTCAAACAGGTAAATTTACATCAGATTGGATTCAAGAATATAAAGCTGGTGCTTCTCATTTTAAAAGCATGCGGCGTTTAAATGATAGCCATTCTATTGAAGAAGTTGGCAAAAAACTTCGCTCTATGATGCCTTGGATAAAATCTAACGCTTTGGTTGATAAAGAGCGTAATTGAAGTTTATATTAAACTGCTATGTAAGTAGCAAAAAGGGTCAACTAAAGTTGACCCTTTTTGCTATAAGGTTTATTTTTTAAGTCTTTGTGTTTGCAAATTCTTTTTTCCAAAAAGAAAATATACGATTCCTAAAAATATAAACTATGCAGGAGTATATTTCTAAAGCTATTATAATATTAGATTCTAGTGACAATAAGTAAATTATAAATGTAAAAAAGATGATAAGAATTCAATTTGAAATCCGGAAATAATTCTGTAATTTCCTGCGGAAAAGTATTTCTACATGTTGCTAAAGGAGATAACCGTTCCATTTGGGGAGATACAATCGGTGAAGATTATGTAAAACCCTACAATAATTAACACTAAAATCACTAAGGCTTTTATAAAATCAAACCAAAATTCAAGTTCGCTAAATAATTTTACAACTACAAGGTTGAGTATTAAAACGACATAAGACTGATTAGAATAAAAAATCCATGGATTGAGTTCAGGACACCAAAAATGTTTATAACTAACAATAGCAATGACTTTAGCAGTTCTAGTTACAATCCAATACTTGATCCTAGAAAATCGTTTGGGAAATCAATAAAAGATATCTGTATTGTGTGTTAGAAAGTAATAATTCTTCTA
This sequence comes from Bartonella vaga, assembly GCF_037070895.1. NCBI lineage: Bacteria > Pseudomonadati > Pseudomonadota > Alphaproteobacteria > Hyphomicrobiales > Bartonellaceae > Bartonella > Bartonella vaga. The sequence goes on from NZ_JAYMZK010000003.1 coordinate 178,431, forward strand.
TAGTATGCATTACGAGATATTGAATACAATCTATAATAGCATAAACTAGTATGATTAAAGGTCCGTAACACTGAATATTTTTCAGGATCCTATGAAGAGACCAGTTCTAATTGCTCTTCCGGTGGCTATAAGCTGTACGTTGCAGTTATTTAGTCCATGTTGTAATTTTTCTTTCATTTTTTTTATATTTAACTACGATATTTGTTAAATTGATTTTTAATAGCAAAAATTTACAAAAGCATCAGATTACAAAAATCAACATTTAATGACAAAAAATACAGAAAACTTCCTTTGAAGGTTCCTAAAAAATTTTAAAAAGAGGAGAATTTACTCCAGAAATAACCTTAAAAAAGAAAAAAGACTTTCATATAACTTTTTATTTTAGATGGTTTTTAAGCCATACGTTGTATAGCACAACAAGTAAGCTTTTTCAGCTTCGAGAAGAAAGTTGGCAAAAACTCTGTTTTTATAATAAGTTTAATAAAGTTGAACACCTTATTGTTAATAAAAACACCATTAAAACTTATTGAGGATTCTCTATAAAAAACTGATATTTCATGTATAAAAAGGGATAACATTTTTTTTTGCTGATATGCTTTTTATGTACAGATTTTATTTGTCATTTAGCTATTTTTTTTCTTACAAATATAAAATACATTACTCCTAAGAAAATAAACCATAATAAACCACATTTAAAGGCTATTAGAGTGTCGGGTTCTAATGTTAACAAAAAGATCATAAAAGCAAAGAAAGCTAAAATAATCCAACACGTTATAATGCCTCCTGGCATTTTGTAGGTGGATTCAGCATGTTGCATAGGACGAGTGCGACGATACACAATATAACTAACTGTAATTATAGAGCATACGAATATAAATGAGATTGCTGAAATACTGCTCACAATTGTAAAAGCGCTCATGATGCTTGGAGATAGCGATGTAATCGCGTATCCTGATAAAATACATATGCAAGAAAAGATTAAGGAGTTTGCAGGTACATGGCCTCCAGAAAGTTTTCCTAGAAGTTTAGGAGCACTTTTTTGCGTCGCGAGTCCATATATCATGCGGCTAGTAGCAAAGATACCGCTATTCGCTGAAGATGCAGCTGAGGTGAGAACAACAAAGTTCACTAAACCAGCAGCTATCGGAATGCCCGCAAGCCAAAACATCGCGATAAAAGGGCTTTTATCTGGAATCATTTGATTCCAAGGTATAACTGACATAATTACAACAAGAGAACAGATATAAAAGAGCATAATGCGAATAGGTATTGAGTTAATGGCTTTTGGTAGAGCTTTTTTAGGTTCTTTGACTTCGGCTGCAGCTGTTCCAGCAATTTCTATACCAACAAAAGAAAAAATGGCGATTTGAAATCCAGCAAAAAAACCTTTAATGCCCCGAGGGAAAATATTGCCTTCGTTCCATACGTGAGCGAGAGATGCAAGATTACCATTTGGAGAGGTAAAGCCAGTCATGATCATATAAAATCCCACAATAATTAATGCCAAAATTGCTATGACTTTTATGAGACCAAACCAAAACTCGAGTTCACCGAATAGTTTTACAGCTACAAGGTTAAAGGCTAAAAAGAAAATAATGCAAGCAAAAACAACAGTCCATGGATTAAGGGTTGGCCACCAAAAGTGTGTATAGGTTATGATCGCAATGATATCAGCAGCTCCAGTTACAACCCAGCTTAACCAGTAGCTCCAGCCTATAAAAAAAGCAATTCCTGGCCCTAGGAGATCGGTTGAAAAGTCAATAAGAGATCGGTATTGTGGGTTAGAAAGAAGTAATTCTCCCATAGCGCGCATTACGAAGTATAAAATACAGCCTATAATAGCATAAACTAGGATAATTGAAGGGCCTGCTACATTGATTGTTTTTCCTGATCCCATGAAGAGTCCTGTTCCGATAGCTCCACCAATGGCTATAAGTTGTATATGGCGATTAGTTAACCCACGTTGCAGTTTGTTTTGAGAATTATCTTCTAACTTTTTTTTATAGTTCATTTTTTGGCGAAACCCTTTAATTATTTAAACTTCAAATTACACCGTAAAATACGATGCTTCTCTATCGAAGCATGATATTAATGAGGAGTAAAGGAAGAAAACACTTTTTATGTTTTTGTGTGGATAAAGAAAAAGAATATTGGAACTGATAAGAGTGTAGATTTTCAAAAAATGTAGTGAATATTTGAGTGCAGAATTTCAAGTTATATCTGAAACAACTATAAATGGCTGATAAAAAAAAACCTAGTATTATTATAACGATCACTTTTAAGCTGTTTCAAAGAGTCAATGAACTGCCTATTAGTTTATGGCAAAGCCTACTACAGTACTGCAGTTGTTTTAGATTCTATAGTAGAAGAGGGTTTTTACATTTTCTAGAATATAATATGGAGTTATCATCTTACTGAAGATAAAATATCAAATGGTGAAAAATTTTAACTTATATTTGGAACATTACTCTAGTAGTGTACGAAAGATCGCATACACATAATATATTTTACTGAGTTTTTTAAAAGATGAAATTTATCACAGAAATAGTTATTATGGAAGGACGATATGGTAAGGATGGCTCTAATTAGAAGACAATACTTGATTAGATGGATTATTACCGTACAGCAGCATTCTTACTATATCTTTTATGTAGCAAGCTTCTTGAATGGGATAATACCGAGTATGGAGTGCCAGATCTTTCAACAGATAAATACAAAAAGTTGTTACAGTGGAAGTGGAAGAAGACAACAAAATTAGTCAATAAAAGTCGAACCTCTTAAAAAAGAAAGCGGCTTCAAAATATCCGCTGCTTATTCAAGAAAATTTTGTAGAAACAAGTAAGAAAATAGTTTCGCCATATTTTATTCAAAGACATATATCGCAGTGCGGAAAGGTGTTGCTACAAATAAAAATGATATTTTATCTGATTTTATTATTTACGACTATCAGCTCTATCATGTTGATGTTTTTTTGAAGATTTTGATGCTTATGATAGCAAGCAGCTTGATAATTTTTAGAGAGGTATCATGCTTTTGTAAAAAAGATCAAAAAGAAAGAATAAATCGAGTGTAGTTTGACGGTATGTTTTGCACTAAGTGGGAAGAGGTGGGATTAGTTAGGAATAGATGATAATTTATTGTTTTTATGCATATTTTTTACCATTAAATGAGCATTTTTCAAAGAGGATTTTGACACCTAAAAATCGCAAAAAGTGCGAAAAATCGTAAAAATCAGAATTTTTCAGTAAATAAGGTAAGGAGGCTTTGAAAAGCCTTTGAAAAGTCTTTGAAGATTTAAAAAAAACCTTTGAAAGCCCAGAAAACTGCCTTTGAAAGCCCTTTGAAAAAAATCACGTAAAGAGTGAAGCCATCTTCAAAATCAGCTCAAAATCGCTAAAAAAGCAAAATAGAAACGCGCCATGTGGCGCATTTCTATTTTTTTATTAATATAATTATTTAAAAACAATATGTTAATTGAATTTGTTAACGTAAATAGAAACGCGCCTGCATTTTTGTATTTTAGATGATTGTTAAGCCGTATCTTGTGTAGTTTCTAGATGTGCTTTTTCAGCTTCGATTTGACGCTTTAAGTGCAGTTTTAGAAGTGGCAAAGTAAGCTCAACTTCTTCCGTATCATTGATGTTTTTAACAAGCTCTTGCAGTTTTTTATAAAGTTCCGCCGCGAGTTCCGCTATATCTTCAGGGGGGAGTTTTATTTTTGCATCGCGATAGGTTGTATAAGCTATGCGACCGAGCTTTTTCATGAGACCAGTAGGAATGGTAGGCGCTTTAAAACCTGCTGCTTTCGCCTTTGCCATGTCACTAAACATTTCACCTTCACCAGTGAGAAGCCAATGAAAGTCTACGCCATAAATTTTGTGATAGGCAATCATGATAGATGCTGGTGGCTCATTTACACCGAGTTCATAATTTGCGAGCGTATTTTTCGCCAAATTAAGAGATTTTGCAAAAATGCCCCGTTCTTCGTTTCCGAGGATTCGTCGTATTTCACGTAACCGTTTTGCCAATGGTGTTTTAGGTTCTGTTTCTAAACGTGCCAAAAAAATACCCATTATAACCATTTTGCGGGTTAATAAAACTCATAAAATGGTCTTAACTCTTATTACTGCCCGTTATATTAGGCAGTTATTACACAAATAACCCGACAAAAAACGGATGTTGGAGCATCCGTTTGAAGCAGGAGCGAAAGTTATGACCATCACCCAAACATGGGATCGCCACAGTATTTTAGCTGAGCTATGCCGTCGTAATATGACCTTGGCGGAGCTTGCGAAAGCCTATCAAATACCGTCATCCAGTGTTAAACACATTTGGAAACGGCCCAATGAAAAAACCGAACGCGCCATTGCCGATTTTATCGGCTTGCCCGTTGAGCAGGTTTTTTACGACCGCTACCCCAAAAGTCGCAGTCGCATATTCAAAGCAGCAAAACATTCCAATACAGATTCCATAGCCCATTCCACATTGCGCAATAATGCTGCTTAAAGTTGGTTACAAGGATGCGTTATCAAACGCATTTCCCATAACCTTTAGATTACATAAGACAAAAAGGTTTATCAATGTCTAAAAATCAATACAAAATAGATAGGATAAATTGGTGTTCTGCAAAAAATGAGATCATCAACCCTTACTCAGAAGTTGAGCGGTTAGAAACGATGCTTGCTTGCTGTTATAAGGTTGTGCAAAGAAGTTTTCGTCATTTGCCTATACGATATATTATTGACCCGCCGCATCATTTATTTGATGCGATGTTAGCGCGGCAGATTGCTATTCATATTTTTCATTATCAGTTTCAGGTTCCACGGCGGCGTATTGTAGCTATACAAGAACGTCAACGCACTTCTATTTCTTTATCCATACAAGTAATTAATCGTCGTTTAGCAGAGCCTGTTTTTGCCAAAGCGTATCACAAATGGGCAAAGCGTGCGGAGGATTTGTTTTTACAAGAAATCCGAAAGGCAGCAGCGTAATGGCACAGTTTCAAAGACTTAATCTTGATCTGATTGTTGTGCCTGATCGTATTCGCCCTGTGGATGATGAGCATGCTAAGGCAATTGCTCAGTCTATGGTACAAGAGGGATTGATGAATCCCATTACAGTACGCCACACCCCCAATGCAAAGGGGGGTAATTATACCCTTATTGCTGGAGCACATCGTTTATGCGCTGCTGAGATTTTGGATTATGATCAAATTGATGCCATTGTAGTGCAAGCCGATAAAGAGAGTGCTGCATTGTTAGAGGTGGCAGAAAACCTTTTTCGCAATGAATTATCGGTTATTGACCGTACATTATTCGTACAGACCTATCGCGAGTTATGGGAAAAGAAGTATGGGGAGATTCAACGTGGCGGTGACCACGGTAATCAATATACAAAGGACAAAGTGGCAAAGGGTAAAGTTGACCCTTTGCCAAATGATGGTGACTTAAATGGCAAAGTGCAAAGTTTGTACTTTGCCACACATGTTGCCGATAGGATTGGTTTATCGAAGGTATCGGTGAAACTCCTCAATCGCATTGCACAAAATTTACAGACAGAGTTGCGTACAGTCCTGCGTGGTACGGCATTGGCAGATAATCAAGCACAATTGCTAAAATTTGCATTTCAACTGACTGTAGTGCGCGATTTAATTACTTTAAGGCTGAAGCATCATTAGAGCTTATTTATCGCCGCTTAGCAGGAGTTAGCATTGAACAGTTAAATTGGTCTGACTTTATGATTCGCTACGATCGACCAAACATCTTGTTTTATCTTGATCCGCCTTATTGGGGTGTTGAGGATTACTACGGAAAAGATTTGTTCAAGCGAGAAGATTATCAGGTGATGACAAAGATTCTTTCGCAATTAAAGGGGAAGTTTCTTCTTTCTTTAAATGATGTGCCAGAGATTCGAAAAACCTTCAGCCAATTTAATATAAAAGAGGTCACCACACTTTATTCATTTGGTGGTTCAAATCTTGCTAAAGAACTAATCATCACAAATTGCGATTTTTAGCAGAAGATTTTAGCAGAAGAAAAAATACTCTTTGAGGGGGCTTTAAAACCCCTTTGAAGACCCTTTTAAAGCTCTTTAAAAACTCTTTGAAAAAAAATAAATTGATGCAAAACTTGGTGTCAAATTATGCAAAACCTGGTGGCAAACTACATCGAGCCGTTACTGGTTTTATCGCGCTGGTTTAACAGAATAGAAATACTAGAACTTTTTAAGAGGAGAGTAAAGATATATATCTGTCGAAAAAAACTTCAAGTATAAATACGTTTATTAGCCAATCTATGTTGCCTTTAGTGTGTAAGTGTAGGCAGGGTTGGATACATTAATAAAAATTCCAGATTTGTATATTTCATCCTCTGAAGTATGGTGTTAATTTAATTTCGGGTAACATTTATACAATTCCATAAAAATGGAAAGATCCTTAAACTATTGCCAATCCAACTAGCTCCATAATCACCACTCTCGAATATGAAAAAATTAAACTGATTGATAGCCTTTAAGTCATCAATGCTATTATATGCGGTGCGCATTGAGACAAGAATAATGCTTATAGATTTTTTGTTTGTTTCAGGTGTACCATTGTGTAGGATGCAGTACACAATTGGCGATATGGGTGCCGAGAACAAAGGTGGGATATCTCGCCGAAGCTAAGCGTTGAGTAAACTCTGGGAATAGAAATTTTCTCGTGAAAAAGTAGAAATAAATAAAGATTTATTTAAAAATTTTTTAAGTAATATTTTAAGATTACTCTGTAACAATTTGATAAAAATAAATTTTTATAAAATATACTGTCAAGTTACAAGAGGTGAGCTGATATTTTAGAGCATCAATCATTCAACAGTCTTATTTTTATGCTCCATAAGTGCTTTGCAGCTAAAAAACGCTTTTTTATAATTGAGAAAAATCACTCACTTATTTGATTTTACTGGTGGGTGATGAGGGAATCGAACCCACGACCCGCTGATTAAGAGTCAGCTGCTCTACCGACTGAGCTAATCACCCACGATTTTTCAAAAATGAGAATGAGCGGTTCTATAACGCTCTGTTGGGAGGATGTCTAGATGATTTTATTGTTTTTTATGTAAAAATTATAGCTAAATTGACTGTGCAATTAAAAATATGATACTGTCGTGCAATGTTATATAAAAATAGACCCATTATAAAAAGCTTCATAAATGAGTGTTTTAATTATTATGCAGAGCTATAATTGGAGGATTATCGAGCGTAATGCCCGAGAAAAATTCAGCGGAATCTTCTTGTGGTTGCAAGTGCTGTGGGTTATCATTCTGTTTTATAAATTTTATCAATAATTGTGTGCGTTTAAGCAATTTTTTTCTGTTTCTTGCTTGGGGTGCGATTTGTTTGTGTCCAATGTGCTTGATTAATTATGAAAATGGAAGCTCATGAATTTGTTTTATCAATCGCGCGCTTTTAAGTTTTTAAAGGATGAACTATGATGGAGTGGATCGCTGATCCCCATGCGTGGTTTGGCTTGGTTACGCTGATTTTTCTTGAAATTGTTTTAGGAATCGATAACCTTGTCTTTATTGTAATTTTAGCTGAGAAATTGCCGCTGGATTTGCGAGATCGTGCACGCCTAGTAGGCCTAACGCTAGCGTTAGTGATGCGCCTTTTTCTTCTTTCAGTTATTGGATGGGTAATGAATCTTGATACCATCATCCTTTCGTTCTCATCTTTTGTGTTTAGTTGGCATAGTCTCATCTTGATTGGTGGTGGAGTTTTTTTGTTGGCAAAGGGAACTCTAGAGTTACATGAAAGATTAGAAGGCACTTCGCATGAAAGAAAAACTGGTATCGCTTATGTCGTTTTTTGGCAGGTTATTGTTCAAATTGTAGTGCTGGATGCCGTTTTTTCTCTAGATAGTATTATTACTGCAACAGGTATGATTGCAAAGGAGCAGGCTACAGTTATGTATATAGCAGTCATTGTTGCTATGGGGGTGATGATGTCTGGTTCTGGCGTTCTTATGCGTTTCATTAATCGTCATTCCACTATTGTGATCCTTTGTCTTGGCTTTTTGATGATGATTGGCTTTACGCTTATTGTTGAAGGTTTTGGCTTTCATATTCCAAAAGGCTATTTGTATGCTGCTATTGGGTTTTCTGTTCTTATTGAGGCTTTTAATCAAATTGGACGCCGTAATCGTGAAAAAATGATTACAACAAATGATTTACGTGGTCGAACAGCTGATGCAGTTTTGAGGCTTTTAGGGGGGGGAAACAAAGATGGTAATCTTGGTGAGACTGTAGATGTTATTGCTGAACAAGCAGCAGCTTCTGAGATTTTCCGGCCGGAAGAAAAAGAGATGATCCGTGGTGTTCTCGATTTGGCTGATCGTCCTGTTCGCTCCATTATGTCGCCGCGTAATGAGATTGAGTGGTTAGATTTAAATGGTGATGAGAACGAAATGCGTCAGGAATTACAACAGGTAAAACATAGCCGCTTAATTCTTGCACGTGAGAAAGTGGATGAATTTGTTGGGGTTGCTCTAACAAAAGACCTTCTTTTAAATTTGGCTGAGGGTAAAAAGATAAATTGGAAAAAAGCCATGCGAGAACCACTCGTTGTTCATGAAAATACAAGCGTTTTACGATTGATGGAGCAATTACGCCATTCTTCAGTTCAGCTTGCTATTATTGTTGACGAGCATGGTTCTTTTGAAGGGATTGCAACACCAACTGATATCCTTGAAGCTATTGCAGGTGATTTTCCTGATGATGATGAAGAACCCATGATGGCAGAACAGCTTGAAGACGGAAGCCTTCTTGTTGAGGGATATGCTGATATCCGACGTTTAAGCGGTTATCTTGGGCGTAATCTTGTTGATGAGGCAGATCGTTATACTACTCTAGCAGGATTTATGCTTTGGCGATTTGGTCATTTACCAAATGAGGGGGAAAGTTTTGAAGCGGAAGGTTTATGCTTTAAAGTCATAGAAATGGATCGCAGAAATATTTCTAAAATTCTTATCTCTCCACTTATCTTATTAGAAAAAAGCTAATTATTTTTGTAAGTAAGAGGATAATAGTACTTCTTTGGGTTTATAGATAAGGATATGGAGACTGTTGGATCGATTGTGGGATTATTATTTTATAGGTTTTAGAGGGTGAAGCAATAGACATACAAGAAGTTTAATTGCTAATGCGCTTTCAGGTTAGAAAAAAGCTTCTATCGAGATGATCTGCTGCTAGGAATAGAAAAAATAATGCAAAGTTATTCGTAAAATGATCATTAATCTTAAAAGTGGTGATTTTATATGCATTATTTCTGCAGTTTTTAGAGATGAAAATCTTATAAAGTCTTTTTTGTCTTTTAGTTTATATAAACTTCTTTTGTTCCTTCTCCTTTCAATAAAAGTTGTATCGAGAGATTACACTACAAAATAAAAATACCAATATTTAATATTAGAAAAGGGTTGGAACTTATCGAAGAGCTTCTTTTTCTACGCAGAATTTATTGGGTGAACTGGCGAAAGCGTTTTATGAAAGAAAACAGAAATGTTCAAACAGTTTCGTGTATTTTGCATCGTATTTGTTTATATAAAAATAGGGGTGCTTTGAGGTGCGATATAAAAGATAAATGAGTGCAATCATTATGTTGCTTCCCATATTAAATGAAATCCAGCACAATTATTGTTATATACACGCGCACAAAAAGAATAGCAGTAGATTTTTATTTATTCGGAGGTGTTTTAGGAGCTCGTTGCAAATATTGGTGAGCTTCAAAAATTGCTACAATAAATAATGAAATGATGAGTGGTATAACCAGATAAAGCATTCTAAACACAATAAGTGCTGCAACAACATCAGTTGGATTTACATCGGGCATGCCTGTTATGAATAAAGCTTCTAGAACACCAATTCCTCCGGCTGGGGCATTAGAGAGGAGTGTTATAGTAAAAGATGCCAGGAAAACACCAAGCACAGAAATAAAATGAATATCTGTGCTGTGCGGAAGAACAGCGTATATAATTCCTGCTGCTCCCAAAAGTTCTAAGGGGCTAATGAGAAGTTGTTGAATAACAATTTTTAGCTTTGGATAGGAAAGTTGAATTTTTTTTCCTAAGCGTAAAGGTTTCAATTGAAGCCAGCTGCAAAAAGTATAGAGCGCTATACAACTAAGCAAAATTGTAGCAATTGTTATTCCAAGCCATTCAGGAATCCCTTCGTGAATGAGAGTAATAATTTCAGGTTCCAAAATCAAAACGATCCCCAAAAGTAAGGTTGTGCCTATTACAAAAGTAAAAGAGCAAAAACCTACCAATATCGCGATTTCGGTTCCGTTTAATCCCTTCAGTTTATATGCGCGGTAGCGCACGATTGCACCAGAAAAAACTGAAGCACCAATATTGTGTGAAAGGGCATAGGTAGTAAACGAACATAATGCAATAAAAATCCAAGAAATTTTATGGCCGAGATGTTGCAAGGCAATTCGATCATATCCTGCAAGAGCAGCATACGCTAGAAGAGAGCATAAACAGGCTAAAAGCCAGTGCTGTATACTTAAATTGCTCAAACGTTCTAGGACATCGCTAAAAGAAATAACAGAGAGTTTTCTGTAAAGAATGCGAATAGATATCAACATTGCTGCGATACCGATAAATGGCCATATAAATTGCTTTGTTTTCACGCTTCTTTATCCGTTTTTTATTTATGTTTTTTGTAAATTTAATTCGTGGTTGTGCATACTTTTAAAAGATTTTTGTCCAGTTATATGTTCAATAATACTATTGGAAATTTCCTCATCATCAGTTACTACAATATCAGCACCTATTTCAATGAGATAAGCTGTTTCTACATCAGATAGCGCGTGCGTAATTATTTGAATATCCTCCTTCATATGGCGTATATTCACGATACATTCTCCAACTTCAATAGTGCTTCGCATTGTAATAACAACTTTGTATGCATTTCTAATATTGGCGGCATTCATAATATCTTGTTGAATGATGTTACCGCAGATTACCTCAAAACCATCTGCCATTGCTTTATCAGTGAGGCGTTTTGATTCCTCCACTATAATTACAGGTTTATCTTTATTTACTAAAGATAATGCAATAGATTTACCAATACGACCGTAACCAATAATAACAATATGGTTTACTTTTGAAGTTATTTGTAAAAATTCTTGGTCAGGATCTTGCTGATTTATATCAGTGATCATTTGTGTATCTTGTGAATTTGCAGAATAATCTTCTAGATATTTTTTAATTTTTTTACAGGCCATGAAAACAAGGGGATTAAGAAAAATAGAAAGAATTGCAGCTCCAAGAATTAAATCATGGGCATCGTCGTTTAAAAGTCCTAAGTTCAAACTTAAACCTGCAAGGATAAAAGAAAATTCTCCAATTTGAGAAAGGCTTGCAGCAATGGTCAAAGCTGTTGCATTAGAATAGTGAAAAGCTTTAACGATAAAAAAGGAAACAGCAGATTTTCCTAATATAATAATCAATAATGTTGCTAAGAGAGGGAGGAAATGAGTCAATAGTTTTCCTGGGTCAAATAACATACCAACAGAAACAAAAAAGAGGACAGAAAATGCATCTCGCAGTGGTAAAGATTCTTCTGCTGCACGATGGCTCAATTCTGATTCACTCATAACCATACCTGCAAAAAAAGCACCAAGAGAAAGAGAGACACCAAATAAATGAGCTGCTCCAAAAGCTACTCCGAGTGCAGTAGTAAAGACACTAAGACGAAATAATTCACGTGATCCTGAGTGTGCGCTCACTTTTAGCAACCACGGGATAACGCGCCGTCCAATAACAAGCATGAGAATGATGAATACTATAACTTTTAAGATGGTAAGACCAAAAATTCCCCAAATGTTTAAATTTAACCATTGAACAAGAGGATCAATAGCTTCTTTTTTTGTATTGCGAAGAATAGTTGCCAGTGATGGTATAAGAACAAGTATAAGAACCATCGCTAAATCTTCAATAATTAACCAACCAACAGCAATGCGGCCTTTTTCTGTTTCAATAAGATGACGTTCTTGCAAAGCGCGTAGCAAAATAACAGTACTTGCCGTTGATAACGCTAAACCGAAAATTATACTACCACTGATTCCCCATTCCATGATCAAGCCGAGGCATAAACCTAGAAAAGTGGTAAATGCTATCTGAGCAATAGCAGCGGGGATAGCAATAGCTTTCACAGATAAAAGATCTTTTAATGAAAAATGCAGTCCAACACCAAACATCAGCAAAATAATACCAATTTCAGCGAGTTGATTTATAATGACGGAATCTATTTTGAATCCACCTGTATTCGGTCCCACAATAACACCAGCTAACAAGTATCCTACTAGCGGTGAGATACGCAAACGATTCGCAATCATTCCCAAAAGAAAGGCTAAACATAGACCTGCAACAATAGTTGTAATTAGTGGTGTATCGTGAAGCATAGAATTGTTTATGACTCTTTAATCAAAAAATGGGTTAATTGAAACAACTGTAATTTTTTTTATGATCAGAAAAAGGCAGTACATCATATGAATTAACATAACATTTTCATTTTAGTGTAGTTTTTGTATGATTATTTCGTTTACGCCACCAATTACCTAACAATAATAAAATAGGGGCAGCAATAAAGATAGAGGACGATGTTGCAATAATAACTCCAATGACCATAGGTAATGCAAAATTGTGGACAGCACTTCCACCCCATATCGCCATAGGTAACATAGCGAGAACTGTGGTAGTTGATGTAAAGAGACAACGTACAAGAACTTGGTTAATTGAGAGGTCAATGACTTCACGCAAAGGCATTTTTTTGTAAAGACGCAGATTTTCACGCATTCTATCATAGACAACCACTTTATCGTTTATAGAATAACCGACAATGGTTAAGAGAGCGGCGATGGCTGTTAAATTAAAATCAAATTGAAATAAAGCAAACAAACCAATCATTTTTGTAGTATCAAGGATGAGTGTAGCAATTGCTCCGACAGCAAAGAACCATTCGAAGCGAAACCATATATAGAGGGACATAGCAATTGCAGCTAAAAGAAGAGCAGTAAAAGCAGCTGTGGCAAGCTCGCCTGAAATCTTTGGACCCACAACCTCTATTTGATCGAAGGTAGCATCTGGATAGATATTTTGTACAGCTATTTTGACTTTATCAATGGCGATGGTTTGTTGTGTTTCGTCACCATTTTGTTTCTGCAGGCGAAGTAACACAGTGTTTGCATTATCAACATTTTGCAACGTAATTTCACCAATATTAAGGGTAGAAAGCTTAGAACGCAATGTTGCTAAGTTTGCTGGTGCTTTTGTAGTAATACTCATTTGGCTACCACCAATGAAATCAATTCCCAAATTCAGACCAGGTTTAAAAAACAGAAAAACTGAAGTGAGTGATAAAGCAATTGAGACACCTATGCCAATGAAACGGGCTTTCATAAAGCGGAAAGCTGTATTTTGTGGGATAATGTTGAAAATAGATTGAAGATGTAACGTCTTAATTTTCCATTTACGAATGATCCAAACCATAATGATACGCACAATGGTAATATTTGTGAACATAGATATAATAATACCAAGCAACATTGTTACAGCAAAACCGCGAACGGGGCCTGTGCCAAATAAAAATAGTAAAACAGTTGCAATAATTGCAGTGACATTGGCGTCAACAATGGTTGCGAAAGCGTGTTTGAATCCACGATCCAAGGCTGCAAAGGCGCTGACCCCTTTGCGGCTTTCTTCACGAATGCGCTCATTGATCAAAATATTAGCATCAACAGCTATACCGATTCCTAAAATAATACCAGCAATACCCGGTAATGTTAGTGTAGCACCGAGAAGACTTAGCACAGCAAATGTCAAAATAGTGTGGAGTGCTAGTGCTATATTAGTAATGATACCCCAAATTCTGTATAGAAGAAAAATAAAAATTGTCACCAGAATAAAGCCAATGATACCAGTGTAAAGTCCCATTTTGATAGCATCAGCACCAAGATTTGGACCTACTGTCCTCTCTTCAATTACTGTTAATGGTGCAGGTAAGGAACCAGTACGAAGAAGAGCAGCCAGAGTTGATGCTTCTTTTGGGGTAAAGTCTCCTGTAATTTGACCTTGTCCATTGGGAATAACGCTATTAATAACCGGAGCGGTTAGAACTTTGTTATCAAGAACGATTGCAAAAGGATGATTAATATTTCGACGTGTTATGTCTGCAAATATTTTTGCACCAGCGGAATTCATGGTGAATGAAATAATAGAACGTCCTGGTATTTGTGGATCAAAACCTGCGCGGGCATCTTTTAGGACATTTCCATCTAAGGCGATTTGGTCATAAATTACATAGCTTTGTGTTTCATTAGTATATCCAGGAAGGATTGAAACACCTGCTGGTAAGTTATTTACATCTACGTTAGTAGGTACTAGATGAAAGGTCATCTTCGCGGTTGTTCCTAAAAGATCACGCAGTTGTTTTGGATCTTGTAAGCCTGGCAATTGAACCATAATACGATCGGTTCCTACCTTTTGGATAGCTGGCTCAGTAACGCCAACTTGATCTATACGGCGACGAATAATTTCTACGCTTTGTTCAATAGCATTATTAATACGGTCCTTAATACCAACTTCAGTTAATATTACACGGATAGTATTATTTTGAGCGCTGATAGAAATGTCATTGGCTGTAGTACCAAAGGCACTGTGTATAGGAGTTACCAATGTTTTTAAAGCAGAGAGTGCTTTTTCAGTTTGTAATGGATCATAAATCACAGCAATAATGCTGTTTCCTACGATATGGACACTCGATGTGCGTATTTTTTTTTCACGTAATGTGTTGCGCACATTTCCTAAAACTATACGTAATTGATCGCGCTTTAACGTTTTGCTATCGAGTTCAAGTAGGAGAGAAGAGCCTCCTTGAAGATCAAGTCCCAGTGTTACACGGGTGTTAGGTAAAAATTTTGAGTTTTGAACTTGTTCTTGCGAGAATAAATTGGGCAAGGCAATGTAAATGCTGCTCAAAAGGATAAAACAATAAAAAGTAGTTAACCAACCTGATGTACGCATGATATATTCCGCTAATAGGCAATCTAATAGTTATTAAAATTAAAGGAAGAGGTAAATAAGATAATAGTTTTATAATTCAAAAATAGGAGGAGCATGAAATAGCAGGAGCATGTTTATTCGAAAATATTGTGTTTGAGAATTCTTAAACCGTGTGTGAACAATTATATTAGTTATTAAAAAGAGGTTTAATGCTAGGGCGATTTGAAAAATATTGATCGGGAAAGCATGTTTTATATAAAGATTTACAAGTTTTTTGTTTGCGGCCATTGTAATCTTTAAGTGATCAAGCTTGTGGTCTGGATTAAGTGTATTGGCTTTTATTATATTACTAGTGTATGGTTTTTTGATCCAATAAGTGCGTATTCCTAACTTATTAGTCAATAACATATCAAAGCTGGATCCAGATAGAAAAAGCAAAGTTGAAAAAGAGCAGAAATTTTCTTTTTTGCGATAGCAAAAGAGGTGAAAAAAAAACATGCTAGAATGCCTTCTTGAATTTTATTAAGTTCACAGCTCACAGTTATTCTTTCTCTTATTATCAGTATTATAGGATGAGGGGAAGCTTTTATAAGACTATTCTACAAAAGGTTGAAAATTTTTTCCTCATGCGATATTTTTAAAAAGGGGTGGGATCCTTTTTGTACATCTAAGGCAGATATGTATTTATTTTTTAAAAAAAAATTACGTACACTTTTCATTATCCTAGGGATTATCACTGTATTCAGCTCTTATGCGCGGGGATATCCTGAAGCACAAAGTGCCATCATAGAACAACCGATAACTTCTCACTCGGTTGATGAGATTATTCAACAACAGAAGATAATTATTAAGGCTCTTGAACAAAATATAGAAGTTTTAAAAAATAGCTTTGAAAATGAGTCAGAAAATGAGCATGCTTTAGCAGAACTGCGATTGCGTGCACGAGATATTAGCAAACGTGCTATAGAGGCCGCATTTGTTTTACGTGCTCCTCTTAATGATATTAATGCAGTCCTTGACACCTTAACAGAACTCCACGATGATTCAAAAAATGTAAAAAATCTCGCTAAGGAACGCTCTATATGGATAGAGAAAAAAGCTAAGATTAATAATATAGTGCTTCAATTTGAAGCAATCTTTTTAACTGCAAATAGGATGGCTGAACTTTCTATTTTTCAGTCTCAAGAGCTTTTTAAAAATACACTTACGTACAGGCTTGAGTTTTCGATGTCGATGCTAAAACATCTTGTTGAGAAAACCAAAGAAGCTGTATCTGATTTTTTTTTGCTGTTGAGCTCTTGGTGGAATTTCATATTTTATTTCAAGTTGTTACAACTATTCCTTTCATTTTTAATTCCGATTTTCGTGGGTTTGGGGCTTTCTTATTTTGTACATAAAGTTCTTGTGCATGTACGCTGCCATTTTATCAAGGACGATGAAGAAATATCTTATTTGCAACGCTTATTAGTCGCTTTTATTTCGGTTCTTCTTCCTTCACTTGTATGTATTATTTGCGTTTATATTGTCTTGTTTTTATTCCGTAGTTTTGGCTTGGATTTAGGTAAGCTTATAACCGTTTTTGATATGGTCGGGTATCAACTTATCTTAGTCTTTTTTATAAATCGTCTGGCAGTTGTTCTTCTATCATCGAATGTGACTCATGTGCATCTTTTTAATATTGCACCGTTGGTGACCTATCAATTGGTGATTTTATTTACTTTTTTAGGTAGCGTTTTGGCATTTGATGCTGTTCTCGATAGCATTTATCAAATAATTTCAGCTCCTCTTTCTTTAACAATTGCTAAAAGTTTCATTGCTGTTTTTTTTGTAGCGATATTACTGCTTGTTATCTCATTTGTTCCTCTGCGCTTTAGACATAAGTCTTCTCCAAATGAAGGTGGTGAGTCTCTATTTTGGCCACTTTATATACGAATTTCTCTCATTGTATTAGGTTTATTGCTAATTGTAATGAATTTTTCAGGTTATGTTGGCTTGGCGCATTTTATTATACAGCAAATTATAATTAGTGGGGCGTTTCTATTTTTAATGTATCTAGGGATAAAAAGTGCTCAAGTTATTGGGATAAAAGGACAATTTATGAAAACTAGTGTTGGTCATGCTTTGATGCAATGGTTGCATTTAGAAGAGAAAACAATGAACCAACTGGGGGGTATTTTAAGCATTTTCCTCAATTTGGCTGTGGTTGTATTTTGTGCAGCACCAATTGCTGTACAATGTGGACTTTCATATTCTGATCTAAGAGCATTATTGTGGCAGTTAATGACTGGTTTTCAAATTGGCAATGTGTTCATTTCTTTTATTTCTATTATAACTGGAATTGTTTCTTTTTTTATTTTTCGTTTTTTTATAAGCCGACTTATCGGTTGGCTAGATGAAACGGTATTGGCGCATGGAAAGTTTGACGCTGGTGTAAGGAATTCTATTAAAACAGTCATAAGTTATGGTGGTATTGTTGTTTCAGCCTTGGTAGGGCTTTCAATGGCCGGTTTGGATCTCAAAAATTTTGCACTTATTGCTGGTGGGCTTTCGCTTGGTATAGGTTTTGGATTGCAAAACATTGTTCAAAATTTTGTATCTGGGCTTATTATTTTGATTGGAAGGCCATTTAAACTTGGGGATTATGTGGAATCTGGATCAGTAGGTGGTATTGTCAAACGTATCAGTGTGCGTGCAACTGAACTTGAAACATTTCAGCGTAAGACGATTATTATTCCTAACTCAAGTCTCATCAATAGTAATGTCAGTAATTGGACGCGACGTAGTAAAATGGGTCGAATTGATATCCCTGTTACTGTTTCTTCTAATGTTGCTCCAGAGCGTGTTGTTGAAATTTTGCTAGAAATTGCTTCTGCAACGGAGGGGGTTTTAAAACATCCTGCACCACAGGTAAGTTTTACTGCATTTGATAGCAAAAAATTTTCATTTAATTTAGCTATTTTTGTACCTAACATTACCTCACCTTCTGAGGTGAGCAATGCTCTTCGCTTCGTATTATATAAACGTTTTGTTGAGGAAGGGATCTTAGAGTGTTAAAATGTATGCATCTTTTTATAGTGGTTGCAATATTTGATATTTTGACCATGAAGGCTTTTGCAGCAACTGTGAAGAATGCTGATTTAAAGGCACAATATCTCGTTGTGGCAGAAGGTGGTATGTCTTTAAATATTCCGTTGAATGTCAATCAAACAATTACCCTTTGTATGAAAGGGTGCTTTATTACTTTTCCTAATAAAGACCGTTTTGCAATAAAGGCGGAAGATAATATAGAAATCAGCGGGGGTAGAGCAGTTTTTAAATAAAGCAGTTTAAAGCTTTTTGTTATTAAGGTAAATTTTGCAGGCTAATAACGTTACTTTGCTCTCTTTAATAAATATCATGATTTAAAAGTTAAGAATGCACCATGTTTGTGTGATATTTAGCTTTAGGTAATAGGGCGGGCGGGATTTTTCATATGCGTAGAATCTGAAATATATGTTTTTAGTATAATAGCCATTAATTATTTCTACAATATTCTAGTATTTTATATACAAT
>NZ_JAYMZK010000004.1:0-129721 GCF_037070895.1 Bartonella vaga
AATATAAACCTATTCTAACTTTGTTATTTTTCTAGGTCTGCAGAAATAAATAAAGTTCTTCCTATATAAGAAGGTTGTTTATGCTGATTCTTTAGATATAGGAGAAGCGGTTATGTATATAGCATTAAGGGTTTTATTTACCTTAATTTGGATATTGACATTGAGTGAGTGGGGGCGAGCACAAAACTTACAGATTCCCGCATCACAATTACTGTTACTAGATAATGATACAGATACAATACTTTTGGAAAAACAGAGCGATGTTGTTTTTTTTCCCGCTTCATTAGCAAAGCTTATGACGGCTGAAGTCATATTTCACCAATTAAAAGAAAGAATCTTAAGTGGAGAACAAAAATTTAAAGTAAGTGAAAATGCTTGGCGCAAAGGTGGAGCACCTTCCGGCACAACTACTATGTTTGCAAAAATAAACACAGAAATTAGTGTTTCTGATCTTTTACGTGGTTTAATTATTGTCAATGGGAATGATGCTGCTATTACCCTTGCTGAAGGAATATCAGGAAGTGAGGCTAATTTCGCAAAATTGATGAATCAGAGAGCTAAAACAATTGGGTTGTTGAATAGCCATTTTGTTAATGCTACAGGATTTCCTGAAAAAGGACAGTTTGTAACATTACGCGATATGATCACATTAGCGCGTCATATTTTTCGTGAATATCCCGATTACTACACGCTTTATCGTGAACCTCATTTTACTTGGAATAAAATTTTCCAACGTAACAAAAATCCTCTTATTTCTAAGAAAATTGGTGTAGAAGGATTTGGATTTGGCTACAGTGAAAAAGAAGGTTTTTCAATGGTTGTTTCTATTTATAAAAATCATCGACGCCTTTTTTTAGCAATAAATGGTTTGCAAGATGGTAAAGGGCATACAAAAGAAATAGAACATATACTTCAATGGGGAATGAAAGCTTTTGATCTTAAAACGATTTTTACGAAAGGAGAGACTGTTGGCTACGCTTCTGTTTATGGTGGAACAAAAAGTTTTGTTCCGATTATTGTTCAAAAACCAATAAGCTTTATGCTATCAAATGAAAAACAAATGAAGGTTAAAGCAAGAATTAAATATAGTGCTCCTTTAAGAGCTCCCATCACTTTAGGGCAACCAATTGGTGTTATTCAAATTTTAGAAAATAAAAAAGTTCTACTCGAAAAACAAGTTTTTGCCGGAACTAATGTTCAGGAAGGAAGCTTTTTTGCAAAATTAAAAGATGCCCTCTATGAAATAAGCATTGGGTGGTTACGGAAATATTTATAGTTATAGTACGTTCTAAGTAATAAGGTTAAGGTCCATACGTGTTAGGTTATTTTATCACATTTGAAGGAGGGGAGGGTGCAGGAAAAACAACACAAATTTCTTTGCTCTCTCAATATCTTTATAGTAAAGGTTATGATGTTATTACAACACGAGAACCAGGAGGAACCTCCGGAGCAGAGGCGATACGTCACATTTTATTGTCAGGTCAGGCACAACGCTACGGGTCTTTAATTGAAGCTGTTTTATTTACTGCAGCACGTGCTGATCATGTTAGTGAAGTCATTATACCTTCTTTGCAAAAAGGAAAAGTTGTTTTATGTGATCGCTTTATTGATTCTACAAGAGTTTATCAAGGACTTAATAATAAGGTGGATTCCTCCACTCTTTCCGTTTTAGAATATGTTGCACTCAATGGGATAATGCCTAATCTAACATTTTTATTAGATATACCAGCAAGATATGGCATGGAGCGCACAAATCTTCGAAGAAATAAAGCCGAACAGATTGACTATTTTGAAAAAGATGAATTAAAAATTCAAGAGAAAAGACGCCAAGCTTTTCTACAATTAGCAAAACAGGAATCTCATAGGTTTCGTGTTATTGATGCAACAGACACTGTGAACGTTATTGCACAGAAAATAAAAAATATTTGTCTTCAGGTATTGTTGGATCAATTTCCATGAGTGATATAAATATTCTTCACCAATATGATGATATCGATACAGTTTTATCACCTTCACGGAATACTATAATTTTTGGCCATGAAGCAACCCTTCAGTTTTTGGCGCAAATGCGTAAAGAGGGGCGTTTACATCATGCATTATTATTTGAAGGAAAGTATGGGATTGGAAAAGCAACATTGGCATTTCATCTTTCTTGGAATATTTTAAGCTCTCAAAAAAGCGATTTTTTGCAACCAGAGCATACTTCCACTACATGGCGTCAAATTACACAAGGTTGTCATCCCGGACTTTTGCACATTTCACGTCGCTTTGATTTAAAGACGCAAAAATTTAAAACGGGTATACTTATTGATGATATCCGCGATATCATGCATTTTTTAAACCAAACATCGCAAAATGGTGGATGGCGTATTGTTATCATTGATCCTGCAGATGATATGAATAGAAGTGCAGCCAATGCAATTCTTAAAATACTTGAGGAACCTCCTGCAAAAACTTTATTCATTATTATCACACACTCTATAGGAAAATTACTTCCAACAATTCGGTCACGGTGCCAACGGATTTCTTTGAAACCATTGCATAATGATGAGATGAAAAAAGTCATTAGACACATTTTTTCTAATCAAGATTTACCAGATGAAGAAACTGTTGAAATGATTATTCAAAAATCCAAAGGAAGCCCTCGAAAAGCTGCCTTATTTATTTGTAATGGCGGTCTCGAAATTATAAAAACCACTGATGCTCTATTAGATCAACCTATTTGTAACCCAAGTGTCGTACACACCCTTGCACAAACACTTTCATTGCCTTCTTCAAGCATCCAGTTTCAGCAATTGTGTGATGAACTACTTGATAAAATTCAAAAAAGAGCCATCATACTAGCTGAAAGGGGAGATTTTTCTCTTTCAAAAAAATGTGCACAAGCGTGGCAAGAGATTCATCAAAAGATAAGGGAAATACAATTATTTAATCTCGATAAAAAGCAATTTATTATTAATTTGCTTTTTACAGTTCATAAGATCATTCGCGAATGATGAGCTTTTTCCGTGACAATGTGATTAACAAACGTTATGTCCATTGTATCTTTTATTGAGTTTCACAACGAGTATGACATGCATGACACATATTACATAACAACTCCGATTTTTTATCCCAATGGTACTCCGCACATTGGGCATGCTTACAGTGCAATTGCTAGCGATGTTTTGGCTCGTTTTCAACGGCTAGATGGAAAAAATGTATTTTTTCTCTCTGGTACGGATGAGCACGGTTTAAAAATGCAACAGACAGCAGCAGCATTAAACATAACACCTAAGCAACTTGCAGATCGTAATAGTACTGTGTTTAAAAAAATGCTTGCAGCATTAAATTGTTCCAACGATGATTTCATTCGTACAACAGAAAATCGCCATCATAAAGCTTGTCAAAAAATTTGGAAAAAAATGGAACTGAATGGCGACATTTATCTTGGCCGTTATACTGGTTGGTATTCTGTTCGTCAGGAAGCGTATTATGAAGAAAAAGATACTGAAGTTGGAGAAGACAATATTCGTCGCGAAAAAGAATTAGGCTCTCCAGTTGAATGGAACGAAGAGGAAAGTTATTTTTTTAGACTTTCCCGTTATGAAAAAGCCCTTCTTGAATATTATGAAAAACACCCGGATTTTATTGCTCCTATCGAACGGCGCAATGAGATTATAAGTTTTATCAAATCTGGTTTAAAAGATATTTCTATTTCACGGACAAATTTCAATTGGGGAATTTCTATCCCAAATAATCCAAAGCACGTAATGTATGTCTGGGTCGATGCACTTACAAATTATCTATCAGCAATTGGTTTTTTTGATGAAAATTCAAAAAAACGTGATTTTTGGCCTGCAAATATTCACATCATTGGTAAAGATATTATTCGCTTTCATGCAATTTATTGGCCAGCATTTTTAATGTCTGCTGGAATTGAATTACCTAAGCATATTTTTGCTCATGGTTTTTTACTAAATTGTGGTGCAAAAATGTCAAAATCTATTGGAAACGTCATTGATCCCTTTGAAATGATTAATCACTATGGTCTTGATCAGCTTCGTTACTTTTTTCTTCGTGAAGTGCCATTTGGACAAGATGGTAGTTATAACCATGAAAGTTTTGTAAATCGTATTAACGCGGATCTTGCTAATGATCTTGGTAATTTAGCGCAGCGCTCTTTGTCTATGATTGCCAAAAATTGTAATGGAAAAGTTCCTATACCAGCTACATTTTTAGTTCAAGATGAACAGCTTTTGGAACAATCTCTTCAAGTACTTAAGAATGTACGTCAATCCATGTCTTCTTATGGAATACATGTAGCACTCTCAACTATTTTTTCAGTTGTAGCAGATGCCAATCGCTATTTTGCTAACGAACAACCTTGGAGTTTACGGAAAAATAATCCAGAAAGATTTCGCACAGTTCTTTACATAACTTTAGAAATCTTACGGCGAGTAGGAATTCTGCTCTTACCTTTCATACCACAATCGGCAACCAAGCTTCTTGATAGTCTTGCAATTTCTGAAAATGATCGATTACTATACCATATAAGTAATTCAAAAATTCAAGAAGGTCTTGATCTTCCGCAACCAGAACCAATCTTTCCCCGTTATATTTTTGAGAAAAGGTGATACTCGTCATGTTGATTGATACACATTGCCATCTTGAGTTTGAAGATTTTTTGCAAGATTTGGATAATGTTATCCAACGGGCGTTAGATGCTGACGTTAAACGTATAATAACGATTGCAACACGTGTTCGTCAGTTGAATAAGCTTTTAGCAATTACGCAAGCCTATGAGCAAGTATTTTGTTCTGTTGGAACGCATCCAAATCATGCCCAAGAAGAACAAGATATTACAGCTGAAGAGCTTATCCATTTATCGAAGCACCCTAAAATTGTTGCATTTGGGGAAGTTGGTCTTGATTATTATTATGATTATTCCTCACCAAAAGAACAAAAGAAAGTTTTTCAAGAACATATCATTGCTTCTCGAGAAACACAGCTCCCTCTGGTTATTCATTCACGTAATGCTGATTTTGATATGGAGACAATATTGCGCGAACAGACAAAAGAAGGCCCTTTTCCATTTGTACTTCACTGTTATTCGTCTGGAATGCAACTTGCTCGTGCTGGCATTGAACTTGGTGGTTATATTTCTTTTTCAGGTATCCTTACTTTTAAAAATGCACCTGAAATTCGTGAAATAGCAAAAATTGTACCTCATAAACATTTATTAATTGAAACAGATGCACCATTTTTAGCACCTGTTCCTCATCGAGGAAAAACAAATGAACCATCTTTTATATGCCATACAGCAGCTATTTTAGCTAAAGTTATTGGGTTAAATATTGAAGAAACAGCTAAAATAACAACACAAAACGCTTTTCATTTATTCAGCAAAATGAAATAGGGTAAAATATATGTTTGATAAATACCGATTTACAATATTAGGTTGTGGGCCTTCTCCAGGAGTACCACGCCCGAATGGCGATTGGGGAGCTTGTGATCCCAATAACCCTAGAAATAAGCGCTACAGAAGTTCTTTATTAGTTGAACGCATTCATGCATCAGAAAAAAAAACAACACTCGTCATTGATACTGGTCCAGATTTTAGATCACAAATGATCGATGCCCGCGTGAATCACCTTGATGCCGTACTTTATACACATTCTCACGCAGACCATATTCACGGTATTGATGATTTACGGAGTTATGCACTTGCACAAAAATGTTTAATAGATATTTATGCAGATACATTTACACTAAAGCATTTAAAAAATGCTTTTGGATATTGTTTTCAAACACCAAAAGGTTCATCTTATTCACCTATTTTAAAAGCTCATCTTATCAATGAAGATAGCCAATTTATAATTAAGGGGCAGGGTGGGGCGATAAGCATCAATACACATTTACAATGCCATGGTAACATTCATTCTTTAGGTTTTCGTATTGGTAATGTTGCTTATTGTACAGATGTTAGTAAATTTCCTGAAAAAACATTAAAAAAATTAATGAACTTAGATGTTTTAATTATCGAAGCTCTCCAATTTGAAATGCATCCAAGTCACCTTTCTGTTGATCAAGCGTTACAATGGATAAAATATTTAGAGCCAAAACAAGCCATACTCACACATATGGATAGATCCCTTGATTACAATAAGGTTGCAGACTATGTCCCAGCATACGTTAAACCTGCATATCAAGGACTTAGTTTTGAAACAGATGCGCAAAAACTCTAATCTTTCAGAAACATTACACGGTGGAAAGATGAATTGCGTTTTTTCTTAGACATATTTTCTTAGACATAAAATGATGTGAATAACAAAACTGCGGAGCAGTTTAAAGAAAATGCGGCAGTATATGTTACATTTGTGTCTAATTTAGTAAAAATATTTTGTCAAATTATAGTCATAATTTTGTTTTAAAAGTGAATTATGCGATATCAATATGATTAATGTGTCTAAAGTAGGGCTATCTCCGTTTCTATTGAATTAGGATCTTTATTTTTTCACTTCATATTATCGCATAATATATATTATGGAACTTTTTTTAAAACAGAAAGGATGTATTTTACATGCTAATAGCGTCATTTTGGGGAACAATAGCGTCATTACTGTGGATATTTTGCTCAAAAGCCACTTCTCCTTGGGACTTGTGGTGGGTACCTTTTGTTTAGAAAAACTTTATAATCTTTCAAAAATATAGATCGGGCCAGAATAACTGGCCCGGAAACTTAAACCACAATAGCTTTTGGATCTTAGTAATCTTTTAAATAGTTTTTTTTGAAAAAAAACATCAAGATTCGGAGTACTACAAAAACCAAAAATAACATACCGTGAAATAATGCCACAAAAGGCTTGACGGAATCGGAATAGTACATTGTTAATATTTCAGTAAATACTGCAATGCACCATAAAACGATTCCCCACAATGAACACATCCAAAGTCCAATTAAGGCAATAGGACAAATAACAGCCAATACGGCGGATGCAAATTGCCACTGCCATGGCATAAGATCAAAACGCCATAAAACTCCTGGAAACACACCAACGAGACGTACCCAATAAAAAATACTCAACCCTAAGCAGATAAAAGCCAAAAACCGTGAATAACAGCTATAAACAAAATTGATTTTTGAAATCCGTTTTTGAGAACTATTTTTCAAAATAATAACTCTTTCTCAACAGGTTGGAAATAGGCATCTATCATTTTATCTGTTACGTTTGAAAGTTTATCTGGTTGCCATTTAGGTGTTTTATCCTTATCAATTAACATTGCACGTACACCTTCACGGAAATCATGTGAATTAATCATATGATGTGCAATACGATTTTCAATTGTTATACAATCTTCCAAAGTCTTGAATGAATTTTGTTTCATTTGCCTCCATATAACTTTTAAACTTGTTGGAGAGCGTGACAGCAAGATATCATAACATTCTTTAGCAAATAAAATACCTTCGTTGCTTTTTTTATGAATTAATTCAATACATTCCTCTAATGTATGGGCACTAAAACAAGCACTAATAACACCACGTATATCATGACTTGTTTCATAATCCATTGTAATTTTTCGTTCCTGTAAAGCTAAAATAGGATCTCCTTTCTCAATAATAGCTTTCTTAATAGTACTTAATTCGATTTCAGAAACTGCATGAGTTGCTAACCCTAAGTTTAAACAATCTCCCCATTTTATGCGTGCACCAGTCAATGCAAGGTAAATACCAAAATGATCTGGAAGAGATGGTAAGAAAAAGCTAGCACCAACATCTGGAAAAAATCCAATAGCGCCCTCTGGCATAGCAAAGAGTGTATTTTCTGTAACAATTCGGTATGAACCATATATAGAAATACCTACCCCCCCACCCATCCAAATACCATTTAAAAAAGAAATATAGGGTTTTGAAAAATTTCTAATATAAGCATTTAAGCGATATTCACTGCGAAAATATTCATAAGAAGAATCCTTATCTCCCATACGATAGATTTCCACAACATCCCCACCAGCACAAAAAGCACGCCCCTCCCCTTCAACTAAGACGCAAGAAACATCATCATCTGTTTCCCACGTACTCAGAGCTTCGTTCAAAGCGAAAACCATTTTTTGATTAAGAGCGTTTAATGCTGAGGGGCGTGTGAGCTTTATAATACCAGCTTGCCCCTCTTTTCTAAAAGAAATGTCATCACCCGCACCAAAATCAATTTGCATATTATACTTTCCTAAATATCTATCTTCTTATTTTTTATACCTAATTGAGGAAATAGTTGCATAATAGCACCAATACAATACATATAAATACCTGTTACTGAAATTCCTATCTTAACCCAATACGGAGCATCCAGTTGGTAAAAAAATGCAGCAACACTAAAAGAACACCATAAGAGAAAAATTGGAAAATTAATCCTACGCAAACGGATGACTCTTACTGGGTGAATAAAATAAATTGGCAAAAAAGATATGATTGCCGATAAGGTAATAATGCTAAAAGTAATCCACTCCCCTGGCTTTACTACAAAAAGCATGAAAATCACCATATTCCAAACGACAGGAAACCCTTTAAAAAAATTTTCTTTAGTTTTCATACCAGTATCTGCGTAATAAATGGCTGATGAAATGACAATGATAGCACTCAATAAAAATGATAGTCCTGAACCCATAAAACCACTTTGATAAAGCGCAAAAGCTGGGATTAAAACATAAGTTACGTAATCAATGATATTATCTAAAAGCTCTCCAGACCATGTTGGAAGTACGTATTTGACATCAAGTTTTCGTGCAATCGGTCCATCAATGCCATCAACGAGAAGTGCAAGCCCAAGCCAACAAAACATAGCAGTCCATTCTTTTTGAGATGCAGAGATAAGAGAAAGAAATGCTAAAAACGAACCAGAAGCCGTTAATAAATGAACAGAAAAGGCTTTTGCTTGCGGCATCGTTACTTTTTTATGTCGTAATAGATCTGCATTAGTTTTGATTTTTTTTGTTAGCTTACGTTTCAAAATTTTCTTATCCTCGTTTTTAAAGTTTTCATTTATCTGCCAACACGCCACTTTTTCCATAGTATGTTTCACTATAAAAATCATAAAAAGTTTACTTTTTTATATCGCATTATTTATTACATAATATAATAGAAGAGATTAATACAATAAAAAGAGATTATTCATTTAGAGATGTTAAAATATTTTGTAAATGAGGAAAGGCTCAAATAGTTGTGACACTAAAAAAAAATGAGCATCTAAATATTGCTGTCATTGGTGCAGGCCCAGTTGGTATGTTAGCGGCACTCAGTCTTGCACATAAGGGCTATTCTGTTTTTCTTATTGCTCCATCTACTCACGCAGATGAGTTACGAACAACTGCTCTTATGATGCCAGCAATACGTACACTTCAAAAAATTAATATTTGGAATACTCTTAAAAGGCATGCAGCGGCTCTATCTTTCCTTAGAATCATAGATATAAGCTCCAGGATTGTGCGTACCCCCAGTGTGAATTTTTCTTCTGCTGAAATTGGTGAAAAAGCTTTTGGCTATAATATACCTAATGTAAAATTAAATAATGCTTTACTCAATTCCATTATGCATACGCCTAATATTACAAGATTTGTTTCTTCGGCAAAATTTTTTCATCACAAAAAAAATCATGTACGTATTACGCTTGAAAATGGTGAAGTTATTCAAGCGTTTCTTGTTGTTGCTGCTGATGGACGCCACTCTCTAACACGAACAGCAGCAGGTATAGGCATTAAGCAGTGGAATTATCCACAAAAAGCACTTGTTCTCAATTTTTCTCATGATTTTTCTCACCAAAATACATCAACTGAATTTCATACAGAAAATGGTCCATTTACACAGGTTCCACTACCAGGGAAACAATCTAGCCTTATATGGGTGGTTAACCCTTCTCGTGCTGAAAAATTATTGAATATGGGATCAAAAGAAGTTGCAAAAATAATCGAAGATCAAATGCAGTCAATGCTTGGAACATTAACATTAAAAACACCAATTCAAGCATGGCAACTTTCGGGACTTATTTCTCACCGTTTTGCAGATAATCGAACAATCTTAGTTGGTGAAGCAGCTCACGTTTTCTCCCCCATTGGAGCGCAAGGGTTGAATTTAGGATTTCGCGATGTTCAAGCTTTAATTGATATTTTGTCCGACCCAGCATTTGCTTCTAATCCTGAAATGATTGTTTCCCATTATAATCGGTGCCGCAAACCTGATATATTAATCCGGAGTGGAGCTATTCATATACTAAACTCTTCTTTATTTTCTAATATATTACCTGTCCATATCATGCGAAGCATTGGACTTGGATTATTACGTAATTTCTCACCTTTACGTAATTTATTCATGCTAGAGGGAATGTCTCCGGGCTATGGATTCAAAGAAATTATGCGAACATTTTCAACAAAATAACCTAAAAAACTCCATTGCTATAATAAAAATAACGATGAATAAGGTAGTAAAAGGGACAGCTGAAAATGCACAAAGGCCGCTTGAACAACACAAAATAGTAATGCTGGTAAGAGAATTATTTCTGGTTTTCACATCTTTTAAAAACTTAAACTTGAGAAACATCCAAAAAGATACAACATAGAACTAAAGCAATAAACGCACATTGGCTTGAATTTAGACAATTACATATTTAAGGTGAATTACACGTGAGATTATTCAAATATTCCTATGTCTCACATCTTCTAGGGAAGATGTCATTATACACATTCGATATATACTGTATGAATTAAGAGCAAGGCTAACCTGTAATAGACCTATTTTTTTGCTAAATAATGTGCATTTATTAAAAGATCACGTAAAAAATACAAATCTCTAACTTTTCTTCATCACTAATCAAGAATCTGTCCCATGAGATTATTCCGAAGAATAACTAACTCAACAAAGTTCTTTTCATAAGTTTAAATGTGAAAAACTTTTGCAAAACCTGGAGTATAAAATTTAAAAAACATCCTTTATAAGTGCTATATGAAAATCAAGAAAATATTAATAGAAGATAAAAAATAATGGTCAAAATACGATTAGCGCATAAGTGGATTATATTAGTACCCGCAATGATAGGATATTTTTGTAAACTGCACCTTTACAAAAATTTTGCATTATAAATTACGTGAAAAATCATATACATAAAATCTGATCTATAATTTTTTATATAAATTACCGAATAATGAGAGCCTTTTAAAAAGAGCATCTTTAGATAAGTACAGAGAAAAGCAAATCTGTTAAGAACAGATATTCACATTACTTTTTCTCATAAAGTACAAAGAAGGAAAACAACTGTAGCTAATCAACTAAAAATCTTAAAGCTCGCGTTGTTCAGTATAACATTAAAAATAAAATATTCTTTGGAACCTGTTAGCAATACAAAAGTTAATCAAGTATCATTTCAACATGATGGTGCCAAGATGATACTAAGTAAAATTTGGAAATTAAAAATTTTTTTTGTAGTGCTTATATGTTTCTCATCTCAAGTCACAGCTTCAATAAATAAATTTTCTTCACCACTTTATTGTAAAGATTTCACCTATGCCTTCCTAAAAGATATTACTAAACCCGGTCAAAATTCATTTACTGCTTCGCAAATTAAAAATTTTCTCATACAAAATGGTTTCACGAATATTAAGCGATTGCGTTTAGATGATAAAGGTATTTGGCGTGCTTTAGTAGAATTTAAAAAATGTATTTTTTTCGTATCAGTTGACTATTCAGGGGCATTCAGCATTCAAAATGGAAACACAAAATATGATTGATTTTAAAACTTATAACGATGTTGGGTCTAATGGCTATGAGAGGAGTTTTTTCAAAAAAATCAGTGATTCTATTAAAGAGCCCGCTTTCATTGGAAGTCTAAATGGTAGTTTATCAGGAATAATCGCGGCAACCCTTGCAACTTATGGTTATATTTCTTTGCCAGGATTTGGTCCAATTATAGCAATGGGTACAAGCGTAGCACTTTCCATTGGAATGATAATTGGTACAATAATCGGATCAATAACGGGTATTTTTATCGCTATACTGTTTATTTGTATAGAAAAATTATATACATCTCTGTAATTATTTATTTTATAAACTTTGCAATGAGCAAAAAAATTGCGTCAATTAAATTCCTTACTACCTTCTTACTGCGCATTTTTAAAAACCGCTTTAGAAGCATCTCTTGCAAAAATGTAGATCAAATATAACTATGATCTATAAATGTATTTTTAGGGAAATAAAACAGACCGTCCTCAATACACCTAGAGGTATATAAAAATGCTATTTTAAACTTATAGAGTTTTTTCTAGTAAGCATGTTTTCCTCTAAAAAAATATTATTGAACAAATTTAAGGTAAGCACAAAATTATAAAACTATTAGCATAATAGCCTATTCTCCCAGCCACTTAGAGACACCATTACATACAAAAAAGGCGTAATGATTTCATAAAATATCCTCAGATATTGCGCTTTTCACGGATGATCTCCAAATTTTCCAAGAGCTACATAGATTATCATCAAGATTTTATAGCCAGTCCCCATAGCAATTGAAAGAGAAAGAAAACTACGTAGCCAAAAATTTTTCTCTTTGGCATAAACCATCGCAAAATCATTTTTATCTGCACAGTGCGGCACTTCAATACCATCCCACAGCAACCTGTGCTTCTTCTGACATACAATCAGGTGTCCATGGTGGATCAAACGTCATGGTAACTTCAACGTGCGAAACACCTTCAACTGCGCTCACCGCATTTTCTACCCACCCCGGCATTTCACCTGCAACAGGGCAACCTGGTGCAGTGAGAGTCATTTCAATTTTCACCGAACGATCATCTTCAATATCAATACGATAAATCAGTCCTAGCTCGTAAATATCAGCAGGAATCTCTGGATCATAAACTGTTTTGAGAGCAGCAATAATATCATTAGTCATACGATCAATTTCAACTGATGGAAGTGCTGATATGTAAGACTTTTTATTTTCGCTTACAATTTCAACAGATTCTGTAGAGCAATGTTCTCCAATTGATTTAGTCATTAAAAAATGTCCTTGCTTTTTCTAATGCTTCCACTAATTGATCAATATCTTCATGATTATTATACATAGCCAATGATGCGCGACAAACAGATGTTAAACCAAAATGCTGTAACAAAGGTTGTGCACAATGCGTTCCTGCACGGATAGCAACACCCTGCCTATCAATAAACATAGCGATATCATGTGCGTGGATGCCTTCCATTTCAAAAGAAATAATAGCACCTTTATGAGGAGAATGGCCATAAATACGCAATGATTTTATGGTTTCAAGCCTTTTATGTGCATAAGATAATAGTGCCATTTCATGTGCATGAATAGCATTTCTATTTTTTTTATTCATATAATCAATAGCAGCAGCCAATCCAACAGCCTCAGCTATGGGAGGAGTGCCCGCTTCAAATCTGTAGGGGGGAGCATTATAAAAGACCTTATCAACAGTTACCTCCTCAATCATTTCCCCTCCGCCTTGAAAAGGATTCATTTCTTCCAATCTACATTCTTTACCATAAAGAACGCCTATACCTGTTGGACCGTAAAGCTTATGTCCTGTAAAGACATACCAATCACAATCAAGATTTTGAACATCAATTTTTAAATGCACCGCTCCCTGGGAGCCATCAACAAGAACAGGAATAGCATTTTGATGTGATAGTCTAATAACTTCTTTAACAGAAGGAACAGTCCCCAATACATTGGACATATGAGTAATAGCAACAAGCTTCGTTTTATCACTTAAAGCATTTTGAAAATCTTCAATATGCAAAACACCATTTTCATCAACTGGAACAAAAACAAGCTTGACACCTTTCCATTCACGAATAAAATGCCAAGGAATAATATTCGAGTGATGCTCCATAATGGTGAGAACAATTTCGTCCCCTTTATTCAGTTTGAACATTCCCCAACCGTAAGCAACGGTATTGATGGCTTCTGTAGCACTTTTTGTAAAAACAATCTCTTTTGCTTTTTGAGCATTTAAAAAAGCCCGAACAGTTTCGCGAGCATCTTCATAAGACTGTGTAGCCGCATTCGATAAAAAATGCATTCCTCGATGCACATTTGCATTACAACATCGATAAAAATTATTCATCGCATCAAGTACAGATTGAGGTTTTTGGGAAGATGCACCACTGTCAAGATAAGCCAGCCGCTTACCATAAACATTACAATGTAAAATAGGAAAATCACTGCGAATTTCTTCTACATTATAACTCAATGTTTGTATGTTACTTTCCATTTTTTACCTTAAATATTTTTTTCCAACCATTTACTCATGATATTCTTCAAAACAGTTTGAACATTATCTTGCTTGATGTCATCAATTAGCTCAAAGATAAATCCTTTAATTAAAAGAGCATAAGCAGTTTTAAAAGGAATACCGCGTGCCATTAGATAAAAAAGATAATCATGATTAATATTGGCAATTGTCGCACCGTGACCACATGCAACATCATCAGCAAAAATTTCGAGCTCAGGCTTTACATCAAATTCCGCATCATCTGAAAGAATAAGGCTGTTACAAGCCATACGCGCATCTGTCTTTTGAGCTTTTTGAGCAACACGTATTGTTCCTTGAAAAACACCGACTGCCTTATCTGTAACCACATTGCGTACAATTTCGCTTGAAGTTGATTTCTGCTCAATGTGACGAACAGTCATCGTAAGATCATTATGAGTTTGTCCTGAGAGTAAATTTATGACTCGTAATCGAAAATCAGACTCCTCCCCCTCTAATTCAATATCAATTTCTTGACGATTAAGTTGGCTGCCTATGTTAATAACATAGAGCGATAATTTTGCTCCTTTACCAATAACAGCACAAAATCGGCTAAACTGTGTAGAATTAAGACCCTGATTTCGAATAATAACCCATGTAATATCACTGTAAGCAGCGAGATTTAATGAAAATATTGAACTGCCAAAAGTATCCTTATCATTAGCAATCTGATGTTCAATAAAAATCGCTTGACTGTTTTCATGAGCTTTTATGTCTGAAAAAGTATGAGATTGCCCACCTATTTGAATATTTTGTAACTCAATAGGAACATTTAATTTTGTATTTTCAGGAATATGAAAAATCCAACCATCCGTAAAAAAAGCTGTATTTAATTGTCCCACAAAGTCTTCATCAGAAAGGACGTGATCCACCTTTATAAAATTTTCTTTTAATGCATCCGTAAGACGTTTTGCTGTAATATTCGCCACATTTTGTTGTGTGGATGTTTTTCCATTTTTGATCGAAAAAACAGCGCTCTCTGAAAGCAATGCATCTACAGATGCTTCATCATTAACTTCTGAAAAATCACTAACAGACTTCAGTAGTGTGCGCAGATTAGTATAGTGCCAACTTTCTAATTTACGCGAAGGAAGTCGCGAGGTTTGAAACAATGCAATAGCTTTTTCACGAATTGCCCGCACATTCTTATCACCAGGTAAATTTCCTATACACAGATTGAAATTATTTATAATATCTTTTTCAACTGCTAAAAAATTTTGCTGTGAGCTCATATTCAATGACCTCAAGCTGCTTCACTGATAAGATCAGCGTATCCATTTTGTTCCAAATAAAGCGCTAATGATTTATCACCACTTTTAATAATACGTCCTTTATAAAGAACATGTACAGTATCAGGAATAATATAATTAAGCAGGCGTTGATAATGGGTAATAATCAAAAATAAACGCTTTGAATCCCGAAGTTTATTAACACCATCTGCAACAATTTTAAGCGCATCAATGTCTAAACCTGAATCCGTTTCATCTAAAACACAAAGTTTAGGCTCAAGAAGCGCCATTTGTAAAATTTCAGCTCGTTTTTTTTCTCCACCTGAAAAACCTACATTCAATGGACGTTTTAGCATCTCCATATCTATTCCAAGTTTTGAAGAAATTTCTTTAACACACTTTATAAATTCAGGAATTTTTAGCTCTTCATCACCACGAGCTTTGCGTTGAGAATTCATCGCAACTTTTAAAAACTCCATTGTTGCCACTCCAGGTATTTCCATTGGATACTGAAAAGCAAGGAAAACACCATATGCAGCCCGTTCTGCTGGATTCATTTTTAAAAGTGATTGTCCATCATAAAGAATATCACCTTCTATCACTTCATAATCATCACGACCAGCAAGTAAATAAGACAAAGTCGATTTTCCAGCTCCATTTTGTCCCATAATAGCAGCAACTTCACCATCTTGAATAGTCAAGTTTAAACCGCGAATAACTTCTGTATCAGTTTCAGCAATGCGGGCGCGCAAATTTTTTATCTCTAACATAATTTAATCCTGTTCTGGCCGTTTTGCATAAAAAGTATTATTTACCTAAACAACTATCCCACACTACCCTCAAGGCTTATACCAATGAGCTTTTGTGCTTCAACAGCAAATTCCATTGGAAGTTTTTGAATAACCTCTTTTACAAAACCATTTACAATTAATGCAACAGCTTCTTCTTCAGGAATCCCCCGCTGCATAACATAAAAAAGCTGATCATCAGAAATTTTTGATGTTGTTGCTTCATGTTCAAACTGCACTGTAGCGTTTTTTGCTTCAATATAAGGTACTGTATGAGCACCACAATCATTACCAATTAACAAACTATCACATTGTGTAAAATTACGTGCATTCTGCGCTTTGCGATGTGCTGCAACTTGTCCCCGATAAGTATTATTTGAAAAACCGGCAGAGATTCCTTTAGAAACAATACGACTTGATGTATTCTTCCCCAAATGAATCATTTTTGTACCGGAATCAACCTGTTGATAACCGTTTGAAACAGCGATAGAATAAAATTCTCCACGCGAGTTATCACCACGCAGCAAGCAAGATGGATACTTCCAAGTAATAGCAGAACCAGTTTCAATCTGTGTCCATGAAATTTTAGAATTATTGCCACGACAATCTCCACGTTTCGTCACAAAATTATAAATACCCCCCTTACCATCCTTATCTCCAGGATACCAATTTTGCACTGTCGAATATTTAATTTCTGAATTTTTGAGCGCAACAAGCTCAACAACAGCAGCATGAAGTTGGTTTTCATCACGTTGGGGCGCCGTACACCCTTCAAGATAAGAAACATAAGAATCCTCATCTGCAATAATCAACGTTCGCTCAAATTGGCCTGTATTGCGCTCATTAATCCTAAAATAAGTTGAAAGCTCCATAGGACAACGAACTCCTTTAGGAATATAAACAAAC
Source organism: Bartonella vaga (assembly GCF_037070895.1). Lineage (NCBI taxonomy): Bacteria > Pseudomonadati > Pseudomonadota > Alphaproteobacteria > Hyphomicrobiales > Bartonellaceae > Bartonella > Bartonella vaga. Next base: position 17,216 of record NZ_JAYMZK010000004.1, read on the forward strand.
GAGCCATCTGTAAAAACAGCTGCATTTAAGGCAGCATAATAGTTATCACCTGCAGGCACCACCGTTCCCAAATACTCTTTGATAAGAGCGGAATGTTCAATAATTGCTTCTGAAATAGAGCAAAAAATGACACCAAAGTGTGCCAACTCTTTTTTAAATGTTGTAACAACTGAAACAGAATCAAAGACGGCGTCAACAGCCACCTGCCCTGATGCATAAGTAGCATCGTCAAAGGTAGAGGGGTCAGACTGTTTTCTTACCCCCGCCAAAATTTCTTGCTCTTTTAGGGGAATACCAAGTTTTTCATAAGTTGCCAACAACTCAGGATCCACTTCATCCAAAGATTTTGGTCCAGTATGATTTTTAGGAGCAGCGTAATAATGAAGCTCTTGAAAATCAATTTTAGGATATCTAATGCGCGCCCAATCGGGTTCTTGCATTTTCAACCAACGGTGGAAAGCTTGTAAACGCCATGTCAGCATCCATTCAGGTTCATGTTTTCTAGCAGAAATAAATCTGATAATCTCCTCGTTTAAACCTTTTGGAGCTTTGTCAGTTTTAATTTTTGTCTCAAAGCCATATTTATATTGATCAACATCCATTTCACGGACTTGGCGTATGGTTTCTTCTACTGCCGGCATAAACCTTCTCCATTTTTTGGCATCAAGAACCGGTGACTAAAAATCTTATTTTTACAAAATCGAAACAAGAAATTCATTCTCTAGGCTATATGCAAAGCGGAAAAATTTCAATCAAGCTTATTTTATTATTTAAAATAATTCTAATTTACAAATTTTAAATAATAAATTTTACGTTTTCTTATTACTAAGCATTCTAGAAAAAAATAATAAAAAATCATCAATATCTTTAGAAGTTGTACACCGTCCTATTGAAATGCGAATTGCTCCATCTGGAACACTGTAACCCATGGCTTTCAAGACCTTGCTTTGTTTTACTTTTCTCGAAGAACAAGCAGAGCCTGCTGATACAGAAAACCCTGCCAAGTCAAAAGCAATTTGCATAGTTTCCGCTTTTATATCGCGTATAGTAAAATAAGTCGTGTTTGGCAAACGCCGAACTCTTTTGCCAAAAATTTCAACATTACTGCAAATTTTCTGGATTCCAATTTCTAATTTATCGCGTAAACACATTAAGAACTTTATTTCTTCTTTATTGAAACAATCAGCCATCGCTGCTCCAAAAGCGGCAATAAGCGGTAATGCTTCTGTTCCACCACGAAAACCTTTTTCTTGCCCCCCTCCAATAATAAGAGGATACGGCATAAGAAGGTTGCCGCATGAAACAAAAGCACCAATTCCTTTAGGTCCACCAATTTTATGCGCAGATAGTATAAAAAAATCCCCACCCATTTGATTAATATCAACAAAATTTTTGTCTACGTACTGTGTCAAATCAACAATAAGAATACCTCCAAAATCCCGCACGATAGCAGATAGTTCTTTTATTTCTTGAATAACACCAGTTTCACTATTTGCAGCTTGAATAGCAACAAGAGGAAGACCTTTTGTCTTATCGTGAACAGCTAAGAGAGAGACTAATTTATCTCGTTGAATGAGACCATCCTGATCAACAGCAACTGTGCTTATAAACTCTTTAGAAAAACGTCCTCCTTCCGCAATAGATGGATGTTCGGTAGCACCAACATAAAGATGAGAAAATTGAACTTCAGAACTTCCCATATGATAAAAAGGCGTCAGTAATGTCATTGCTGCTTCACTAGCACCAGATGTAAATACAACGTGATCGGGATGTGTATTGAGCTTTTCAGCAATTTGTCGACGCGCTTTGCCCAATAAAGCGTTAGCAGCACGCCCTTCTGCATGAACGGATGATGGATTACCAAATATCTCTAAAGATTCCAATAACGCTCCCCGCGCAACTTCCTTGAGCGGTGTTGTTGCGTTATAATCAAAATATCGACGCTTTACAACCATTTAACATTACAATCATTAATCTTATGAATTGAGTAAAAAATAGCGTAATTTTCTTGAAAAATGCACTAAAATAAAGAATATCTAACGATTAGCTAATAGATTCTACGGTAAAAGTCGCCCAAGGTCAATGAGAGCCTTTGTAACATTTAAGGAGCATGTAATGCCAGAAATTATTTTTAATGGTCCCGCAGGTCGACTTGAAGGGCGTTATCAGCCTTCACAACAAAAAAATGCACCAATTGCAATTATTTTGCATCCTCATCCTCAATTTGGGGGTACAATGAACAATAAAATTGTTTATGACCTCTTCTACATGTTCCAACAACGTGGCTTTACTACATTACGTTTTAATTTTCGTGGTATTGGCCGCAGTCAAGGTGAGTTTGACTATGGGGTAGGAGAACTTTCAGATGCTGCAGCTGCACTCGATTGGGTACAAACACAACATCCCGATTCTAAAAATTGCTGGGTCGCTGGATATTCATTTGGTGCCTGGATTGGTATGCAGCTTTTAATGCGGCGACCAGAAATTGAGGGCTTTATATCTGTTGCTCCTCAACCTAATGTTTATGACTTTTCATTCCTTGCACCCTGCCCTTCCTCTGGACTTATAATTCACGGAGATATCGATAAAGTTGCCCCAAGAAGAGATGTTCAAATGCTTGTAGATAAATTAAAAACACAAAAGGGTATCACCATTACACAAGAAATACTGGAAGGTGCTAATCACTTTTTTAGCGGATATAACAAAAAACTCATTGAACGATGTGCACAATATTTGGATAATCATATTACAAATGAATTCCTCTCTCCTCCCCCTGAAATACTTTCGCTTACTTAAAAACGCTAGAAATGTATAAAAATGAAAAAGCTATTTTATAAAGAGAGCGAATTCGTTTTTTACACTGTTTTTTAGTTTCTCTAAAAGTTTGTGAATTTAATGATAAAAATAAGTACCTTCTCTATAACTAATGAAAAAATTTCCCCTTAAATTATAAGTAAAATAGGATGTATTTTATTTTCACTACCGCTATTTCTCGTTCTCTTGTGTAATACACATTACTTATGTTAGAGAACGGATTATATGAACTTATGCAATATCAACCAGGAAACAAAATCTGTGCATGCCTTTAAATCTGATTTTTTACACGTTATGCACGAACGTGGTTTTATTCATCAAATTTCGGATGAAAAAGGATTAGATGATCTTTTTTCAAAAGAAGTTGTTAGTGCCTATATTGGATTTGATCCTACAGCATCAAGTCTTCATGCTGGCAGTCTTCTTCAAATTATGATGCTCTATTGGTTGCAAAAAACCGGTCATCGTCCTATTGCTTTAATGGGTGGAGGAACAGGTTTGATCGGTGATCCTTCCTTCAAAGATGAAGCACGACACCTTTTAACCCAAGATGATATTGCTAAAAACATTGCGGGTATTAAAAAGGTATTCTCTAACTATTTAACATTTGGTGATAAAAAAAACGATGCATGCATTGTCAATAATGCTGAATGGTTATGCAATTTAAATTACTTAGAATTTTTGCGTGATATAGGAAAACATTTTTCTGTAAACCGTATGCTTTCATTTGATTCTGTTAGACTCAGGCTTGAACGTGAATACTCTTTGTCATTTTTAGAGTTTAATTATATGATCCTACAAGCTTATGATTTTGTTGAACTTTATAAGCGCTATGGATTACGTATGCAAATGGGTGGCTCTGATCAATGGGGCAACATAATAAACGGCATTGAATTAGGGCATCGTTTAGGAACACCGCAGTTGTATGCTTTAACTTCACCGTTGCTGACAACCTCTTCCGGCGCAAAAATGGGTAAATCATTGAATGGAGCTATATGGCTTAATGCGGATATGCTTGCACCTTATCAGTTTTGGCAATATTGGCGGAATACAGAAGATTCTGATGTTACCCGGTTTTTAAAACTTTATACTACATTACCAATGAGTGAGATTCTCAAACTTTCTGCATTAAAAGGAGCTGAAATTAACGAAGCTAAGAAAATTCTTGCGACAGAAATTACAGCACTGCTGCATGGACGCACCCTCGCGGATGCAGCAGCAGAAACTGCTCGTAAAACTTTTGAAGAAAAAACTCTTGGAGAAAATCTTCCCACCGTTGAAATTAACCCTACAGAATTAAAAACGGGCATTGGATTGCTAACTCTTTTAGTGCAAGCCGGACTAGCCAAATCTAATAGTGAGGCACGCCGGCATATTCAAGGCGGAGGTGTACGTATAAATGATCAAAGCGTTAAAGATGAAATGCGCCTTATTATTGAAGAAGATGTAAATGCAGAAGGAATAATTAAAATTTCTTTCGGAAAGAAAAAACACATTGTAATAAAATTACTAGAATCCATTTAAAATTTTTCATGTTCATCCTATAATTTTTTATATTCTTTTTTGCATAATGCTTATACTTTTTGTGCTTTCTTCATATCTCAATTTAATTTTTATGATAAAATAGGCCCGGTGAAAAAACTAAAAATTATCTAAATAGTTGCTTCTTTTATATATCTAATTCTTTACACTAATTACAAATAATAGAGAGAAAAATGATAACGAAACAGATAAAAGCCCCCCTTGCTCCTGATTTTAATTTGCCACGCGATGGTGGAGGTAAGCTATGTCTCTCTGATCTGCAAGGAAAAGCTGTTGTTTTATATTTCTACCCAAAAGATGATACAAGTGGATGCACAAGTGAAGCAATTGATTTTACACGACTGAAACCAAAGTTTGATGAAATCGGAGTTATTATTATTGGAGTGTCCCCAGACAGTGTTAAAAAACACGATAAATTTAAAACAAAACACGATCTTGACATCATTCTTGTTTCCGATGAAGAAAAAACAACGCTTGAAGCTTATGGTGTTTGGGTTGAAAAAAGCATGTATGGACGCAAATATATGGGTGTTGAGCGAAGCACTTTTTTAATTGATATAACTGGAAAAATAGTAGAAGAATGGCGTAAAGTTAAAGTACCTGGACACGCAGAAGCAGTATTAGCTGCTGCTACACTTTTATGTCATAATGACTTATAAAATCTATTTATTCAAGCGCCTATGAGATGTGAAAATTACTCCCCCTGCCACCTATAGTAGATCCAAGTACACAATCTTTAAATTAAGAGATCAAGAAATACACGTGAAAAACCTTAAAAATATTGTATCTAGTTAATCAATTCTTCAATTTCTTGGACTTTTCCATAAAGACGTCGAGCGAGAGCTGCTTCTATAAACGCATCTAAATTTCCATTTAATACGGATTGTGGATCAGTATTTTCAACGCCAGTGCGTAAATCTTTAACAAGCTGATAAGGTTGGAGAATATAAGATCTAATTTGGTGTCCCCACCCAATTTCCTTTTTAGAGGCTTCAACGGCGTTTGTTTCTTCTTCTCTCTTTTTAAGCTCTTCTTCATAAAGCCGAGCACGTAACATAGACCATGCAGTTGCCCGATTTTTGTGTTGAGAACGCTCCGTTTGACATTGAACAACGATACCTGTTTTGATATGCGTAATTCGAACTGCGGAATCTGTCGTATTGACATGTTGCCCCCCAGCCCCTGATGCACGATATGTATCAATACGGACATCTGACTCTGCGACATCAACTTCAATATCATCGTCAATAACTGGATACACCCAAACGCTTGCGAAAGAAGTATGACGCTTTGCATTGGAATCGTAAGGTGAAATCCGTACTAAACGATGAACACCTGATTCTGTTTTTAGCATACCGTAAGCATTGTGTCCTTTTATAAGAATAGTCGCTGATTTTATTCCTGCTTCTTCGCCATCATGAGTTTCTAATACTTCAACCTTCATTTTATGCAACTCAGCCCAGCGCATATACATACGTAATAGCATAGAAGCCCAATCTTGGCTTTCAGTCCCTCCTGCACCAGCGTGAATTTCTAGATAGGTATCATTCGAATCTACTTCTCCTGAAAGAAGCACATTAATTTGTTTTTTATCTATCTCGTTCTTAAGATCACGTATTAAGTTTTCTGCATAAGTGATAATTTCGACATCTCTTTCTTCTTCACCGATCTTGATTAACTCAATACATTCTTCAAGTGTTTTCGTAAATGATCGGATACCATTGATTGTATCATCCAAACGTTGGCGCTCACGCATCATACCTTGCGCCTGTTGAGCGTTATCCCAAATGGTTGGATCTTCCACTTTTTGATTGAGATATTCGAGACGTTTTAATGATTGATCCCAGTCAAAGATGCCCCCTTAGCAATTTGATTGCTTTCTGAATTTCATCAACTAATGTTTCTATTTCAGCCCGCATAGCCTGATACCTTCATCTTTAATTTCTATATTTTTCTAATAATAACCTTAAACATTTTTAGGCTAACGCAATAGTGTGCGAATAGAGCACTATAAACTCATAAACCCCCGTATCATAAAAATGAGCTAACATTCTTCAGGTTAATTTGTTTTATAAAAGAAACCTTATTTGTTAATTAATATAATCCATCAGCCCCACTCTCAAGAGCCTTATTGACTTGTGGAGAAGCCGTTCCTGAAGAAAAACCTTCTTGAAAAGAGTTTGCACCACCAATTACCTTATATATGTCAGCAGGTCCAGTCCCTGGTTTAAATGCTTCTATAATAACATCACGATCTCCTGCCTCAGCAAGCATGCCCGTCCTACGATTAATTGGCATTAAAATCATACCCTTTGGCATTTTAAACGGTACATCTGGCTTCCCTTTCAAAGCAGCATCCATAAACTCACCAAAAATAGGCGCGGCCAACGAACTTCCTGTTCCGCTATACCCTAAAGGTGCTGGTTGATCATAACCGATGAAAATACCAACAACAAGATCAGGAGTAAATCCCATAAACCATACATCTTTAGAGTCATTGGTTGTTCCTGTTTTTGCGGCAACATGTCGATTGAGGAAACGTAAACGTGCAGCTGTACCACGCTGAAAAACTCCTTCCATCATTGATGTAATTTGATAAGCCGTCATAGGATCAAGAACCTGATCCCGCTCATCAATTAATGTGGGCTCCATTTGATTATCCCATGACTGAGCATTACAGTTTTCGCAGACACGATCGTCGTGACGGTAAATTGTTGTCCCGTAACGATCTTGAACTCTATCTATCAAAGAAGGGTTAATAGAGCGCCCTCCATTGGCAATAACTGAATAAGCTGTAACCATTCGTAAAACTGTTGTTTCTGCAGCTCCTAAGGCCATGGGGAGATATGGTTGCAATTTATCCACAATACCAAAACGCTCTGCATATTCAGCTACAAGAGGCATTCCCATATCATAGGCGAGCCGTATTGTCATAAGATTACGGGAATACTCAATACCATAACGCAATGTTGAAGGCCCTGCAAATGTACCACCATAATTTTTAGGTTGCCAAATCTCACCATTAGTTTGACGAATTTCTATGGGACCATCTAAAATAACTGATGCTGGTGTATACCCATTATCAAGTGCCGCTGCATACACAAAAGGCTTAAAAGCAGAGCCAGGTTGGCGATAAGCTTGCGTTGCACGATTAAATTCAGACGACGCAAAAGAAAACCCTCCCATCATCGCAAGAACGCGCCCTGTATGAGGTTCCATAGCAACAAGTGCACCTTCAACTTTCGGGATTTGTTGTAAACGGTAAGTGCGATCTGTAGCTGATACTTTTTCAACGAAAATGACATCTCCAACTCGCAGCAGATGAGTTAAGTTTGGAACAACTCTTCGATACCCATTCTTGTCCACAACATTTAATGCCCACTTTGAATCGTCTTCAGACAAAATAGCAGTTTCCCGTTTTTTTGATAATAAACCTGAAGATTCGCGCTTGGGTTGTAAACCAATTTCCACTTTATTAGCATTAGCGGAAAGTACAACAGCTAAACGCCATTCAGGAACATCACTTAACCCTGTAATTTTTGCAAGTTCTCTGCCCCAATCATCTTTATTATCAATATGTTCATAAACTCCACGCCACCCCTGTGAATGATCAAATCTAATTAAGCCATTGCGTAAAGCACGCTGAGCAAAAAGTTGCAAATGCGGATCAAGCGTTGTACGAACTGAAAGCCCACCTTCGTAAAGTGTTTTTGCTCCATAACGCTTCATTAAACGGCGACGCACCTCTTCAGTAAAATAGTCAGCAGCAAAAACATAGCTTTCGCTACCACGTATCATCGCCCCTAAAGGCTTTGCTTTAGCTTTTTCAGCTTCTTCATGCGTTACATACCCATTTGTAACCATCCGATCTATAACCCAATTGCGCCTATTAATAGCACGTTGCGTATTTTTAAAAGGATCATAATTCGCCGGCCCTTTTGGAAGAGAAGCCAAATAGGCACATTGTTCTAAAGTAAGATCATTAACGGATTTATTGAAATAAGTTAAAGCAGCTGCCGCGATACCATAAGTACCACGCCCAAGATAAATTTCGTTGAGATAAAGTTCAAGAATATGATCCTTTGAATAGGTTCTCTCAATACGCATCGCTAGAATAGCTTCTTTTAATTTACGTTTTAATGTTGCCTCTGAGTTTAAAAGAAAGTTTTTAGCAACTTGTTGTGTAATTGTTGACGCACCCTCTAGACGTTTTCCAGAACCAATATTACTGATATTATTGATTAAAGCTCTAGAAAGCCCTACGGGATCTAAACCAAAATGATGATAAAAATTTTTATCTTCGGCAGAAATGAAAGCTTCTTTTAGAATCTTTGGTATTGATTGAATTGGTAAATAAAGGCGATTTTTTGTTGCAAACTCTGCCATAAGACTACCATCAGCAGCATGAACGCGAGTCATCACAGGTGGTTCATAGAGCGAAAGAACTTCATAATCAGGAAGTGCACTCATCTGCTCCTTTGCTATCACGCCTTGGGTCATAGTTCCCAAAAAATAAATCATAAAAATAGAACAAAGAAGATATCTAAAAAAAATTATCATAAAAACGGCTATCGCTTTCTTTAGAACTGATCAAAGAGAAATTATTTCTACTCTTTACGATTACATCAAAGGCTCATATTGGTACTCTATTTTTGCATAAATTTAAAGAGGTGGAATAATTTTATGCCTATATTCAGAAAATTGACGAATAGAATAAGCAATAGAGGCAGCCATTTGTTTTCTCCACTGAGGATTATTTAATAATTTTTCATCTTCTTTATTTGATAAATAGCCTATCTCTATTAAAACAGAGGGTATATCTGCAGCCCTTAAAACTTGAAAATTTGCATATCTATGAGGGTTATTTATCAAATTGATATTATTCTTTGACAAATTTAAAACAACACGATTAGCAAAATTCACAGAAAATGCATGCGTTTCACGTCGTGTAAGATCGAACAAAATATCTATAACTTCAAGAGATTCTTCTGCTGGCAAACCATCTAATAAATCAACTTTATTTTCATTTTCAGCTAAAGATTTTGCAATTGCATCAGATGCCTTGTCTGATATGGTATACACTGTAGCACCACGAAGAGAATGTATATTAATAGTATCTGCGTGAATTGATATAAAAAGGTCAGCACCAAACTCTTGCGCTTTTCTAACCCTTTCACTTAACCTTAAAAAAACATTAGAGTCGCGTGTTAAAGCAACAGTAATATGAGAATCTTTTTTTAATTCATCCCTTAAGACACGTGCAAAGGCTAGTGTGACGTCTTTTTCTAAAATTCCAGTAATACCTCGCGCACCACCATCAATTCCACCATGACCAGGATCGAGAACAACACGAAAATTACGTTCGGGAACTGATTGTGTTTCTGTATTAAGAGTGCCTTTTTGTTGTTTTTCAAATAATTCATGAAATTTCTCTTGCGTATTTTCACTAATATCAACCAGCAGCTGCCATAAACCGTTATCCAATTTTTGCACTACACTTTTTTTAACAACAAAAGCAATTTTACTCGTCAAAACAATACGTGAAGTCCTTATATCAGAAAAACTGTAACGCACATCAGATAACATTCTTGATAAGGTATTTTGTTTCTTTAAGGATGTATTTTGCACTGAAAAATTAACTGTAAGTAAATTAATGATCAAACGCGCAGGTTTTTCCAAAATCTGTAAACGAACATTTGGTTTAGCATCAAAAACTGCGATAATACGCGTGTGTGCACTATCACCGATAGTTCGTAAATCGACAAGTTTCAAGGAATCTTGAGCTCGAACATTTGTTTGTAACATTAAAAAAAATAATAAAGAGCATATGATGGATAAAAAAATATCCCTATAGATAACTTTCAGATTTTTGGTAAAAAATACTCTTATCATAAGCGAAATACTCTGTATTCTACATTAGCAATTACTGATCTAAATCAGTATAAAAGAAATGCATAAAATTTACTCCATATGTTTTAATAAATATCGAATTTTGCAACTTTAGACATCTCAAAAACTAAATTACAGCTATAAAGAAATTATAATGTTGTGTATTTATATTGTTACTTGCCAAAAACATGATATCAACATAAAAGAACACTTGCGCCTCCTAGCCAATAGTGATCATCTAAATTATCTTTAGTCCGTATTAATTTGTCTTTAAAAAATTTATTACATGTTACATATTTAAGCTTTTTATGGATGAAAATTCTTTATGTCACAAAGCTAGGATTACGTTATTTAAGATTCGCTGGTTCAGATATCTGAACTAATTTTAGAGATTATTTCGCCGGAGACTTACAAAAATTATGAGTCATACAAAACAGATGGAGATGATGATTAAAAATAGTGTAAGTGCAATCATGCATCTGCACGTAGTGTCTCGTCCTGTTTTTCTGGTATCTCCCTTTTATGGCAGACAGGCCTTTATATTTTCGAATACCCATACCATTCGTTTGAATAAAGCTGCGCATGTCGCCTTCAGGATTTTAACTTATGTCAAACAAAATGCTTATAGATGCCTCCCATCCGGAGGAAACACGTGTTGTTGTTGTTCATGGCAACAAAATTGAAGAACTTGATTTTGAATCAGAACATAAAAAGCAGCTTAAAGGAAATATTTATCTGGCACGTATTACGCGTGTAGAGCCGTCTTTACAAGCAGCTTTTGTCGAATATGGTGGTAACCGCCATGGTTTTTTGACTTTTTCTGAAATTCATCCCGACTATTATCAAATTCCTATTGCTGATCGTCTTGCTCTTCTCGAAGAAGAGGAAAAAGCTGCTGTAAGAGAAAATTATACAGATACTCTTACTGAAGAAACAAACAAAAATAAAAAACGCTCTAAAAAAACAAAAAAAGATGAACATAATAGTATTATGGCAGCGTATGTTGAAAATGACACCACATTTGAAACAATAACAGTTGATGATACAGAAGAAATATTTGATGCAAATACTTCTCATGATGATATAGAAATGGTTGGTGTAGAAGACATACGTGAAGAACTTCCTGCCTATCAGAGAAAACAAGGACGGCAGTATAAAATTCAAGAAGTAATTAAACGACGTCAAATTTTGTTAGTACAGGTTATCAAAGAAGAACGTGGCAATAAAGGTGCTGCTCTCACAACTTATTTATCGCTAGCAGGACGTTATTCTGTTTTAATGCCCAACACAGCACGCGGTGGTGGTATTTCACGAAAAATCACGAATATACAAGATCGTAAGCGTCTTAGAGAAATTGTAAAAGAATTGGCCATTCCAAAAGGTATGGGAATTATCTTACGAACTGCTGGAGCAAATAGAACAAAAGCCGAAATTAAACGTGACTATGAATATCTCACACGACTATGGGATACTATTCGCGCTTTAACACTTAAATCTACAGCACCATGTCTTGTCCATGAAGAAAGCAATCTTATTAAGCGCTCTATACGAGATCTTTACAATAAAAACATCAATGAAATTCTTGTTTCTGGTGAACAAGGATATCGCGAAGCAAAAGATTTCATGCGCATGCTCATGCCAAGCCATGCAAAAGTAGTGCAACCTTATCGCGATCCGATTTCTCTTTTTGCGCGTAATAATATTGAAATCCAACTTGATAAAATGTTGCATCCACAAGTCTCTTTAAAATCTGGTGGTTATCTTGTCATTAATCAAACAGAAGCGCTTGTTGCTATTGATGTAAACTCTGGCCGTTCTACAAAAGAGTTTTCTGTTGAAAAAACAGCATTACAAACTAATCTTGAAGCTGCAGAAGAAATAACACGTCAATTACGCTTACGTGATCTTGCTGGTTTAATTGTAATTGACTTCATTGACATGCTTGAAGAACGTAATGTGAGACTTGTCGAAAAAAAGCTGAAAGATTGTTTAAAAAATGATCGTGCTCGTATTCAAGTGGGACATATATCACATTTTGGCCTTCTTGAAATGAGCCGTCAACGTATCCGCGTATCGGTTTTAGAAAGCACAACAAAACCTTGCCCTCATTGCGCTGGAACAGGAAATGTACGCTCTGAATCATCAATTGCTTTACACGTTATGCGTTCAATCGAAGAATATCTTCTTCATAATCCGCAACATAATATTACTGTGCGCACGCCCGTAGCAACAGCGCTTTACGTGTTAAACCACAAACGTAATATTCTTGTTAATCTAGAAGCGCGCTTTAAACTTAATATTAGTATCGAGGCAGATGATAGCATTGGAACGCAACATCTCATCATTTCTAAGGGTACAATGGTGGAAGCAGTTTCTCAACCTACATTGGTCTTTGAAGATGATAATAAAGAAGAAATTGAGGATGCTGTTTTAGTAGACAATAAATCCATCGAAGATGAAAAAACTGTAGAAACAAAGCAGAAACGACAACGAAAAAACCATCAGGGTGAGATTAATGATAATTCTCTCTCTACAGCTCATGTAAAAGACGATACATTAAACGATAATTCCCATCGCCGAATCCGTCGCCGAGGACGCCGTGGCGGTCGCCGTAATCAAGATAATTTTTATCAACTTCGTATTCCTCACGCAGAACCAGTAGGAGCCATTGCTGAGAAACCTTCAGAACAAACCAAAACAGCGCGTAACAAACGCCGTATATTAGCTTCCAAACCGGTTCAATTGGAAAAAGCAAAAAGCGATACACAATACCTCAATATGCAAAAAGATGAAGTTGCAAAAGTGAATGCGATTACTAAACCTAAAAAGCGTAAAACACGTTCTTCAAAAGAAGTAAAATATCCGCATACCCTTGACAATGATCCGAATATAGCAACAGCAGAATCTACGGAAAAAAAATCTACAGCTGAATCGGTGCATAAAATTAAAACAAAAAAAATGAATCAATCTTCTCATAAGGTTGAAGAAAAAACTTCTAAAAATCATAAAAAATCAACACGAAAAAAATTACTCTCTCAAGAATCAATATCCGAAACAGAAACATTAGAACACAAAACTGTAACGGAAGAAGCTATCGAATCAGTTCCTTCCAAAGTTGAAGAGAAAACTAATCCTCCCGTTATTGTATCATCAAAACCTGATGATGCTCCAAAAACGGGGCGCATTGGTTGGTGGAAACGCAGAACTCTTTCAAAAAGTTAATTACGAGAAAACCGCCGCAAAATATTTGTGGCGGTTTCAATAAACAACAAGGAATAAGCTTCAACAAATGCTCTTCTTATGTCGCATATATTACTTTTGTTTTGCTTTTTCTTGCTCAGCCCGCATACGATCTTCTATCTCTTTTTGCTTAGATTGAATAGCTTGCTGCAATTTTATTTGTTCTTGTTGAAAGTCTTTTTCCTCCATACCGGGACCTGTATATGCAGCTGTGAATCCATTCAAAGAAAATTCAATAGGATTAGCTGAACCGCGAAAATTAATTGTGGTTACAACCATTTTCGAACCACTTTTCATAGCAGCAATGAGTTTATCATCCAAAACATCATTGGCAATACAGCTAGGCCCATTACAAATAATGTAAGGAACTTTTTTAGAAAAATTTTCTCCTATCTGAATATGAACGCCCTCTGGCAAAAAACGACCTGTAGGCACTTGAATACCTATACGTCGTTCATTTTGTTTTCCTTTTATTTCCACCAGATTAAAAGCTGTTAAAGGTTGTCCAGTATTTGATAAAATAGTGTTCATTGTATTACAGACATCAACATCATGCTGCTTACTGCAAACCTTATACCAACCTTGAGATAAACTTTCTGCATCCGCAGAGGTATGGATTGCAAAAAAGAGAGCAATGGCTCCGGATAATATTGAAAAAATAGAATAGACATTTTTATGCGACATGGTTAAATTAATCCTTTCAACACGCTTTTTCAATAATCCAAAAATAGGAATATTAAATACAATTTCAATCAAGTGTATTAAATTAAACCAATGAAATAAACATCTTCTTTTATACTTCTTAGTGCAATATAAAGAAAAAAGCTAAATTTGCAAAAAAAGTTGCAAATAGTCTCTTAAACTATTATGCATACACACACAGAATAGTCCTTATTCCATTATTGTTCTTTTACTAAATTTATCCATAATACCTTAGTGCAGCGATATAAAGTAAAGCTTTATAAGAGAAGCAACATTGGTATTGTAATTAAAACAAACTATTAATATTACGCTGCATTTCATATTACTTTAGATTTATAATTCTTCTTGTAATCCACATTTTTAAAATAGAAGTTTCAATTTTTCTGGAACAGCTGAGTTTGCTATAGATACGATGATAACAGCAATAATCGAAACTCAATTATTAGATGTATTACTTCATAAAAGCTGTTCGAGCTTTAAATAAGATTCTTCTGGTAGCTACTATGTACCTGTTTTATAACTAACCTGAACAACAGGTGGTTCGTTTGTTACACAATCAGACACTCCACTTATACATCACTCTATGGGTATCACTTTCCAGCTTTGTAGCGTGAATGGATCATAAATCTAGAATAGACTCTCGGTTAAAGTTTTTTTAGCTGATTTACAAAAAAATTTGTCTTTGCAAACTTAAAACTTATTCTTAATGCAAACACAAGAATAGGTGTTTTCATATAATAATTTTTAAAAATAATATAAAAAAATCTAAACAGAATGTTTCTCTGCCATTTCTACAAGCTGTGCCATAATAGTAGCCGCTCCAACAAGCCTTTTATCCACTGTTGCCCAATCACGAATAAGAGCGATACTTTGATTAGGACGAATTTTTGCCATGACACCCTGTTTTCCAACCCATTGAACAAGAGCAACACTATTTGCAAAATAATTATTGCGAAATTGTATAACGACACCCTTTGGCCCAGTATCTAACTTTTCTACATGTGCTTTTCGACATAATGTTTTTATATGAAAAACTTTGAGAAGATGTTGAACTTCAAGAGGTAAAGGACCAAACCGATCAACCAACTCAGCAGCAAATTCATCAATTTGTTCTAAATCATTAAGTTCTGTTAAACGACGGTAAAGCCCCATACGTAATGACAGATCAGGCACAAAACTTTCTGGTATCATCACCGTCGTACCAAGTGAAATTTGAGGTGACCACTGTTTATCCTCACTTTTTTTGCCATCTTTTAACTCAGCAATAGCTTCTTCAAGCAATTTTTGATAAAGTTCAAATCCGACTTCTTTTATATGTCCTGATTGCTCTTCACCTAAAAAGTTTCCTGAACCGCGAATATCCATATCATGACTTGCTAATTGAAAACCGGCACCTAATGTATCAAGAGACTGCAAAACTTTAAGACGACGATCAGCCGCAGAAGTTAAGATTTTACCAGAAGGAAATGTAAAGAGGGTATAAGCACGTTGCTTTGAGCGCCCTACCCGACCGCGCAACTGGTAGAGAGCAGAAAGACCAAACATTTCAGCATGATGTACAATTAATGTATTAGCTGTTGGAATATCAAGACCTGATTCAATAATAGTTGTTGATAGTAAAACATCATATTGCCCATCATAAAATGCATTCATAATATCATCAAGCTGTCCAGCTGGCATTTGCCCATGAGCTACAACAAATTTAAGTTCCGGAACATGCGTTTTGAGATATTCTTCCACAAAAATAAGATCAGAAATACGAGGACAAACATAAAAACTTTGCCCACCACGGTAATATTCTCGAAGCAATGTTTCTCGTATAACAAGCGAATCAAACGGTGAAACAAAAGTACGTACCGCCATTCTATCCAGAGGCGGAGTCGTTATCAGAGAAAGTTCACGTACTCCTGATAAAGCAAGTCCTAAAGTTCGTGGTATGGGAGTAGCTGAAAGTGTGAGAACGTGAATATCACTTTTAAGCTCTTTTAAACGCTCTTTGTGTTTTACACCAAAATGCTGTTCCTCATCAATGATAAGGAGTCCTAATCGTGAAAAATGAACTGTATCGCTTAATAAAGCATGCGTTCCAATGACAATATCAATCGTGCCATTTGAAATACCCTTTTTAACTTGAGCCAATTCTTTAGCTTTTACAAGCCTAGAAGCATGTGCAATTTTAACGGGTAATCCTTGAAAACGCGGCATAAAAGTTTTATAATGCTGCCGTGAGAGTAAAGTCGTCGGCACAACAACAGCGACTTGATATCCATTTAGTGCTGCGACAAAAGCGCTTCGAATAGCAACTTCTGTTTTTCCAAAACCAACGTCACCACATATTAAGCGATCCATTGGTTTTCCTGATGCTAAGTCGTCTAAAACAGCATCAATCGCCCTCATTTGATCTTCCGTCTCTTCATAAGGAAAACATGCAACAAATTCATCAAATAATCCAATTGGTGGAATCAGAGCAGGTGCAGAGCGCGTAGCACGCTCTGCCGCTATACGGGTCAACTGGCCAGCCATTTCCAGTAAATGTTTTTTAAGCCGTGCTTTACGTGCTTGCCAGGCAACACCACCTAACTTATCTAAAACTACATCTGTTCGTTCCGCCCCATAACGAGAAAGAAGCTCAATATTTTCAATAGGTAGAAAGAGCCGATCGTCTCCAGCATACTTAATTTCAAGACAATCTCGTAAAATTCCAGTTGTCTGAATTGTTTTAAGACCAACAAATTGTCCAATACCATGATCGATATGTACAACGATATCGCCAGAATTTAAAGCTGCAACCTCAGAAATAAAATTTGCATTATGATTACGCCGTTTTGATGATCTTATTAATCGATCGCCGAAAATATCTTGCTCTGTTATGATAGCAAAATCTTCAATCTCAAAACCATGCTCTATCATTATAACAGCTGCTGATATATGATCACGCGGTGTTGCTCTGACACTTTGTAATGATTTTGCAATATTTATTTTTTTTAGCCCGTGCTCATCAAGAACCTGCACCAAACGATTGAGAGATCCTTCACTCCAACAAGCTAAAAGTACCTTTTTTCCAGCAGCATGTAGTGAAGCAATATGATGAATGACACTTGAAAAAACATTTTTTTCTTGCGCATTACGCTCTTTTACAAAATCATATCCCGTTTTAACGTTCGCGTGAACAATGGTTTGTCCAAAAGTTTCAGGAACATTAAAAGGCGTCAAATCAATATGTTTTTCAGATTGTTGTGCAATCTCTAAAACATGTTTCGGTGTTAAATAAAGAAGGTTTGGCTCTATTGGATAATAAGAAGTAGAACTTTCTTTATCATTTTCACGCTCTTTGCGAGCATCATAATAATCTTCAATAAGGCGATAGCGCTCAGTGAGCATTTCTTCTACAAGATGCTCAAAAACAATGGATAAATTACCGCAATGATCAAAAAAAGTATCAAGTTTCTCATAAAAAAATGGTAGCCAATGTTCCATACCAGCAAAACGCCGCCCTTGAGAAAGGGCTTCATAAAGCATATCATTTTTTCGTGACACACCAAATGTACGGATATAATTGCTTTTAAACCGACTAATAAGCTCAGGCGTAAGAACAACTTCACTCATCGAATGTAAAAAAAATTCAGTTCTTTTATTTGTTGTTCTTTGTGTTTCTGAATCAAATACTCGAATAGTTTCTAGGGTATCTCCAAAAAAATCAAGTCGCAAGGGTTTCTCATCAACGGGAGAAAAAATATCAAGAATTCCTCCTCTTACTGCAAATTCACCAACATCACGAACAACCGCAACACGATCAAAACCATTAGATTCTAAAAATTGAATTAAGTGCTCCATGCTAATACGCTGGCCAACACATGCATGAATCACTTGAGTTTCAATCATTTCGTGAGGGGGCAGTTTTTGCATAATTGCATTTACTGTTGTTAATATAATTGCAGCGCGTGGATTCTTACGTAAATTTGCTATATGCGCCAAAGCTGATAATCGACGTGCCATAACAGAAAAGCCAGGTGATACACGATCATAGGGTAAACAATCCCATGCAGGAAATTGAATTACAGGCAAGCTTGGCTCTATAAAATTTAAAACTTGCTGTAAATGAGAAATTTTTGTTCCATCATGGACAACATAAATCAGTGGTTTATCTCGCGCAATTTCGAAACTCAATTTAGCAAGCGTAAAGGCTTCAAATCCATCAATAACTCCGTCAAAGATCATGTAAGCAGAAGTGTTTTGTGGAATAACAATTTTTTTTAATATAGGCATCAGGATTAATTTAAGTTTATGGAAATATGATAGTTTATGATGTCACGAAAAAGTGGACTATCAACTTCAGCAGGTGGCGAGACTTCCCCTGTAACCCACGTCAATAAATCACGATCATCAAAAGACATAATATACTCAAATTCAGAAAGCATTTTATCACTCATCCCAGAAATATGGGCATCCACGTAGTGTCCAAAAATTAAATCCATTTCACGAATACCGCGATGCCATGCACGAAAAACTAACCGGCGACGACGCACACCTAACTGATTTTTGTCAACGACAAAAACTGTCATAAAAGCCTCCTTAATAGGTAAGAATGATGTAGATAGTATCTTTAATTCGTAGAATAAATTTTACCCCTTACCTATGGAAGTTCAACAATCTTTTTTTCTTTAAGCGTAATTCGACGATGCATTTGTTTAGCCAAAGCGTAATTATGTGTCGCAACAAGAGCAGAAAGGCCAGCTTGACGAACAAGCGCAGATAACGCCTGAAATACATAAGCTGAAGTTACAGGATCAAGATTTCCCGTAGGCTCATCTGCCAAAAGAATCGAGGGACCATTGGCAACTGCACGAGCAATAGCAACACGTTGCTGCTCGCCACCAGATAATTCTGATGGACGATGCTTGGCACGATGAGAAACACGCAGGTATGTCAGCAATTTAAGTGCGCGATCTTCCGCTATAGATTTTTTAAATCCTGCTATCATTTGCGGTATCATAACATTTTCTAAAGCCGTAAACTCTGGAAGCAAATGATGAAATTGATAAACAAAACCGATATCATTTCTTCTGATAGTGGTTCGCTCATTATCAGAACGCTTTGCACAAGAAATGCCCCGTAACATCACATCACCCGCAGTTGGTTTTTCCAATAGCCCAGCAATGTGAAGAAGTGTTGATTTTCCGGCACCAGATGGTGCTATAAGTGCTACAAGTTCTCCACGATTAAGGACAAAATTTGCTTTATCTAAAATAATGAGAGGTTTATTATTCTCCCCAAAATGGCGCTCTATCTCTACAAGCTCTAAAACAGCCGTCATTATTATTCATACCTCAAAGCTTGTACAGGATCCAATTTAGCAGCGCGCCATGCTGGAATGAGTGCAGCGAAGAATGATAAAGATAAAGCCATTATAATAACTAAAACTGTTTGTCTCCACTCAATTTGCGCAGGTAATTTTGTTAAAAAATAAAATTGAGGATTAAAAACATCAACATTAAATAACCAAGATACAAAATCCTGAATATAATCGATATTCGCAATTACTATCACACCAAAAATTAAGCCCAATATTGTCCCAATAAATCCAATCATCATACCAGTAACTATAAATATACACATAATAGCACTCTGTTGCGCACCCATCGTGCGTAAAATTGCAATATCATGGCTTTTATCTTTTACAAGCATGATTAGTCCTGAAATAATATTCAAAGCAGCAACCAGAATAATAAGAGAAAGAATAAAAAACATGACATTTTGTTCAATCTGTAAAGCTGAAAAAAAAGCCTGATTACGCTCACGCCAATCAATCAAATAAACTTTTTGATCAACCGCTTTCTCTACAATTGGTTTTATTTGATCAACAGCATCAGGATTATTTAAAAATAGTTCTAAAGACTGAACCTTGTCTTCCAAGTTAAAAAATATTTGTGCTTCATGAAGAGGCATAAAAACGAATATTGAATCATATTCAGACATACCAACTTCGAAAATAGCTATCACTTTATAAGCCTTAACACGTGGAGTAACTCCAAAAGGAGTCATATCACCATCTGGAGTAATGATACGCAGATTACTTCCAACACTAAGCCCCAATTTTGTTGCTAAACCACTTCCAATTGCAACACCTTCTTCTTTATCAAATTGAGCAAGCGAGCCTAACTTAATATTTTGGGATACCGTTTTAAGCTTCTCTAAATCCTGTTTGCGCATACCACGAACTAACACACCAGATCCTACGTCGAATTCACCTTGAACAAGTGCTTGACCTTCAATAACAGGCAAAGAAAATTTTATACCATTCACAGATTCTAAAGAAGAAATAAGAGTACTGTAATCAGAAAATTTAGAATCAACGGACTGAACAATAAGGTGCCCATTCATACCAAGAATACGATTGAGAAGCTCTGTACGAAAACCATTCATCACCGCCATAACAACAACGAGTGCAAATACCCCTAACATAATTCCAACAAGAGAAATAATTGAAATAACAGACGCAACAACGTGTTTTTTATTGGGAATCATATAACGAAAAGCGATCATCCATTCATAAGATGAAAACCATTTACTGTACAACTTCTGCATAACATTGCCTATCAAACTACAGAAAATTGTTTAAGTGTATCTTCAACTGTTAGAGATTTTTTCACACCTGTTTTTCGATCTTTAATCTCAACTTTATTTTGTGCAATGCTTTTAGGTCCAACAATTATTTGTGTTGGCAAACCAATTAAATCTATCGTTGCAAATTTTGATCCAGGACTCTCATTTCTGTCATCTAACAATGGATCAAAACCAGCATGTATTAATCCCTGATAAAGAGTTTCACATGCATGCGCACATTTTTCATCATCTGGCTTCATATTAATAATAGCAAAATCGAACGGCGCTATAGATCTTGGCCAAATAATACCATTTTCATCATGAGAAGCTTCGATAACTGCCGCAACAAGACGTGAAGGTCCAATACCATAAGATCCCATAGAAACCACATGCTCTTTTCCATCTCGCCCCATAACTTTTGCACCCATTGGAGAAGAATATTTAGTACCAAAGTGAAAAATATGCCCTACTTCAATACCACGAGCTGAAAGACGATTCTGCTTAGAAACTTTAGCCCACTCTTCCTCATTATGCATTTCTTCTGTTGCTGCGTAAAAGGACGTCCACTGTTTAACAATATCAGATAAAATAGCTTTATCATTAAAGTCGATTGAGCTGTGTGGAACTGTAAGTTCCATAAACTGTCTATCACAAAATATAGCACTCTCTCCTGTTTCAGCCAAAATAATAAATTCATGGCTGAGTTCACCACCAATTGGACCTGTAGCAGCACGCATGGGAATTGCTTGTAAGCCAAGGCGAGAAAAAGTACGCAAATAAGCAATAAACATACGATTATAAGATAGTTGAGAACCTTCATAATCAAGATCAAAAGAATAAGCATCTTTCATTAAAAATTCCCGGGAGCGCATCACACCAAAACGCGGACGAATTTCATCACGAAACTTCCATTGAATATGGTACAAATTGAGCGGAAGATCCTTATAAGACCGAATATAGGAACGGAAAATATCTGTTACCACCTCTTCGTTTGTCGGACCATAAAGTAAATCACGCTTTTGACGATCTTTAATGCGTAGCATTTCTAAACCATAATCATCATAGCGATTACTTTCACGCCAAAGATCTGCAGATTGAATTGTCGGCATTAATATTTCTATAGCACCAGCTCGTTCTTGTTCCTCACGAATAATCTTACAAACTTTATCAAGCACTTTTTTACCCAACGGTAACCAAGAATAAATCCCTGATGCTTGTTGGCGAATCATAGCTGCACGTAACATAAATCGATGAGAAACAATCTCTGCTTCCTTAGGATTCTCTCTTAAAATAGGAAGAAAATATTGAGAAAGACGCATTGAAATAATTAACTCCTAACCAAACATATTATATGGGAATAATTTAAATATACTAAACGCTAATTTATAGTTACAATTGGAAAGCTTGCAAACACAACGGTCATACTCTTGAAAAATTTATATACTCTATCTCTTATTGAGTTTATTTTTAGTAATAAAATGATCTTACTGTTCTCTTCTCTCTTTCTTTATAAAAAAGAAACAACGTAATACTAGAATATTCTATTTTGACCTGTGTAAAAAAACTGTACAGATAGGCTTTTTTCGCCAAACTTCATTAACAGCTGCTCTCACTGCACGCCGTATTGCTTCCCGAATAAGTTCATTATTTTTGCGTTTAATACGTGGAATATTGTAAACGGTTTCTTCTATAACATCTAAAAGAATATCCTGCAAACTCTTTCCTTTTCCATTACTTTCTGGAATCCCAAATGTAGTTAGACCAACATCAGAAAATAACTCATGCTTGCTATTCATATGGAGAGAAACAGCAACGTGACCAGCATAACTTAGTTTGCGACGTTCACGAATCCCCAATTCATTCTCATCCCCAATAAGACAACCGTCTTTATAGATACGGCCAACAGGGACTTGATCAACAGTTTCTACAGGCTCTGGGGCAAGGCGCAATATACAACCATTTCTAATATCAGTGACAATTTTTATACCTGCTTGACGCGCTAAAGCCGCTTGAGCAGTAAGATGCATTGCTTCACCATGTACCGGAACAAGTATCTGTGGTTTTATCCAATCATACATCTGTAAAAGTTCTGGGCGACGAGGATGACCTGAAACATGAACAAGCGCATCTTCATTCGTAATAATTTTAATTCCCAAGTCAATAAAACGATTTTGTATTTCAATAATAGCTTTTTCGTTTCCCGGAATACTTCGTGACGAATAAATAACGGTATCACCAGCAGAAAGTGCAATATTTCTCATTTCATTGCGTGACAATTTAGCTAAAGTAGCACATGGCTCACCTTGACTACCTGTCACGATTAAAACAACATTTTTTCGTGGGATATAACCATAATCATCTTCTGTAATAAATGGTGCTAATCCATTCATATACCCAAGATCTTGTGCCACCATAATACTCCGCTTAAGAGAGCGTCCAACAACAAGAACCTGCCGATCAACAGACTCGGCTGCAAGACAAATTGAACGAATACGCCCAACATTAGATGCAAAAGTAGCTATTGCAACTCGACCTTCAGCTTTTGAAATAACCGCAGAAAGACTTTTTTGAACTTCCTGTTCTGATGGTGATACGCCATCCCTGCCTGCGTTCGTAGAATCACAAAGCAACGCTAAAACACCTTTATTGCCTAAAGCACGAAAACGTTTTTCATCTGTTACCGCCCCAAGTGTAGGTGTATGATCAATTTTCCAATCACCAGTGTGAATCACAGTACCTAAAACTGTTGTAATTGCTAAAGATACAGAGTCTGGAATAGAATGATTCACGGCTATAGCTTCAACTGAAAAAGGACCAACTTGAAAGCAATCACCAGCTTGAAAAATATGAGGTAAAACTTTATGAGATCCAAAATCTGATTGTCTTTTACTCTCTAATAATCCTGCTGTAAAAGGCGTACAATAAATTGGAACTTTAAGCTTTGGCCATAAATCAAGAACAGCACCATAATGATCTTCATGCGCATGTGTCAAAACAAGACCATGTATGTTATGTTTTTCACTCTCTAAAAAACGAATATCGGGCAAAACAAGATCTGCTCCAGGTAATTCAGAACCAGCAAAACTAACTCCCATGTCAACAAGTAGCCATTTACGAAGATTCTGTGGACCAAATCCATAAGCAGCCAGATTCATTCCTATTTCACCTACCCCTCCTAAAGGTAAAAAAACAAATTCATTCTTATTGGCTGCAACCATGAATATCTCCTAAATTATGTAAGACAATCTAATGGTGAAATAAAATTCTATGAATTAATAGCGGTATGTATTAACAGAAGAAGCTGAATCAAAATGAACATCTCCGGCTGTTATAATGGCTTGCTGACCATTTTTTTGTTTTATGATACAGTTAAAATCACTATCAAGACCATCAAAAACACCTTCGATGAATTTATTATTACTGACTGTTGTGACATACTGTCCAAGATGATTGGAATACAAAAGCCATTTTTCGCGAATTATATCACATCCTCTTGTTTGCTTCCAAAGAAGGTAATTTTTAGAAAAATACTCTGTTAAAACCGTAAATAACTGTTCTGCTTCAATATGCACACCAATATTCTTTAAGCTTGAAGTGGGATACGGCGCATCTTCATAATGATATTTTACATTTATTCCAATACCAATAACCAATGCATACTGTTGTGATGACAATTTAATAATCTCAAGCAGAATGCCAGAACTTTTAGCTCCCTCTAATAAAACATCATTTGGCCATTTTAAGCTAACAATATCGTTTCTCTGCTTTTTATCTTTTATAAATTGTTTTACTGCTTCTACTACACTTATTCCAGCAACAAAACCAAGCTGAGCAGCAGTGTGGTGAAAAACATCATTAATTAATAAAAGACTAGAATAAAGATTTCCTTTTGGACTAAACCACATCCTATTTCTTCTTGCTCTTCCCTGTGACTGTTCATGCGCAACAACCCAGAGATAACCGTGATGACCAGCTCGCGCTTTTTGTTGTGCAACAAGATTTGTTGAATCAACACTTTCATATGATTCAACAGTATATCCTTGTTTTTGTGCAAAATCTGATAAAATATAAGCCATATTTATTAAAACAACGCAGCAGCTGCTTTTCCTGCAACATCAGTAAACCAAATTCCAAAAAATGTATAAAATAAAATAAATAATGCAGAAAGGCCGAGGCAAAACTGAATCTCATTCGAAGAAACGACAAAATGAGCTTTTGCATCATCAAACCACATAATTTTAATTATTCGCAAATAGTAAAAAGCCCCAACAACAGATGCTATCATTCCAACTACAGCAAGTGGAATAAGTCCAGCATGAACAGCAGCAGAAAAAGTATACCATTTTCCAAAAAAACCGGCCATAGGTGGTATACTTGCTAAAGAAAAAAGTTGGATTGTCATCACAGAAGCCATAAATGGATTAGTCTTTATTAATCCTGAAAGATCATCAATATTTTCAACATTTCCACTACTAGACCGCATTGCGAGAATAAAAGCAAATGAACCAAGCGTCATGCCAAGATAAATAGTCATGTAAAGAATAACACTTTTTATCCCAAGTATATCTCCAGCAGCTAAACCAACAAGCGCATATCCCATATGACTGATCGATGAATAAGCCATTAAACGTTTAATATTCCTCTGTCCAATTGCAGCAAATGCACCAAGTAGCATTGACGCAATCGCCATGAACACCAAAATTTGTTGCCATGCAGGCATAGAATCTCCAGAGCTGCTTAGTGGAATAAAGGCCATAACAATAACACGAATAATTAATGCTATTGCTGCAACTTTAGGAGCACCAGCGAAAAATGCTGTAATAGGTGTTGGTGCCCCTTCATAAACATCAGGAGTCCACATATGAAACGGAACTGCAGAAATTTTGAAAGCCAAACCAGCTAAAATAAAAACAATTCCAAAAATAACTCCTAATTGTAAACTTTCGCCTTTTAAAGCAACAGCAATTTCGTGAAAACCAATCTGACCGGTAAAACCATAAAGCAAAGAAATACCATACAACAGCAATCCTGAAGATAATGCCCCTAAAACAAAATATTTTATACCTGCTTCAGAAGACTTTATATTATCACGGTTGATCGCAGCTAGCACATATAAAGCTAAAGATTGTAACTCTAATCCCATATAAAGTGATAACATATTACCTGCTGAAATCATCAACATCATGCCAAGGGTTGCCAAAAGAACAAGCACTGGAAATTCAAATATATCGAAATTATGATAAGAAGTAAAACCAACAGACATAATGAGAGCAAAAAGTGCCCCAATAAGCGTCAAAATCTTCATATAACGACCGAAAGAGTCAATAATGAGCGCATTAGTTTGAAATAAGCCACTTTTTGGAAAAACCATTATAATAACAATGGTTGCAACGAGAAGAGCAATAGCTAAACCAGTCACAGTTAAAGAAGCACGTGCACGGGAATAAACACCGATTAAAAGCAACAGGATGCCTCCTAGTGCTATTAAAACCTCAGGAAAAATTAACACTAATTGAGCTATAATTTCAGTTGGCATAAGTATTCTTCTCTTATCTAGTGGAGTCTATTGATGAGGGTCTTTACGGAAAATGTCGTTGCTTTCAGAATAGGCGCCGGATAGATACCAAAAAATATTGTAAGAATAACCATCGGATAAAGGATAAATTTCTCTCTTGAAGAAAGGTCAATAAGTACTTTTAGACTCTCTTTATCCAAGGCACCAAAAATCACACGCCGATAAAGATAAAGCGCATAAGAAGCCGATAAAATGACGCCAGTTGTAGCAAAAACAACAACCAACTTATTCACTTGAAAAACGCCTATTAAGGTTAAAAACTCACCTATAAATCCTGAGCTTCCAGGTAAGCCAATGTTTGCCATAGTAAAGATTAAGAAAACAATGGCATATTTTGGCATGTTATTTACTAAACCTCCAAAAGCTGAAATTTCACGTGTATGCAAGCGATCATAAATAACCCCAACACAGAGGAATAAAGCGGCTGAAACAATTCCATGTGATAGCATCTGATAAATAGCGCCCTGAATCCCCTGTTCATTCGCAGTAAAAATACCCATTGTCACATATCCCATATGCGCTATCGAGGAATAAGCAATCAGTTTTTTTATATCATTCTGAACAAGTGCAACTAACGATGTATAAATAATAGCGATAAGCGATAATGCGAAAACCATAGGAGCAAAATAAGCTGAAGCGATAGGAAACATTGGTAAAGAAAAACGGAGAAAACCATAACCACCTAATTTGAGTAACACACCAGCTAAAATAACAGAACCAGCCGTCGGTGCCTCTACGTGAGCATCAGGTAACCATGTATGAACTGGCCACATCGGCATTTTGACCGCAAAAGAAGCAAAAAAAGCAAGCCATAACCATATTTGCATATGTGCGGAAAATTGATAATTTAGTAAAGTTGGTATATCCAGTGTTCCAGCCTCCCAGTACATAGCCATAATAGCAACCAGCATAAGTACTGAACCAAGCAAAGTATATAAGAAAAACTTTATGCTGGCATAAACACGACGCGCTCCACCCCAAACACCTATAATAATAAACATTGGAATGAGGCTACCCTCAAAAAAAACGTAGAATAATATTGCATCAAGAGCACAAAAAACTCCAATAACAGCAACTTCAAGAAGAAGGAAAGCAATCATATAAGCTTTCAAGCTGTGTTTAATATTTTTCCAACTTGCTAAAATGCAGAAAGGCAAAAGAAAAGCCGAAAGAACTACAAAAAGAATAGAAATACCATCTACCCCCATATGATAGCTAATACCATTCCCTAACCAATCAAATCTTTCAACCATTTGAAAATGGCTATCTGTATAATCAAAGCCCGCCCAAACTATTAAGGAAATAATAAAAACAAAAACAGTCGTAAAAAATGCTACGTTGCGTATATTATGTCGTGCCGCTTCGCTATCATCTTTGATAAACAAAATTAGAAGCACACCAATAAGCGGCAAAAATGTAACCGTAGAAAGAATAGGCCAATCGGTCATCAGTTCACGCCCCCGATCATCATCCATGTGACCAGCAAAGCAATGCCTATAAGCATTGCAAATGCATAGTGATAAAGATAGCCTGTTTGCATCCGAACGACTCTATTGGTAATATCAACAACACGTGCTGCAATACCATTCGGACCTAGACCATCAATAATCTTACCATCCCCAACTTTCCAAAAAAAGAAACCCATTTTGAAAGCAAATCGAACAAATAAAAAGTGGTATAGTTGATCAAAATACCACTTTTGGTAAAGAAAATTATATACCCAAGACATGACTGTAGCCAACTTTTTTGGAATAGAAGGAAAGAAAATGTAGAATAAATAAGCAAACATAAATCCAAGAACCATCGCTATAAATGGTGACCATTTTACCCAATTGGATACACTGTGAGCATCATGAAGAATATGATTATCGCTACCTGTAAATAATGCTCCCTTCCAAAAAACATCATACAAGTCACCAAAAAAATAAGGTTGAAAAACAACACCAGCAAACATTGCTCCAATAGATAAAATAAATAGTGGAATTAACATAACTGGAGGAGATTCATGAACATGGTGCATAACATCAACAGTCGCTCGTGCTTTACCGTGAAATGTCATAAACATAAGACGCCACGAATAAAAACTTGTTAATAAAGCAGCAAAAACAAGAAGATAGAAAGCATATCCTGAAGCAATATTATGTGATGCAAAAGCAGACTCTATAATCGCATCCTTAGAGAAAAAACCAGCCGTTCCAAAAAATGTTCCTGGAATTCCAACACCTGTTAGTGCAATAGTTCCCACCATCATCATCCAATAAGTTACCTTTATATGCTTGCGTAAACCGCCCATTTTTCGCATATCTTGTTCATCAGACACCGCATGAATCACAGAGCCAGCACCGAGAAAGAGCAAAGCCTTAAAAAAAGCATGCGTGAAAAGATGAAAAACAGCTGCTCCATAAGCCCCAACACCTAATGCAACAAACATATAACCAAGTTGTGAGCATGTAGAATAGGCAATAACACGCTTAATATCATTCTGCACTAATCCTACAGTTGCTGCAAAAAACGCAGTTGTTGCTCCAATAATAATAATTACGGTTAAAGCAGTTGGAGAAAGTTCAAAAATTGGTGATAAACGTGCAACCATAAATACACCAGCTGTCACCATAGTTGCTGCATGAATAAGCGCTGATACAGGAGTCGGTCCCTCCATCGCATCGGGGAGCCATGTATGTAAAAGAAACTGTGCTGATTTTCCCATTGCACCAATAAATAACAAAAGACAGGTAGTAGTAATCGCAGCTTGTCCATCAAGTTGGAAACCTAAAAACGTTATATTTTGTATGAAATTATTCTCTGAAGCTTTTGCAAAAATAGGGGCAAAACTAACCGATCGAAATAAAACAAAAACACTAAAGATTCCTAAAAGAAAACCAAAATCCCCAACACGGTTAACTACAAAAGCTTTCATTGCAGCCCTATTAGCAGAATCTCGCTGAAACCAAAAACCAATTAATAAATAAGAAGCAAGCCCAACGCCTTCCCAGCCAAAAAACATCTGAATTAAGTTATTGGACGTTACCAACATAAGCATCATAAATGTAAATAAGGACAAATAAGAAAAAAAACGGGACCTCGAAGGATCATGATGCATATAACCGATTGAATAAATATGTACCAATGCCGAAACAGTATTCACAACAACAAGCATGACAGCTGTTAATGAATCAACATGTAAAGCCCAATCAAAGGTTAAATCACCGACAGTAAGCCAGTGTAATACCGATATATCAACCACGGTATCATGACCAAGCGCAATATTTAAAAAGGCCACCCATGACAATACAGCAACAATCACCATAAAGCTGCATGTCACCAATTCGTTAGCTCGATCCCCTATAGTTTTTCCACCTACAGAAGCAATTAAAAATCCTAAAAGCGGAAGAAAGACAATCATATAATACATTACTGCTCAGCCTTTCATTACATTCACATCTTCAACCGCAATAGAACCACGATTACGAAAAAAAACTACAAGAATTGCTAGACCGATTGCAGCTTCAGCAGCTGCTACTGTTAAAATAAATAAAGCAAATATCTGACCAACAAGGTCATGAAGAAACGCTGAAAATGCAATAAAATTGAGATTAACTGAAAGTAACATAAGCTCAATAGACATAAGAATAATAATCACATTCTTTCTGTTTAGAAAAATTCCAGAAATACCGATTGTAAACATCAAAGCAGAAATAATGAGATAATGGGTAATATCGATGTGCATAGCTCCCCCTAAATGCCTTTTCCTGATTCAACTTTTTTGATCTCAATTGAATTTTCCACTGTCCGCGAAACTTGTACCGCAATAGACTGTCGCTTTACACCCGATTTATGACGAAGTGTCAAAACAATTGCCCCAATCATTGCGATTAATAAAATTATCCCAGCAATTTGAAAATAAAAAACATAATCTGTATAAAGAATATCGCCCAATGCCTGAGTATTTGTTTTCTGTCCAAAATCTGGAATTGGCTGCGTAATGTGTGCTTTCAACGCTGGAGAAAAACGACTGCTAACAAAAACAACAATCAATTCTACAGCAATGATACCCCCAATCAGAATTCCAATAGGAGCATACCGCAGTGCACCATTTCTTAACTCTGCAAAATCAACATCAAGCATCATCACCACAAATAAAAATAAAACTGCTACGGCACCAACATAAACAACAAGCAGCATAAGCCCCAAAAACTCTGCTCCCACAAGCAAAAACAAAGCCGCAGCATTAAAAAATGCCAATATTAAAAATAAAACTGAATGAACAGGATTGCGTGCTATAATAACAATAACTGCACTCGCAAGCATAATAAAAGCAAATAAATAGAAAAATGCCGCCGCTAGACCTGTTAGCATAGGCTTCTCCTTAATTAACAATAAGTGGTATAAAATTCTATACCAGATTAAAACTTATCGGAACAATTATCCGACTACTCATTCAATGATACACTTAACGATAAGGTGCATCCATCAATATATTTCGGGAAATTTCTCGTTCCCAACGATCTCCGTTCATTAAAAGCTTTTCTTTATCATAATAAAGTTCTTCACGACTTTCTGTCGCAAACTCAAAGTTTGGACCTTCTACAATAGCTTCAACTGGACAAGCCTCTTGACAAAAACCACAGTAAATACACTTAACCATATCTATGTCATAACGGACAGTCCTGCGTGTCCCATCATTACGCCTCGGCCCTGCTTCAATGGTAATAGCCTGCGCAGGACAAATCGCTTCACATAACTTACAAGCAATACATCGCTCTTCACCATTTGGGTAACGACGTAGCGCATGTTCACCACGAAAACGTTGAGAAACAAAACCCTTTTCATAAGGATAATTAATCGTAGGTTTTGGTGAAAAAAACTGACGCATTGCTAAGAAAAATGCACTCACAAACTCTAATAGAAGGAGTGACTTTGCCGCCTGAATAAGACCTGACACCGTAAAATCTCCTCTTAAACGAAACCAGTATACTTTAAAAAAGCAGCGGTTATCACAACCATTGCCAATGAAATAGGAAGAAAAACCTTCCAACCAAGCCGCATAAGCTGATCATAGCGATAACGCGGGACAAATGCTTTGACCATAGCAAACATAAAAAATACAAAACAAACTTTTAGAACAAACCAAACGACACCGGGAATCCAATTAATCCACCAAACATCCAAGGGAGGCAACCAACCACCTAAAAATAAAATAGTTGTTAGTGCACACATTAAAACAATAGCAACATATTCACCAAGAAAAAAAAGCATGTAAGGCGTTGAAGAATATTCAACCATGTGGCCAGCAACAAGTTCAGATTCTGCTTCAACTAAGTCAAAAGGTGGACGATTTGTCTCTGCGAGCGCAGAAATAAAAAATATAATAAACATTGGAAAAAGAACGAGCCAATTCCAATCAAGAAAACTACCAAAAGAAAGACCAAGCATCGTACCGATACCATGACTTTGTCTATTAACAATTGTTGTGAGATCCAGTGAACCACTTACCAAAATAACAGTTACAAGTACAAACCCAATTGAAACTTCATAAGAAACCATCTGCGCAGCTGAACGAAGAGCTCCTAGAAAAGGGTATTTTGAATTTGACGCCCATCCACCCATAATGACGCCATAAACTTCAAGAGATGAAATAGCTAAGATATAGAGTAAACCAACATTAATTTTTGCAATTTCCCAACCTTCATTAACCGGAACAACAGCCCAAGCTGATAAAGCAAGTGTAGCAGAAACAAAAGGTGCCAAAAGAAAAACACCTTTATTAGCAGCTGCAGGAATAATAGGTTCCTTGACAACAAATTTAATCAAATCTGCAAAAGACTGTAACAATCCCCACGGACCAACAACATTTGGACCCCGTCGTAATTGTACAGCCGCCCAAATCTTCCTATCTGCATAAAGAAGGTAGGCAACTAAAATCAGAAGTACAACCAAAAAAAGCAATATTTTTCCGACTATAGCGAGCAGTGGTAATAACCAGATTATAAAGAAATCATGCATAACTATTCCTTTTTCCTCTGCCCTTAATCTACAACTTTCGTAACACGACTCTTTGTAAGAGATGAACATTCAGCCATCACTGCAGAAGCACGTGCTATCGGATTTGTCAAATAAAAGTCTTTGATCATAGAAGTAAATGTTTGTGTTTCTAGAGTGCCCATATGTAAACCAAGCACTTTAAGATCATCTACACAGGAAGGCGCTATATTATCAACGGCACAAAAATGTGGATATTTATTAAATAAGCTCTGCCTTAATTGAAAAAGTGAATCAAAAGGCAGTTTCTTCCCTAAAACATCAGATAAAGCACGAAAAATAGCCCAATCTTCCTTTGCTTCACCTGGAGCAAAACCAGCCCGATTCGTCATTTGAACACGCCCCTCTGTATTTACATAAATCCCTGATTTTTCAGTATAAGCCGATGCAGGCAAAATCACATCAGCAGCATGAGCACCATTATCACCATGACTACCAATGTAAACCGTAAAAGCCTTCTTACTAGACAGTTCTACTTCATCAGCACCAAGCAAAAATAAAACTTCACAAGTCTTAACAATATTTGCAGTCCCAAATTCAGAAATAAAGCCTATATCTAGCCCTCCAACAGTTGAAGCAGCACTGTGAAGAATGCCAAAACCGTTCCATTTTTCACTAAGAGCCCCAACACTATTCGCTAATTTTGCAAGACTCTTTAAAACAGACAAACCTTTTTGACCTGAAACAGCCCCTTCTCCGATAAGAATGATTGGTTTCTCAGCTTCTTTCAACACATTTAAAAATGCATCCTTTCCATGGATAAGCATACTCAATGCATCAGTACCGCTTCCAAGATAAGAGTAGGGATAACGTAAATCAACCTTCTCTCCAATTAATGCAATAGGAAACTGCCCCATCCGCTGACGTTTTAAAATGCGTGCATTCAAAACAGCTGCCTCATAACGCGGATTAGATCCCACAATGAGCAATGCATCAGCCTGCTCAATACCCGCAATCGTTGGATTAAAAACATAAGTCGAACGCCCAAATTCTGGAGACAAAACCATCCCTCTTTGACGACAATCAAATGCATTTGAACCCAATGAAATCATCAATTCTTTAAACGCATACATTTCCTCAACAGAGGCAAGATCCCCTGCAATCGCTCCAATTTTTTCTGGAGAGGTTTTAGAGACGGCCTTTTTAATTGCTGAAAAAGCCTCTATCCAACTCGCAGGTTGCAATTTGCCATCTTTGCGCACATATGGCTTATCGAGTCTCTGAGTACGCAACCCATCCCAAATAAAGCGTGTCTTATCAGAAATCCACTCCTCATTTACATCTTCATTCGTGCGTGGCATTATTCGCATAACTTCACGACCACGACTATCAATACGAATAGCACTGCCAAGTGCATCCATCACATCAATAGATTCTGTTTTAACCAATTCCCATGGGCGCGCATGAAACGCATAAGGTTTTGAAGTTAAAGCTCCTACAGGACAAAGATCAATAACATTTCCTTGCAATTCAGATGTCATTGCTTTTTCAAGGTATGTTGTAATTTCAGCATCCTCGCCCCGGCCTATCAAACCAAGTTCAGAAATACCTGCTACTTCAGTCGTAAAACGAACACAACGTGTACAGTGAATACACCGAGTCATAACAGTTTTTACAAGTGGCCCAATATATTTATCTTCCACAGCACGCTTGTTTTCTGCATAACGAGAACAATCACGCCCATAAAGCATAGCCTGATCTTGAAGGTCGCACTCCCCTCCCTGATCGCACACAGGGCAATCCAAAGGATGATTGATAAGAAGGAATTCCATAACACCTTCACGTGCCTTTTTGACCATTGCTGTGTTAGTAAAAATTTCTGGAATTTCACCATTAGGCCCTAACCGTAAATCGCGAACTCCCATCGCACAAGAAGCCTGAGGCTTTAGAGGAGCACCCTTAACCTCAACCAAGCACATGCGACAATTTCCAGCAATTGATAAAGATTCATGAAAACAAAAACGCGGCACTTCAACACCAGCAGCCTCAGCAGCTTGAAGCAACGTGTAGTAATCAGGAACTTCAATTTCTTTACCGTCAACCTTGATATTTATCATCACTCATCCAGCCTATGGAAAACCTATTTTAATTTACATTCCATTTTTTTAACAAAAGCCTCTATTCGACTACCTCAAAAGCAATATTTTTGCTTTGGATTCTATTTCGCGTATAATCGTCAATTCTACGCTCAATTTCTGGACGAAAATTACGTATTAACCCCTGTATGGGCCATGCGGCAGCATCACCAAGTGCACAGATAGTATGCCCTTCCACCTGTTTAGAAACTTCAAATAAAAGGTCAATTTCACGTTTTTGTGCTCTTCCCTCAACCATACGTCCTAGAAGACGCATCATCCAACCAGTACCTTCACGACATGGTGTACACTGCCCACAACTTTCATGCTTAAAAAAAGCTGCTATACGCCAAATTGCCTTAATAATATCGGTTGATTTATCCATGACAATTATTCCGCCTGTACCGAAAGAAGATCCGACATCCCGCATTCCATCAAAGTCCATGATTGCATCAACCATATCTTCACCACGAACAACTGGACAAGAAGCTCCACCTGGAATAACAGCTAAAAGATTACCCCATCCCCCACGAATTCCCCCCGCATGTTTTTCAATTAACTCACGAAAAGAAACACCCAAAGCCTCTTCAAATGTACAAGGTGTATTAACATGACCGGAAACCATAAATAATTTCGTTCCAACGTTATTTACACGTCCAATTGATGAAAACCAGGAAGCACCCCGACGCAAAATCGTTGGAACAACGGCTATAGACTCTACATTATTTACTGTTGTTGGACAGCCATAAATTCCTACATTCGCAGGAAATGGTGGCTTAAGCCGAGGCTGCCCTTTTTTTCCCTCAAGACTTTCAAGAAGGGCTGTTTCTTCACCACAGATATAGGCACCAGCACCATGGTGAATAATAATATCACAAGCATGTCCATATTTAGTCTTTTTACCAAGTAAACCCGCATCATAACATTCATCAACCGCAGCTTGAAGCGCTTCACGCTCACGAATGTATTCACCACGAATATAAATAAACGCAATATTTGCTCCCATAGCATAAGTAGCAATAACACACCCTTCAATCAACGTGTGGGGATCGTGGCGTAAAATATCACGATCTTTACATGTTCCAGGCTCTGATTCATCTGCATTTACAACCAAATAATGGGGACGCCCATCACTTTGTTTGGGCATAAAAGACCACTTCATTCCAGTAGGAAAGCCAGCACCACCACGACCACGTAAACCTGATGCTTTTACCTCATTAATAATCCAATCGCGGCCTTTTTCTATAATGCTTTTAGTACCGTCCCAATGTCCGCGCAATACCGCAGCCTTTAACGACTTATCTTTTAAACCATAAATATTTGTGAAAATGCGATCTTTATCCGCCAGCATATCCCACTCTTTCTTTTACCCGTAGCATTTTCAGCATTTCCTCAAACGCAATTCTTAAATACCTTTTATAACTTTTGACTTTTACTCAAAGGCACACGATGGACAAAACAATCAACATCCTCTCAAAATATATACTACGCTTCCATTTCCTTACGAACCTTTTTCTTCGAAGAAGAAAGTAATTTCTTTTTTTCATTATCATCATTGAGAGAAGTTAACCCACTAATAGGCTCCGACGACTGACGACAACTTTGTGGGCCTGCCGCTATTTCAAAACCTTTACCCGCTTCAAATGCATCAATAATTTCTTCAAGACGTTCAGCTGTAAGATCTTCATAAGTGTCTTTAAAGATCATAACCATAGGAGCATTCACACAAGCACCAAGACACTCTACTTCTTCCCATGACAACGTTCCATCTTTATTGGGAACAAAAGGTTCATGATGGATCTTTTTTTGACAAACTTTAATCAAATCCTCAGAACCACGTAACATACAAGGAGTTGTACCGCAAACTTGAATATGCGCCTTTGTTCCAACGGGCTTGAGTTGAAACTGAGTATAAAAGGTTGCAATTTCTAAAACACGAATGTAGGCCATAGAAAGTATCTGAGCAACGTGCTCAATTGCAGCGCGTGTCACCCAACCATCTTGTTCTTGAGCACGCATTAACAACGGAATTACAGCAGACTGTTCACGTCCCACAGGGTATTTTTTTATAGTATTTTGTACCCATATCTGATTTTCTTCCGTAAAAGAAAACTCTTTTGGCTGGTAGACATCATCTGCAAGACGGCGTACAGACATTAGCGATCAACCTCCCCGAAAACAATATCAATCGAACCCAAAATCGCCGTAGCATCTGCCAACATATGACCTCGAGTTAAAAAGTCCATAGCTTGCAAATGAGCAAAGCCAGGGGCACGTAACTTAACACGATAAGGCTTATTGCTTCCATCAGAGATAAGATAAACCCCAAACTCACCTTTTGGAGCTTCCACAGCAACATACACTTCACCAGGCGGAGTATGAAACCCCTCCGTATAAAGTTTAAAATGGTGAATAAGCGCTTCCATCGAACTTTTCATTTCGCTGCGCTTTGGTGGCACAATTTTGCGATCTAAACTCGAAACAGGCCCACTTTTTTCGGTACTAAGCAAGCGATCCACGCATTGACGCATAATCTTTGCTGATTGACGCATCTCTTCCATACGAATAAGATAACGATCGTAGCAATCACTATTCTTACCTACAGGAATATCAAATTCCATTTCGTCGTAACATTCATAGGGCTGACTTTTACGCAAATCCCATGGCACTCCAGCTCCACGAATCATAACTCCAGAGAAACCACGCGCCCAAGCTTCATCAATACTCACCACACCAATATCTACATTACGCTGCTTAAAAATTCGATTTGGTGTTACAAGTGCATCAAGTTGACCAAGTGCAATAAGAAAAGAATCAATAAAATTACCTATATCCTCCACTAAAGATTCAGGCAAATCCTGATGCACACCACCAGGACGAAAATAATTTGCATGAAGACGCGCACCACATGCACGCTCATAAAAGATCATTAATCGCTCACGTTGCTCAAATCCCCAAAGCGGAGGAGTTAAAGCACCAACGTCCATTGCTTGCGTAGTTACATTAAGTAAATGATTAAGAATACGTCCAATTTCAGAAAATAAAACACGTATCAACTGCCCGCGCTTTGGAACCTCAACACCCAAAAGCTTTTCAATAGCGAGTACAAAAGCATGTTCTTGATTCATAGGAGCGACATAATCCAAACGATCTAGATAAGGAGCGGCTTGAAGATAGGTCTTTGTTTCCATTAATTTTTCTGTGCCACGATGCAGCAACCCAATATGTGGATCCACACGCTCAACAACTTCACCATCCAACTCCAGAACCATGCGCAAAACCCCATGCGCAGCAGGATGCTGCGGACCAAAATTGATATTAAAGTTCCGAACACTGACCTCAGCCACAATTCACCCCTTGCCTTTTAATAAACTTCATATCGAATTCTAATATAATTATCTATCATGCTGAAAATAATCAAATATTTAAGAAGCTTACTACTCCAATACTACGCCCTGCTAGACCCAAATATCATTTTTTACCATCTACTTTTGCATCACAAGGCAAAACATACTGAGCCCCCTCCCAAGGAGAAAGAAAATCAAAACTACGCATTTCCTGTCGTAAAACAACAGGCTCATAAACAACTCTCTTCGCTTCATTATCATAACGACACTCCACAAATCCCGTCACGGGAAAATCTTTGCGTAAAGGATGTCCCTCAAACCCATAATCAGTTAAAATCCGCCTCAAATCCGGATGACCTGAAAATAAAATCCCATACATATCATACGCCTCACGCTCATACCACTCTGCCCCAGGATAAATCGCGCAAGCAGAAGCAACCGGAGTATTTTCATCAGTACGAACCTTAATACGTAATCGTAAATTATGGCGAGGAGATAACAAATGATAAGAAACATCAAAACGTTTATCGCGAGATGGATAATCAACACCACTGATATCGGTAATATTAACAAAAAGGCAACGAGAATCATCACGAACAAACATCAAGACATCTATAATAGTATCAAGACGCGATATAATGGTCAACTCGCCAAAGGCAAAAATAACCTCTTCAAGCTTATCACCTAATTTGTCTTTCAAATAGGTAGAAAGCTCGATTAATGATTCATTCATAACAATAACAAAGCTCCCTATCGTTCTATTGATCCGGTGCGACGGATTTTTTTTTGCAATAACAATATACCGTATAGCAACGCCTCTGCTGTAGGAGGACATCCAGGAACATAAATATCTACAGGAACAATACGGTCGCATCCACGTACCACAGAGTAAGAATAATGATAATACCCACCACCATTTGCGCATGACCCCATAGAAATCACATAACGTGGCTCAGGCATTTGATCATAAACCTTTCTTAAAGCAGGCGCCATTTTATTTGTTAAAGTACCAGCAACTACCATCACATCTGACTGACGGGGAGAAGCGCGTGGTGCGTACCCAAAACGCTCATTATCATAATGAGGCATAGAGCACTGCATCATTTCAACAGCACAACAAGCTAAACCAAAGCTCATCCACATCAAAGAACCAGTACGCGCCCAAGTGATCAAAGCATTTGCGGAAGTAACTAAAAAACCCTTATCTGATAATTCAGCATTAATGTTTTTAAAAAAACTGTCGTCAGAACCTATCAATTCCCCTGTATTGGGATCAATAATCCCTTTTGCTCTTTGGGAAATAACCATCGAATTATTAGATATCAGTCCCATTCAAGAGCTCCTTTTTTCCACTCATATACGAAACCGACAGTTAAAAGTGCTAAAAATAGAAGCATCGACCAAAAACCGAACATACCTAT
The DNA here is from genome assembly GCF_037070895.1 of Bartonella vaga. Lineage (NCBI taxonomy): Bacteria > Pseudomonadati > Pseudomonadota > Alphaproteobacteria > Hyphomicrobiales > Bartonellaceae > Bartonella > Bartonella vaga. The sequence continues at coordinate 56,463 of NZ_JAYMZK010000004.1, forward strand.
AGAACCCAATGAAACCGCCCAAGGAAAAAGAAAAGCAACTTCAAGATCAAAAATAATAAACAAAATCGAAACTAAATAAAAACGGACATCAAATTTCATACGTGCGTCATCAAATGAATTAAACCCACATTCGTACGCTGATAATTTTTCAGGATCAGGAGAACGGTAGGCTACAATGTAGGGTATAATCAAAAGAACCCCAGTAATAAGCGCCGAAACAACGATAAAAATCAAAACCGGCAAATAAGAGCCCAATAAATGAGTCATAATCTTCTTCCACCTTTTAAAATGGTCTGCACCAATGCAATCACCCCACATTTTAAATCAAACAGAACACATTATAACAACCGCTCTGTTAATTTTTCTTGTACTGCTTCAAGGACATGTCAAATGATGCTTATTAGTATCGGCATAGGTAACGCAGAGCAGAGAAAGACGCAAGTCCTATTCTTATAAACCACGTAAAAAGGAAAAAATTATATTCTGAGAAACGCACTAAATCTAATATTTTTATCTTCACTATTCTGCAGACAAGATGTTTGCACTCAAAAAACAGAAATTTCGTGAATAAACTACAAAAATGGCGCGAGTGACGGGGCTCGAACCCGCGACCTCCGGCGTGACAGGCCAGCACTCTAACCAACTGAGCTACACCCGCGCTTCCTTCGAACCAATTAAATTGGTATAATCGGTCGTGTAAGGGGTTCATCCGTTTATGTCAAGCAAACTTATGCATTTTTTAAAAAAAATCATAAAAGACTATCTTTATTCTTGCGTTTGTAAAAAATTTTCCTTAAAGAACGTCTACTCAATTGCTAATTGTTATAATTGGGCGATTAGCTCAGCTGGTAGAGCGCCTCGTTTACACCGAGGATGTCGGGAGTTCGAGTCTCTCATCGCCCACCATTTTCTTTTTCGTACAATTTGATTTGTGTGCGTTAAGTAAGATAATTGAATTTAAATTAAGGGAACAGGATTTAACGCATCTCATCTCTATAAAGTGCATCCTTTTTCGCCAAGCTTTTCTATCAGCACCTCAAGTTTTTCTAGGTCATCTTGAGAAAAACAAAATTTTTAAAGAACATACTCACAGCTTCGCGACTCAGTAGATTAAAAGGTCTTAGGCAAAAATTAGATTCTTTATCTTACGAAGAGAAGCTGTACCTTGATTTGAGAAGCATATAGTTTAACAATTTTTCCTTCTAGATCAATTTTTGCAAAACTTTTCCAATTTTCATATATATAAAAACTCTGACGACATACTTAATTTTCCTAGTATATCGTAAAAACGTTTTAAGCGATCAACAAGGAATTTGCATAAGATTTCATCGAATCAATATAATTAAGCAGCTCTCCTCTTCTTACTCAAAATGAGACCAGACTACTTGAAAAAGTGATACTATATTCCTTTACAAAATTTAGGTATTTTGATTCAGACGATAAAATTATCAGCTCTGTCGTGTATCTTTGATTACGTAAGAAGTACAATACATCAAATTTTATTTTAGGATACGGATCATATAATCATTAATCTCTATTAAAGATAAATATAAAAAGTGCATTGCTATAATCGAGATACGATGTCTTTTAAATCGCGGTAATCTTATATTTATCAAAAGGTATGCATAATCTCTCTAGCCCTTTTAAAATACAAAGAATCTATACAAAAGAAGGCTTTCCATCTTTACCTATTCAGAAATAAAAAATCTTTGCTCCCATAACATCGAAGTATCAAATGATCCGCAAATTGAAAAACAGTTTTACAATAAGGAAAACCTGAGATGAATGAACCATTCAAACGTACAAACAGCAGCAACATTAAGGGAAAATGATAATATAAATTCATTCATCATGAATGGCTTAAAGTTGTTGAATTTTCTCTGTATTACAATACATGTAGTAACATCTGCAGCACCTGAGCATTTTTATACCAATATGTAATTAAACAGTTTTCCGCTATATTACATCAGAAGGTGAGCTTCTCTAGTTTCTAAAGAAAGATATCAATTTTTTGTTTAATATAATCACAGAAACTTAATTAGAAATCATATGGTTGTGTATAAAATCTAATTTTTATATAATTTATCACAACTGCCCATGGTAGAAAAAACTAAACCAAAAATAAAGAAGAAAATTATTAAAGTAGAGCACTCCGGTTAAGAATTTTTACTGTTCCAGTAAATCAAATGAAATAGCGTTCCGTTATGAACGGCCGCATCAATTTTCATTTTTTAGGCAAGGATTCTCTGCCATAAAATGAAATTATTAATTTAAATACATTTCAATGATTGACCTTTTACGAGAATTTTGTAAGAAAGCGTATTAGTTTGGAGGGGTGGCCGAGCGGTTTAAGGCACCGGTCTTGAAAACCGGCGTGCAGGAGACTGTACCGTGGGTTCGAATCCCACCCCCTCCGCCACTGCACTTTTATCGTGCTATAACTTGTTGATTTTTGTAGCTTGCCACCAGGTTTTGCACCAATTTATTTTTTTTCAAAGAATTTTTAAAGGGCTTTCAAAGGGTCTTCAAAGGGGTTTTAAAGCCCTCTCAAAGAATATTTTTTCTTCTGCTAAAAATCATAATTTGTGATGATTAGTTCTTTAGCTACAGTATTATTTGAAGAGCCACATGTATAAGATGTGCTGACCTCTTTTATATTAAATTGGCTGAAGGTTTTTCGAATCTCTGGCACATCATTTAAAGAAAGAAGAAACTTCCCCTTTAATTGCGAAAGAATCGTTGCCATCACCTGATAATCTTCTCGCTTAAATAAATCTTTTCCGTAGTAATCCTCAACACCCCAATAAGGCGGATCAAGATAAAACAAGATATTTGGTCGATCATAGCGAATCATAAAGTCAGATCAGTTTGACTGTTCAATGCTAACTCCTGCTAAGCGGCAATAAATAAGCTTTAATGATGCTTCAGCCTTAAAATAATTAAATCGCGCACTACGGTCAGTTGAAATGCAAAACGCACGGTTAGCAACTTTGCCGCTAAAGCCTAATTTTTGTAGATATAAAAACCGAACAGCACGCTCTAGATCGGTTTAATCCTTTGGGTCTTGTCGGGAGAGGCGTTGGAACTCCTGACGGCTGCTGATCTGGAACCTTAGCATATCCATAAAGGGCTGATAATGGCGTTGCAACACTCGGAAAATTCACTACATCACCCACACGATTATTAATGACTTCCGCAGCTGATATCAATTTCCTCATGCCTAATAATTGCGTAAAAATACGTTCCTGCTCACTTATTTGGAGCGGCGTATAATGCCATTAACCAAATCAAAGGCACGCCGTAAATCGCTCTCAACCTGCTGTAAAGCAACCGCTACTTTCCGTTGTGCAGATGGCTCCATCTTCACCAGTTTTAGCAATTGTGCTTGATTTGATTATCTGCTAATGCCGTACCACGCAAAATAGACCGCAATTCTGGCTGTAAATGCTGAGCAATACAGTTAAGCCGTTTTACAACATCTTGAGAGAAATCAATGCGATCCGCTACATGTTTAGCAAAAGATAAAGTTCTCCTCTTGCAATCTTCTCCCTCTGTTTGAGAAATAGGTGCAAGTTGCACCAATTTCTCTAAATCTGCACCATCACCGATCAAAGGTGCAACTTGCACCTTTGATTTTCTGTCCCCTCCCCGCTTAATATCTCCATATTTCTTTTCCCATAATTTACGATAAATCTGGAGAAACAACGCACGATTAATCACCGACACAATTCATTCCGAAAAGATTTTCTGCTACCTCTAAAAGTGCGGCACTCTCTTTATCAGCCTTGCACCACAATGGCATCAATTTCACTGTAATTTAAAATCTCAGAAGTGCGTAAGCGATGCTTAGCAGCAATAATGGTATAATCCCCCACTTTGGAATTAAGGGTATGGCGTACTGTATGGGATACATCAATCCTTCTTGTTAGCCTTATGAAAAAGCTTGGTCGCGTAGCTTATACAACCTATCGTGATGCAAAAATTAAATTCCTCCCCCTGAAGATATAGCGTAAATCGCGGCCGAGCTCTTTGGAAAACTGTAGGAGTTTGTCCAAAACATCAAAGATATAGAAGAAGTTGAAGCAACTTTTTCTCTTCTAAAATTGCATTTAAAACGTTAGATCGAAGCTGAAAAAGCACATCTAACAACTACACAAGATACAGCTTAATGTCCCTCCAAAATGAAAAACTGATATGAAAATCTTTTTACATTAAAAAAATTATTTAACTATATGATTTATAATTATATATTGACTATAAAATATAGATAATCACAAATAAGTGAAAATCTTTTTTGCTTTTTTGATCATTTTGGGCTGTTTTTAAAGCAAATTTTACGGTTTGTTTGATTTTTTTCAAAAGGGTTTTCAAAGCCTTCTACTCTTTTTGCTGAAAAATTTTGATTTTTGTAATTTTTGCTCTTTTTTGCAATTTTAGGTGTCAAAATCTAATTTGATAAAAAACGCATTTAATAGTAAAAAATACACATAAAAACAATAAATTATCACATATTCTTAACTCATCCTACCTCTTCCCACTTGGTGCAAAATATACTGTCAAACTACAATCAGTAAAATTTATTTTTATGGATAAGCACTTAATGCTTTCGTTTTAACACACTTTATTTATATTTTACTTATGGAATAAAATTTATAAATTTCATTTTCGTAGCTTTCAAAAGCCATCCAAAACTTTTCTCCTCAATTGTTATCTTGAGAAATAAGCAGTATCTGAATAAAAAGTGGAAAGAGAGTAATCTGCATCAAAAATAATTAATATTTTATAAATTGCTATTACAGTGCAATTATTATTTTAATGTCAAAAACCTAAATAAGATAAAAGCTCATACAGATCTTAATTTATTCAGAAAATGTCTTTCTATAAAATTAAAAATACTTTTCACAAAAAAGATACATCCTATATAACACATAAAATAGCTGTGGAGATATCTTTATGCTAAATATACAAACTGCTTCAATTACATCTGCTTATTCCAAAATTAAAATGTTAAGACAATTTTCAACCACTACTTTCTTGGCAGTTTTAATATTATTTTTAAGTGGCTGCGGATTTAACACGATAGCAATAAACGAAGAAAAAGCACATGCTGCATGGAGTGAAGTGTTGAACCAGTATCAACGCCGTTCTGATCTTATTCCAAATCTCGTAGAAACTGTAAAAGCCTACGCTGCTCATGAACAATCTGTTTTTACGAATGTTATTGAAGCACGTGCTAAAACAACACAAGTAAATGTTAATGCTGATATGTTGAATAATCCGCAAATTATGCGGGAATATCTCAATAATCAAGCAAATTTATCAAGCGCACTTTCACGTCTTATGGCGGTTGTCGAAAACTATCCCGATCTTAAAGCAAATCAGAATTTTCTTGCTCTTCAATCACAATTAGAAGGAACTGAGAATCGTATTTCTGTTGCACGCCGTGATTATATCGAATCAGTACGTATCTACAATACTGCGCTAAAAACAATGCCAACAATGATTTGGGCAAAATTATGGTTTCGTGATGCAAAGCCTATGCCAAATTTTACCATAGAGACCAGTAGCCAAGAAACACCGAAGGTCAATTTTAATTAATGAAACTATTTCGTCACTCCATACAACGCAATATCCTTTCCTGCTTAGTGAATTTTTTAAGCACTTTATATTTGGTCATTGCATTAGGAAGTGTCGCTTACTCGCAGACTAAATTTCCTCCCTTAACTGGCTATGTAAACGATATGGCTCATTTACTTGACAAGGAAACAAAGGAGAATCTAACAAAGAAGTTGGCTGCGCTCGAAAAAAAAACAGGAGATCAAATTGTTATTGTAACTCTTCAGAGCCTTTTAGGAAATGATATAGAGATATATAGTAATTCTCTTTTCCGCGCATGGAAATTAGGTCAAAAAGAGCTCAATAACGGTGTATTACTGGTCATTGCACCAAATGAACGCTCAGTACGTATTGAGGTGGGCTATGGTTTGGAAGGAGAGTTAACAGACGCTATTTCCGCAGTTATTATTAATAACCTCGTGCTTCCAAATTTCCATGAAGGAAATTATCAAAAAGGAATTGCCGAAGCAATTCATGCAATTATTAAGGTAATTACAGAAAGTGAATCTGACTTTTCTTTTAGAATCAAGGAACAAGCTAAAATTATTGAAAAACAACATAAACAAGCTGAAAAAGAAGAAATGCTGACCAATATAGTTATGTTTTTAATCATTTTTATAATGGTTGGTTTACCCATTCTTGCAATGATTTTTGGTAAAAAAGTAGGTCCACAAAAATATCTCTGGATGGGTGTTATTTTCACGCCTTGGTTTTTAAATTTAAATGCTATTGGTAAACGCTCTGGAAGCATTTTTGGTAGTCATTCAAAACGTGGAGGATTCAGAGGTGGTGGTGGTGGATCTTCAGGTGGTGGCGGTGCAACAGGAAGATGGTAGAACGAGTATAGGCTTTTAAGTATAGAGAATTGTATTAAGACAAAATTCATTGCCATATTATTTTAACTTTAATAAACAATTTCAAAGCTTACTCTGTACTTTTTTCTAATTACAGCACAAATCCGAAAACCAGTATCAATATTACTAATGACATTTGAAATGAAACATACTAATCGTAGTAACTTATCACATAACTTTAAAACACTCTCCAGTAATCCACCAGTTGAATGGAAAACAAGCAGTAACTTTGTCGAATATCCTGAAGCACTGCGTTATATGCAAGAGCGTGTAGAAAATATTCTTGCAAAAAACGTGTCTGAACAAATTTGGCTTCTTGAACACCCCTCCCTTTATACAGCCGGTACAAGTACAAATAAAAAGGATCTTTTAGAACCTAATTTGTTTCCCGTTTATGAAGCGGGTCGTGGCGGTGAACTCACATATCATGGCCCGGGACAACGTGTTGTTTATATTATGCTTGATCTTAAACGACGAAAACAAGACATTCGTGCTTTTATTAGTGCATTAGAAGAATGGATCATACAAATGCTTGCAAAATTTAATATTAAAGGTGAGCGTCGCGAAGACCGAGTTGGTGTCTGGGTTCAACACTCTAATTTTTCATCAACACAAGGAAAAAACTTTTCCGAAAATAAGATCGCAGCTATAGGAATTCGCGTACGCAAATGGATAAGTTTTCATGGCATTTCCATCAATGTTAATCCTAACTTAGCGCATTATTCAGGAATTGTTCCTTGTGGAATTGCAAATCATGGCGTAACCAGCTTTTTTGATCTAGGTTTCCCTGTAAGAATGCACGATATTGATATTGCTCTAAAACAAACATTTGAACAAATTTTTGGCCCAACAATTGACGTATCCTAAGTGTGTTGATTTTCAAATGAAAAACAGGCATAAAATTTATTGTAATGAAACATTTATTCTAATGAGGTGGATGATCAAACGCCATGAGCGATAACAGAAAAGATCTTTTTAGTATTTTTAATAGTGCTCAATCTCCAACAAAAACAAAGGAAAAAAATCTACAAACTTCAGAAAGCTTAGAAGCAGTGGCTTCAAAAAAAAATACGAAAGAGGATAACTATAGTGCCCTCTCTATTCGAGTACTTGAGGGCTTAGAACCTGTACGTCTACGGCCTGGGATGTATATCGGTGGGACAGATAGTAGGGCTCTTCATCACTTATTTGCTGAAATTATTGATAATGCTATGGATGAGGCTGTCGCCGGCTATGCAGATTTAATTGATGTATCATTAGATAAAAATGGTTATTTAACGGTTACAGATAACGGACGGGGCATTCCTGTTGAAAATCACCCTCAAATGCCCAACAAATCTACTCTTGAAGTCATTATGACACAACTTCATTCAGGTGGAAAATTTGATAACAAAGTTTATCAAACTGCCGGCGGATTACATGGAGTAGGAATTTCTGTCGTTAATGCTCTTTCTGATGATATGGAAGTTGAAGTAGCACGAGAACGGAAACTTTATCGACAACGTTTTTCACGCGGTATTCCTAAATCTGGATTAGAGGATTTAGGTGATGTTTATAATCGTCGTGGCACACGCGTTCGTTTTCATCCTGATAAAAAAATTTTTGGTGAAAAAGCAGCTTTTGATCCAGAAAAAATTTATAAGATGGCACGCTCCAAGGCTTATCTTTTTGGCGGTGTCAAAATTCGCTGGAATTGCGATTCTACCATACTAGAAGGAAAAAAAAATATTCCCGAAAAAGCCGTTTTTCACTTCCCTGACGGACTTAAAGATTATTTACTCTCATCACTGAAAAATGAATATCGGGTAACATCGGGAATTTTTTCTGGCAAAACAAAACAACCTAACGGCCATGGCTCCGTTGAATGGGCTATCGCTTGGCATAGTGGCAATCCTTGCGTACAGTCTTACTGCAATACTATTCCCACTGGAGAAGGGGGAACACACGAATTAGGACTGCGTCAAGCTCTTTTACGCGGATTAAAATCCTACGCTGAGTTAATAGGAAATAAGCGTGCTGCTATCATTACATCCGATGATATTATGATTTCAACAGCCGCAATATTGTCAGTCTTCATAAAAAATCCTGAATTTGTTGGACAAACAAAAGATCGATTAGCAACAATAGAAGCACAGCGTATCGTTGAGAATGCAATACGTGACCCTTTTGATCATTGGCTGACAAATTCCCCACAAGAGTCAACAAAGCTTCTTGATTGGGTTATTGAACGTGCTGAAGAACGCGTTAAACGACGCCAAGACAAAGAAATAAATCGAAAGACTGCTGTTCGTAAATTACGTTTGCCTGGTAAACTTGCAGATTGTAGCCAAAACTACGCTGCTGGTGCTGAATTATTCATTGTTGAAGGTGATTCTGCCGGTGGTTCCGCTAAACAAGCACGGAACAGAGCGAACCAAGCAATTTTACCTCTTCGTGGAAAAATCTTAAATGTAGCCAGTGCAGCACACGAGAAAATGAACTCAAGTCAGACAATTGGTGATCTTATACTTGCCCTTGGATGTGGCACACGCTCTAAATATCGCGAAAAAGACCTCAGATATGAACGTATTATCATTATGACGGATGCAGATGTTGATGGTGCTCACATTGCCTCACTCCTCATCACCTTCTTTTTTCAGGAGATGCCCGACCTTATTCATAAAGGACATTTATATCTTGCCGTACCTCCCCTTTATAGAATATCGCAAGGAGGAAAAGTCGCTTATGCCCGTGATGATACCCATAAAGATGAATTGCTAAAGACTGAATTTACTGGAAAAGCTAAAATTGAAATTGGGCGTTTCAAAGGACTTGGTGAGATGCGTGCTGAACAACTTAAAGAAACGACTATGCATCCTCAAAAGCGTACATTGCTACGCGTTTCTATTGACACGACAACAATGCAAGAAACTAGAAGTACAGTAGAGAGTTTAATGGGAACAAAACCAGAAGCGCGGTTTCGTTTTATACAAGAAAACTCCACTTTCGCTTCCAATTTAGACATCTAATTTTCAAAAAATCCCTTTCAAATCACCGCAGCTGCATCTATCACGCGCAATTGTGGGCTGATGGTCCCATTCCAATAATTCAAACTAGGATTACCAGCTAAATGGATTATTTCCCCAATATTTTCAGAAAGAAAATCACCAAGAGATGTCCCTACAGCACGGAAAGCTATTCCTTGCAGTTTTTTTCCTTCAATATTGGACATAACAAGGCGCAAGTGCCCTTTACCAACTTCACACAGATTAATTAACCGATGAGAGGGAAGAGCAAAAACAGGTGCATTATTCCCTGAGCCAAATGGCCCAGCTTTTTCAATGGCATCAAAAAGCTCTTTGTTAACACCAGAAGCAGAAAGACAACCATCTATACTAAGGGACTTTTTAGCACGTAATTGTGAAACCATTAAAGAGACTTTTTCGTCAAACCACTCTCGAAAAGCTTCAATTTTTGTCGATTGAATTGTAATCCCTGCTGCCATACTATGCCCCCCACCCTTTTCTAATAAATTTAATATAACAGCTTCGCGAACAAGTGCTCCTAAATCTATGCCACTAATTGAGCGTCCAGATCCGACACCACTTCCATCTTCTTTCAAAGCAATTGCAAAAACAGGACAAAAAAAACGCTCTTTTAAGCGGGATGCAAGAATACCAACGATTCCTGGATGCCATTCTTTCTGAGCAATCACAAGTGACAGTGGTGTTGCTTGGTCCTGATAAAGAAAATCAATATAAGATTCTGCTTGTGCTAATTGAATGCCCTCTATTTCTTGTCGTTCTTGATTAAGTTGATCCAATTGTTTTGCTATTCTGTCAGCCTCATCTTTATCATCACAGCTGAGCAAACGCGCTCCCAAAGCTTGGTCACCAATACGCCCTCCTGCATTAATTCTAGGACCTAACAAGAACCCTAAGTGAAAACTATTAAGCGGCTCACCTATGCGAGAAACTTTTGTTAAAGCCGTTATTCCATGATTACACATAGAACGAGCAACTTGAAGCCCTTTAACCACAAAAGCACGATTAATACCTTGTAGCGGCACAACATCACATATGGTTGCCAATGCAACAAGATCAAGCATACTTAAAAGATCAGGAAGCTTCCCTCCAAATTGCTTCTTTCGCAATAAATTATTAACCCATACCAACGTAATAAAAACAACACCAGCAGCACATAAATGACCTTGCCCAGAAAAATCATCAGGGCGATTAGGATTGACAAGAGCAACAGCTTCTTGATGGACATCTGACATTTGGTGGTGATCTAAAATCACAACATCAGCCCCCGCATATTTTACTGCTTTGACTGCATCTTGACTGTTTGCACCACAATCAACCGTAATAATCAAATGGGCACCTTCTTGCACTAACATCCTCATTGCTTGTTCATTCGGACCATACCCTTCAACAATACGATCAGGAATATAAATTTTTACTTCAATGCCAAAATAACGAAGAAAGCGTGCTACGAGTGCTGATGAACAAGCACCGTCAACGTCGTAATCACCAAAAACTGCAACCTTCTCTTGATTCAAAATAGCCTTGACAATGCGCTCTGCTGCACATTGCATATCCGTAAAACTTTCTGGATTAGGCATTAAAGTACGCAACGTTGGATTGATAAAAGCAACAGCCTCAGATTCATCCACATCTCTTGCAGAGAGAACGCGAGCTAATGCATCTGGAAAACCAAATTTTTGAGAAATAGCGAGCGCATTATTTACTCCTTGAATATCAAGAGCATCTAACCAAGCTTGACCACAAGCAGAAGATTCAACATTGAGAAAATAACGGGATTGCTTCATTCCCACTTGTTCTACAACAAATGACAACAAAATACAATCTGAGAGTTAAAGACAAAAATACTCTTTAGTAGCATCCACTTTGGCTTAAAATATGTATAGGCATCTTTGATGATGATGTAGTACTATAATACCGCAATTATAACATATTGTTTTATAAGTTTTTATTTTTTCTTGACGTAAATAAAAAGACATTATATCAGAGTAGGTAATACGTGTTAAATGTTTCTTTATGGCAACAATTTTTAACGCAAAAATAAAAAATTCCCTCATTATAAAGGGTCTCAATAAAGGATACTTCTATGGCAACTTTTTCACAAAAGCCAACTGAAGTGGTGAAAAAATGGGTTATTATTGACGCAGAGAACCTTGTGTTGGGTCGTCTTGCCACATTTATTGCTAACCGCTTACGTGGAAAACATAAAGCTACATTTACTCCACATGTCGATGATGGTGACAATGTTATCGTGATCAATGCAAACAAAATCTTTCTTACCGGAAAGAAATATACAGATAAAAAATATTATTGGCATACCGGCTATATTGGTGGCATTAAAGAGCGTACAGCGCGTCAAATTCTTGAAGGCCGTTTCCCTGAGCGCGTTGTTGAAAAAGCTGTAGAACGAATGATTCCTCGTGGACCACTTGGCCGTCGCCAGTTAAAGAATCTACGTGTTTATGCTGGGAACCAACACCCACATGCTGCACAACAGCCTGAAGCTCTTGACGTTGGTGCTTTCAACCGCAAAAACAAAAGGATTTCTTAATTATGGCTGAAGTTAATTCTCTTTCTGAGCTTAGCATGGTAGCAACTGCTACAGAAGCTAATGAAAATCTCGCTCCTATCCACGTGCAAAAACTTGATTCACTAGGGCGTGCCTATGCAACAGGAAAACGTAAAGATGCCGTTGCTCGAGTATGGATCAAACTAGGATCTGGAAAAATTACCATTAATAATAAGGAATATGATAAATATTTTGCCCGTCCTGTTCTTAGAATGATCCTTCGTCAGCCAATCGTAGCAACAAATAGGGATACCCAGTTTGATATTATTGCAACTGTTTCTGGTGGTGGTCTTTCTGGACAAGCCGGGGCAGTACGTCATGGTATTTCCAAAGCTTTAACCTATTACGAGCCAGAGCTTCGTAAAATCTTGAAAAAAGGGGGATTTTTGACCCGTGATAGCCGTGTTGTTGAACGTAAAAAATACGGTAAAGCAAAAGCACGCCGTTCTTTTCAATTTTCAAAGCGTTAATTTCAGTCTTTGCGCAACACACAGAGCTCCGTTTTCAACGGAGCTTTTTTGTAATATAATTACAATTATTGCATTAATTTTCCAGTGTTTTTCCCTACTATCACTTAGTAAAGATTCAATTTTAAAGTGCTTTACTCCAAAAAATTTCTTACCATTGTAATAAAATGAGGAACAGAAATAGGTTTTGACATATATTCTTCACACCCACTTGCACGAATGCGTTCTTCATCCCCTTTCATAGCAAATGCAGTTACAGCAACAACAGGGATGGATTTAAGTTTTTCATCCTTTTTTAATTGTTTAATGACATCTATTCCTGATACCTCTGGCAACTGTATATCTACAAGGATAAGAGAAGGCATTGATGAACGTGCTAAATCTAATGCAATGAGACCATTACGTGTTTCAACTGTTTCATAGCCACTTGCCTCTACAAGATCACGGAATAATTTCATATTAAGTTCATTATCTTCCACGATCATGACTTTTTTTGACATCAAAATAACTCCGCACTTAGTCTAAAAAAACAGATAAATGAAACTAACACACATTACCTTTTAACAAAAATAAAACGATAAAAAAGTATAAATAACACATAAATTCAATAACTCCTGGTAAATGCAATTATTGACAACCACTCGTAGCACTAATCGTTATATTTTCAGTTTACCAGAATAAAATCCTTAATAACTGTAAGGTTGTACCATCACATATTTTAAAATTATTATGTAAGGTTTTTAGATATCCAAATTAATTCTTCGCTTTTTTAGTGTATCAAAGATATAAATCGTTGGAATTGGCTCAAACACAGAATTTTAAATAAAAAAATCAATAAAATCATTATATTAAGTAATGTTTACTAATATAAAATTTTAGAAAAAAAGTACAATACATTGATTATATTTATTTTTATAAGAAACTAATATAAAAATAAATATAATTCTAAAAGTTCTCAAAAACATTAATACTAAAAGAATTTTTAAAGCAATTGTAATGCTTTTCACTTTTATTTTTCCCCAGTAAAAACAAAAATTCTCAGGTTTAACTTTTAAAACGATAACGCAGTCCATCAAAGAAACGGATCTAGAAAGGGCAGCCTTAATGAAACTTATACTGATGAACTAAGTAACTGTGAAGTATAATTTTTTTAGATAATTGCAAAGTGGCATCAAAACCAACTTTTAAGAAAAAATCAAATTGGAAATAATTTTTAAAATGCACAAATTGTTTTCCTCCCCAATAATTAGTAAGATAAACCTTATCGTAAAAAGAAACACTACAATCTTTTTCAGATGCTGCAAATGCTTTTGTTACACGTCTACCAACACGCACTAACCATTATCAGTCTTTTTTATCTCAATATCGAATCCGTCAATATCATAAACCTTACTAATCTGATCACACACTCATGAATTTATACAAAATCACCTATAAGAAGGAGCTATATTATCAAGGGAAAATATACTAATTGCCCGCTACATTTTGAAATGTGCTTACAAAGGAACTATTATCGGGCATCCTTCTACCTTAAAATCATTCATCTTTGTATTTCTAACTTAATATTTATTCTTATTCCGGTATATTATATTTTTTGAATTATAAAGTTTAAGTACATAGAAGACAATAACAAGTCCTGTAATCCAACTAGCACCTACGATTAATACCGGCCGCGTATCATCAAAAGACCATAACAAAATAAAAATAAACCCCATAAATAAAATAGAAAAAATTGATCCTATTGGCCAAAACGGAACAGGAAATTTTATACTACAGTGTCGCTCTTTAGAAATTTTAAAACGCATACAAACTTGCGAAAATAGAATCATCATCCAAACAAAAACTGTTGCAAATGTTGCCATTGCTGCAATGAGAAAAAAAAGCCGCTCATGATAAAAATAATTGAGGATAACGCCAAGAAGAAAAATGCAAAAAATCAATAAAATAACAAAAATTGGTATGCCGTTTTTTGATAAATATTGAAACTTTTTAAACGCATAACCTTCTTGCGATAACCCATGTATCATGCGACCAGCACCATACATTGCACTATTCATTGCAGAAATAGCTGCTGTAACGACAACGATATTTAAAATATTAGCTGCTGATGAAATCCTAAGACTCTCAAATATGGCAACGAACGGACTATCCATAAGACCAATTTTATTCCAAGGATAAAGTGACATCAAAATGGCTAAGGTCATGACGTAAAAGAGCAAAATACGAATTGGAACAGAATTAATTGCTCTTGAGATGGTTTTATGAGGATCCTGTATCTCCATCGCTGCCATCCCGATAATTTCTATGCCACCAAAAGCAAAAACAACAACACTAAAGCAAGCTAGAAAACCAAACCAACCATTGGGAAAAACACCACCATTTTTCCACAAATTATGAACACCAACAGCCGAAAAAACTGTACTTTCCTCCCAACTATACAAAATAATTGCTATTCCTAAAACGATCATAGAAATGATAGCAATAATTTTGATAGAAGATAACCAAAACTCTAGCTCACCATATATTTCTACTGCTGCCAAATTAATTCCAGTGATAATCAGTGTAATGCTGAGTGCCCATATCCAAGGAGCAACATCAGGATACCAAAATCCCATATAAGTCGCAAAAGCCGTGATATCAGCTAAACCAACAAGAACCATCTCAAAAACATATGTCCATCCTGTTAAAAAACCAGCCAACGGAGAAATATATTTTGCAGCATAACGAGCAAAAGAACCAGGCAGTGGATTATGAACAATCATCTCACCGAGAGCCCGCATAACCATAAAAATAGCTAAACCAGCAATACAGTAAGCAATCAAAACACTCGGTCCAGCCAATCTAATCGCTTGAGCAGATCCGTAAAAAAAACCCGTTCCAATAGCAGATCCAATGGCTAAAAAGATAACTTGGCGCTTACTCATACCTTGTTTAAGTTCATTTGTTACCATTTCTTTTCTTCTTTAATACAAAGTCAACTAAAACATAGCTACACACAAAACCGGTTTCATGATGAACACAAGCTCACATTTTTCTTCTGAAAATATATTTTAAAAAGCATAGAACAATAGCTAGTCAGACATTCTGCCCTAGACAATAAAAAATATTTTTTGTGAATTACTCAGCTTGTTTAAATTAAATGCTAATGTAATTTTTGCTAATTGTCATTTAATTCATTTTTAAATTTTTTACTTTTTGCAGAAAAAATATAGAGATATTTGAGATAAACACGTTGAGATTTTTGCTGGAGCTCTGGGAAGAGCCTATATTATTTTTTAGTACACAGCACTATCGGCAATTAATGATACGAGACAAAATTAAAAAGCCTGGTGCACCCGACAGAATTCGAATCTGTGACCTCTGCCTTCGGAGGGCAGCGCTCTATCCAGCTGAGCTACGGGTGCTTACAACTAAACTGTGTTCTTTTAACTGATCATACTCTCGGCTTCAATGATGAATTATCATTATTAAGAAATAATACCCACTTATAGTTTATATTGCTATACAATCTTTTTATATTATCATTCCATAATACATTTACTTAAATAGACTACTCTTCATGCATAATCTCTTAATTCTTACACAAGTGGTTTTTATATACAGCTTAAAAACTCTAAAAAATAAGTTGTTAATATCAGGATAGCTCTTAATGATTACATTAGCAAATCGCTTTCATTTTATTTCCGCACAAACTGAAGAAGCCATGAAAGCTACAAAAAAATTAATTTCCATTTACGGACATTTTCCTCTTGAAAAAACCGATGTGGTTATTGCAATTGGTGGTGACGGAACAATGTTACAAACAGTGCGTGATGTTATGAACATCGGAAAACCTATCTATGGTATGAATCAAGGTTCTATAGGTTTCCTTATGAATGAATTTCACGAACAAGAATTGCCAAATCGTATTGCCATCGCACACAAAAAAGAAATTCATCCTTTACGTATGATTGCAAAAGTAGAATCTCAGGAACATATTGAAGCACTTGCCATAAACGAAGTATCTCTATTTCGTCAATCTTATCAAGCAGCCAAAATCCGTATCAGCATTGATGGTAACATACGCATGGAGCAATTAATTTGCGATGGTATTCTTGTTGCTACACCAGCGGGCTCAACCGCATATAATCTGTCAGCACATGGGCCTATTTTGCCTCTTATGGCTCCTCTTATGGCACTCACTCCTGTTAGTCCTTTTCGCCCTAGGCGCTGGCACGGAGCATTACTTCCCAATACGGCAACAATACGCTTTGATATGCTCGAATCTGACAAACGCCCTGTAAATGCCGCAGCCGATAATGTTGAAGTTAAATCTGTCAAGTCAGTTACTATTTCAACAGCAACAGAAGTAACAGCTACAATCCTTTTTGACTCTAATCATTCATGGGATGAGCGTATTTTATCAGAACAATTTCGATATTAATTGTTGTATTATGCTTTCTATGTATATATGGCTGTTATAGTTGACTTTTTTATGAATGCACCTTAATCCTCTCAAATAGTGTAGAATACCTTAATCTTGCAAATAGTCCGGATAGAGAAATTAAAATCGCAGAGCAATTGATAGATAGAATGATAGAACCTCTAAACAGTTTTGATGATCTAGGTCTTTCCACGAAGGTTATGAAAGCAGTAAAGTCAGCGGGATATACAGCTCCAACACCTATTCAGAGTGGGACGATTCCGCACGTACTTCAAAGAAAAGACGTTCTAGGAATCGCTCAAACAGGAACGGGAAAAACAGCCTCTTTTGTTTTGCCCATGCTCACACTACTTGAAAAGGGTCGAGCAAGGGCAAGGATGCCTCGCACTCTTATATTAGAACCAACCCGGGAACTTGCAGCTCAAGTTGAAGAAAATTTCGATAAATATGGAATGAACCATCGTTTAAATGTTGCACTCTTAATTGGTGGTGTTTCTTTTGAACAACAAGATCGTAAACTTGAGCGAGGGGCTGATGTTCTTATAGCAACGCCAGGGCGTCTTCTTGATCATTTTGAACGTGGTAAATTGCTCTTAATGGGGGTTGAAATTCTTGTTATTGATGAAGCAGATCGCATGTTGGATATGGGATTTATTCCCGATATTGAACGTATCTGTAAATTAACCCCCTTTACGCGTCAAACTTTATTCTTTTCTGCAACAATGGCGCCAGAAATCACAAAACTAACAAAGCAATTTCTACATTCTCCTGTATCTGTGGAAGTGACAAAAGCATCCTCAACAGCCACAACAATTACACAGCGACTCGTCAAATCTAAGGATAAATCATGGGACAAAAGAGCAGTTTTAAGAGAACTTATTCACAATGAAGGTGATCAACTTAAAAATGCTATTATTTTTTGTAATCGGAAAAGAGACATTTCTGAACTTTTTAGATCACTCGTCCGACATAATTTTAGTGTAGGTGCACTTCATGGGGATATGGATCAGTATTCGCGAATGAACACACTAGCTAATTTTAAAAATAATAAACTCAAACTTCTTGTTGCCTCTGATGTTGCAGCCCGTGGGCTTGATATCCCAGATGTAAGCCATGTTTTCAATTATGATGTTCCTACGCATGCTGAAGACTACATTCATCGAATTGGTCGTACAGGACGTGCAAATCGTAGCGGAAAAGCTTTTACAATTGTCACAGAAGCTGAAAAAAAATATATCAGCGCCATTGAAGAAATCAGCAATGAAAAAATCAAATGGCTCAACGGAGATCTCTCTACTTTAACGATTGATGATCAAGAAGGTGACATCCTTTTAAAGAAAAAGTCTCCAAAATTGTTAAAGAACACCACTCAAAAAAAGCGTATTGTCCAAACTAAAAAATCGTTAAAAGATGATAAGGTAGATTACGTTCAAACTAAGAATAATAATGCAAAACTACCTGAACAACATCGCACTCAAAAAAATAAAAACTCTACTCCCATTGGATTTGGCGATGATATCCCAGCATTTATGCTCATAAAAATCCGCAGTTAAACTAGGAGCTTACTATCTTTAATAGTGCAAAAACAAAAAAGTGCTTTGAAAAAGCTATCCTTATTCCCCTTGGATAGCCAATCTTTTTATTACTTTCTCTCGCCCTAAAAGCTGCAAAAATTTTCCCATTTCTGGCCCATGATCCATTCCGGTAAGCGCCTGACGCAACGGCATAAACAAAGCTCTCCCACTACGACCTGTTTCCTTTTTTAATGTCTTCGTCCAAATTTTCCAACTTTCATCATTCAGTACACCGTCCGGTAAAAAATGGATAGATTGCTTTACAAATGTACGGTCTTCAAGCGCCACTGTATCAAAATTTTGTTCATCATGAATAATTTTCCACCACAGAATAGCATCAGTTACTTTATTAATATTGCCTCTTATCGCATTCCAAAAACACTCCGCCTTTTCTCCATCAATAGAAAGACTGTTCAATCGCGTCTTAACTTCTGCATAGGTTAACTCATGAACAAGATGACTATTCAAACTGAAAAGATCATCAATATCAAATTTTGCAACTGATCTTGATGTATCTTGCAGATTAAAATGCTCTAAAAGCGCTGCTTGATTAGGATAAGAATGTACATTTTTCGATGTCCCAATTAAAACTGCAAAGCATTGAACAGCCATAGATTCCAATCCTTCCTCCCGTAAAAAACGGATAGAAAGATCATTGTTACGTTTTGAAAGTCCTTTTCCTGAAGCTGTAGTCAATAAATTGATATGCCCAAAAACCGGTAACTTTGCATTAAGAGCTTTAAAAAGGGCTATCTGAGCG
Organism: Bartonella vaga; assembly: GCF_037070895.1. NCBI lineage: Bacteria > Pseudomonadati > Pseudomonadota > Alphaproteobacteria > Hyphomicrobiales > Bartonellaceae > Bartonella > Bartonella vaga. The sequence continues at coordinate 75,749 of NZ_JAYMZK010000004.1, forward strand.
CCTGTATTTGTAATATGATCATCCCCACGAATAATATGTGTAATAGCCATATCTATATCATCAACTACAGATGGCAACGTATAAAGGTAGCTGCCATCTTCACGAATTAAAACAGGATCTGAAAGAGAAGACAAATCAATCGTCTGCTTTCCCTTTACTGCATCATTCCAGCAAATCTCCGTTCGCTTTTTTTGCAAAGGATCATTCGCAAAATTAGGAAGAAGAAAACGCCAATGAGGCTTACGACCTTGCGATTCAAATGCTTTTTTATCTTCTAATGTCAGTTTCAATGCGGAGCGGTCATAAATAGGAGGTAATTTGCGAGAAAGTTGGATTTTACGACGTCTATCTAATTCTTCCGCGGTTTCATAACAAGGATAAAGAAGACCACATCGTTTGAGAGTCTCGGCGACTTCATCATATCGACTAAACCGTTTAGATTGATAATAAAGCTCATCTGGTTTTATACCAAGCCACTCAAGATCAATCCCAATAGCATCAATATATTCCTGTTTAGAACGTTCAACATCTGTATCATCGTAGCGCAAAATAAATTTTCCATTATGTGCTTGCGCATAAAGCCAGTTGAACAGGGCAATACGAACATTGCCAATATGAATATAACCTGTTGGAGAAGGCGCAAAACGAACTTTTAACATAAAAAATAATACTCAATTCTTATCGCGAAAATGATTGACAATAGGATAACGACGATCACGACCGAAGTTTTTGCAACTGATTTTTACACCTGGGGCAGACTGTCGCCTTTTGTATTCGGCTACATAAAGAAGATTCTCAATTTTCTCAACCGTTTCTCGTAAATACCCACGCTTAACAATATCACACACACTCATGTCATTTTCGATAAGAGATTGCAAAACACCATCTAGAACAGGATAAGGAGGTAAAGAATCTTCATCTTTTTGATTTTCACGAAGCTCTGCAGAAGGCGCTTTTTTTATAATATTTGACGGAATCACAATTCCTTCCGGTCCCATCAAATTGTGCAAGTGGTTTTTATTGCGCCACTCTGCCAATGCATAAACCTGCATTTTATAAATATCTTTCAAGGGATTAAATCCTCCATTCATATCACCATAAAGTGTTGCATATCCTACAGCCATTTCAGACTTATTCCCTGTTGTTATCACCATTGAACCAAATTTATTTGAAAGAGCCATTAAAATAGTCCCGCGTATACGGCTTTGAAGATTTTCTTCTGTAATATCAGGTAACAGCCCTAAAAAAACAGACGACATTGTATTCAAAAAAGCTTCAACAGATTGCATAATCGGTATTACTTTATAATGACATCCTAAAAGATGTGCACACTCTTTAGCATCTTGCAGTGATTCTTGTGAAGTATAATGATAAGGCATCATTACGGTGTGAACCCTCTCAGCACCAAGAGCATCCACTGCCATTGCTGTAGAAAGAGCTGAATCAATCCCTCCTGAAAGACCGAGAATAACATCCTTAAAGCCATTTTTATTGACGTAATCTCTTAAACCCACAACACAGGCTTGATAATCAGCAGCTAACCCCTCAAGAAGATTTTCATCTGAACCAGAAACACATTGCCATCCAGTTATTTTTCTCTGCCAATGACTTAAAGCAATATGGCTTTCGAAATGTTTCATTTGGAACACTATTTTGCCTTGCCCATTTACCGCAAAAGATCCTCCATCAAAAACGAGCTCATCCTGCCCACCAACTTGATTAGCATAAATAATAGGCATGCCAGATTGAAGAGCTTGTTCACGAACAACTTCTATACGTTTTCGTGTTTTGCTACGACAATATGGGGATCCATTCAAGACAAGGAGAATCTCGGCCCCTTTATTTCCAAGTTCAGTGCAAAGAAAAGAATCATTCCAAATGTCTTCACAAATAACTATTCCTAAACTTACCCCATGATAAACGATCGGCTCAGGGCGTGGACCGGGAGAAAATAGTCTTTTTTCATCAAACTCGGCATAATTAGGTAAATCAAACTTCAAGCTTTCAGCAATTATTCGTCCTTCATCAAGAAGCATAACAGCATTATAAATGTTATTATTACGACTTAGCGGAACACCAATTACGATTCCTGGTCCCCCTAATGTTATCTTTGCTAATTTCTTAACAGCATCCTCACATGTTTTTGTAAAAGAAGATTTAAGAACAAGATCTTCTGGCGGATAAGCACTTATAAAAAGCTCAGTAAATAAAACAAGATCAGCACCTTCTGCTTTAGCTTTTTGATGCGCCATTACTGCAAGAGAGAAGTTTCCCTCAATATCACCAACTGTAGGATTTAATTGGGCAACTGTTACCCGAAAATCATTTTTCATAAGCCTTTGTATCATTTCATAAGTTTAGTAACCAAGACTTTATTTTATTTATTAAAAACATTTCTTTCTTAAGGAATTCTCTTCTTTCATGAACACCTAACATAAAAAAATGTCATGCACCTTTTTATCTAACCATTCGCTAGGAACTAATGAATTAATTCACGATTTTTTTTAAGAAGTTCAGCAACAAGAAAAGCTAATTCTAACGCTTGATCTGCATTTAATCGCGGATCACACTGTGTATGATAACGATGAGACAAATCCTCTACAGAAATAGCATGCGCCCCCCCCATACATTCTGTTACATCACGACCTGTCATTTCAATGTGAATACCTCCTGGATAAGTTCCCTCTTCACAATGCACTGAAAAAAAATTTTCGACTTCCTTTAAAACATAATCAAAGGGACGCGTTTTATAGCCATTTACAGTAATCGTATTACCGTGCATTGGATCACAAGACCATATAACTTTACGCTTTTCACGTTCAACTGCATGGATCAATTTTGGAAGATAATTTTCTACTTTATCATAACCGAAACGCGTAATAAGCGTTAACCGTCCTGGCTCATTTTCAGGGTTTAGAATATCAATCAAGCTCAAAAGCTCATCAGGTTCAATAGAAGGACCACACTTCAGCCCGATAGGATTTTTAATGCCGCGGCAATATTCAACGTGAGCATGATCAATCTGACGTGTACGATCACCAATCCATAACATATGGCCAGAGGTTGCATACCAATCTCCAGAAGTTGAATCAATTCGCGTCAAAGCTTCTTCATAATCAAGCAAAAGTGCTTCATGACTGGTATAAAAAGATGTTTCACGTAATGAAAAATTCGTTTTAGACGTAATCCCTATGGAACGCATAAAATCTATAGCTTCAGAAATACGCTCTGCCAACAGCTTATAACGCTCACCCTGCGGGCTGTTAGAAATGAAACTTAACATCCATGCATGAACATTTTCTAAACTAGCATACCCCCCTTGTGAAAAAGCACGCAACAGATTTAATGTTGCTGCAGATTGACGATAAGCCATAGACATCCGTTGTGGATCAGGAATACGAGAATTTATATCAAACTCAATGCCATTAATGATATCCCCCCTATAAGAAGGAAGTTCAACCCCTTCTTTGCTTTCCATCTCAGAGGAGCGTGGTTTTGCAAACTGGCCAGCAATACGACCGATTTTAACAACTGGTTTAGAACTACCAAAAGTTAAAACAATCGCCATTTGCAAAAATACACGAAAAAAATCACGGATATTATCGGCTCCATGTTCTGCAAAGCTTTCTGCACAATCTCCACCTTGCAATAAAAAAGCCTGGCCCTGTGCAACAGCTGCCAATTCGTTTTTTAAATTACGTGCTTCACCTGCAAAAACCAAAGGAGGATAGCTACGTAGCTTTCGTTCAACATCTGCTAATACAGTTTTATCCGGGTAAGTCGGAAGTTGTTTAATTGGTCTTGCTCTCCAAGAGTCAGGCATCCACTCTTTTATCATTACACTCTCTCCAGAGAGTGAAACTCACAGCTTGTTATAGTAAAAGCTTCATCGTTTAGCATAATTATTTGCTTCTGAATTCTCTATTTTTTTCCCATTTTCATAAACATAACTTGGCTTATACATTGTCACCAATTCTTCTGCCATAGTTGGATGCACTGCCATAGTTGCATCAAAAACATCCTTTGTTAATTTTCCTTTTAGAGATATTCCTATGAGCTGCGCTATCTCACCAGCATTCTCGCCTAAAATATGGGCACCCACAACAACACGACTTTCAGCATCAACAATAAGCTTCATAAACATTTTTTCTAAACTTCCAGAAAAAGCATCGCGCATAGGACGGAAAGTTGTACGATAAACCTCAAGACGCTTATAACGGTGTATCGCATCTTCCTCTAAAATACCTACTGTTCCAATCTCAGGCTGTGAAAAAACCACTGTCGTAATTAAATCATAATCTGGCATTGTGGGCGTATTTTCAAATGCAGTTTTAACAAAGCACATTGCATCATGAATCGCAACAGGCGTCAACTGAACATGACCTGTTACATCACCAACAGCCCAAATGTGAGGTACATTTGTTGTCATTCTTTCATCAACAAGAACTGCACCACATTCATCCACTTTAACACCTGCACGCTCGAGTCCCAAACCTGTTGTATTGGGTACACGCCCTGTAGCCAACATAACCTGATCAGCACTAATCGTTTGCCCAGTTGATAAAGTAATATCATAACAATTTCCTCCAGCCTGTACATTGGAAACTGTCGTTCCATAAATAATGGAAATCCCTTTTTCAATCATCGCATCATTAAGCAACTGTCGCAAATCATGATCAAAGTTACGAAGGATTAAACCACCACGATGAAGGAGCGTTGTTTTCACACCTAATTCGTGAAAAATATTAGCAAACTCAACACCAATATACCCACCGCCAACAATTACTATTGATTTTGGGAGTTTTTTAAGGTTAAAAATTTGATTAGAAGTAAGGCATAAATTACTTCCTCTTATTGCAGTATTTGGTGCAATTTGTGCTCCGGTCGCAATTAAAATCTTTTCCGCACTTACACGCTCACCTGTTGCAGAGAGCTCCAATGTATGCTCATCCAAAAAAACAGCACGGCTTTTATAAATATGAACATTATTATTTTTCAGCCCCTTAAGATAAAGCTCTTCTAATCTTGATATTTCTTTATCCTTAGCTGCAACTAAGTTTTCCCAGCTAAAAATTGGATCAGCACATTTCCACCCAAAGCTAACACTCTTCTTGAACTCCTTTGCGTATTGGGAAGCATAAACATACAATTTCTTTGGAACACAACCGCGAATAACACAAGTCCCCCCTACACGGTATTCTTCAGCTATAGCAACACGCTTACCAAGCCCTCCAGCAAGGCGTGCAGCACGCACACCACCAGAACCACCTCCAATAACGAATAAATCAAAATCAAAAGATCCCACCGCCTATTTCCTTCTCATATGTTTACTATTCGTAACAATAAGCTATGACCATTTATTATCAAATGAAAGTCTTTTTTGTTTTTAAGTGCCCTTTAATTTTATAAAGGATCCTCTAAGAAAACCTATTTATTTTATTAAAAGCGATGGAAAACCACTACTTTTAATAAATTAAAAATTGCACATTATCGTAGCAATATCAGCCAAACTATTTTTTATTTTGTAAAAAGTCCGATTTAGCAGGTGTAATGGAGTTGTTCAAGTTAAGTGTTTCAGACATCTCCTTTTTCACATTTTTTATAAGATCCTGCATAATAGAAGAACGCCATACATCAAATGTAGAATAAGCATCACGTGCAATATTGGGAACTTCCGTCAAAAACTTTTTACCTGTATCAGAGTTATAAAATTCCGTGATTGCATCAAGTTCTTTTTGAGTAAAATATTTTGCATATACATGAGCAATCTCTTGTTCTAATCCAGAACGCCGCTTAACCAAAGCAAGCACCTGCTTATCAACAATATCAGAAATAACAGTCGCTAAATTTGGATCATCGCTGGTCAATTCATTCTTGAGATCGTGTGCTGCATTCGGTAAAAAATTATCAAACTGATCAGTTGCATGAATGGCACGTATAGCCTTTCTTGCTGAATCTAAATGGTGATCACTCACACCTTGTGCATAAGCCATTCCAATACTTGCAACAAAAACGACAACTGCACAAAAATATACACCAAAACGCTGAAAAGAAAATATTGTTTTCATTTAATGATTATCCCGATGACTAATTTATACTTTAGAATTCAAATTCGTTATTTTATCCCACATCTTTAATACCCTTTGTTTATTGCGCTAACATATTGTCATGTAAACCGCCTTCTTTAAAAATCAAATGGTTCTAAAACTTTTATTTGACCATCAGCCATAGCTACAATTGCACGCGATGCCAATCCCAAAAAAAGACCATGCTCGATAACACCAGGAATTGCAAGAAGCGCATCAGATAATGGTTTTGGCTGCAAAATACATCCCCAAAATGCATCAAAAATAAAGTGACCACCATCTGTTTCAAAAGGCTTTTCTCCACTCATTCTTAATACAACTTCTCCAGAAAGCCCTAAATCATAAGCAACTTTTTCGATAGATCTGCATGTGGTATGCAGACCAAACGGATTGACCTCTATCGGCAAAGCAAAAGAACCAAGCGTTTTCACCATCTTTGTCTCATCAGCAATAACAAGCATTGCACGAGATGCCGACGCCACAATTTTTTCATGCAACAACGCTCCCCCCCCCCCTTTAATGAGCGTCATCTCTGGACCAATTTCATCCGCCCCATCAATATCAAGATCTAATTCAGGTGTTTGTTCTAAAGTGGTAAGAGGCACCCCAAATTTACGACAGAGCTGTTCAGAATATAATGAGGTAGCAACACCTGTTACACGCAAGCCACCTGCTATACGTTCACCAAGAAAGCGAATAAACTCATTTACTGTCGAACCAGATCCAATACCAAGAAGCATATCATCCTCAACAAACTCCAGCGCTTTAATAGCCGCCATTTTTTTTAACTGTTGAACATTCATAAATTGCTTTACCTTTTACCAATAACCAGAGACATTCATTACAACTCGATGATCAAAATAAAATATTGATCACCTCAATCTTCCATAAATTTATTTATCACCTTTTGATTAAAAAGTATTAATTGTTATAAAAAGGTATTATGATAATAAAATAGAATAATTAACAATTTTTTTCTTTATACAATTTATAGATATTTTCCGTACCCAATAAGCACTTTTAGCTTATCTTCCATCATCAATAAGGTGCATACATGAAATACCTCTGAAAAATTATAAATTATTCAGATCTCAAAAAGTTATCTGTTTTTTAAAGTACGAGCAACTGATCAGCTCTAGCGGAATTGATAACCTATAACATTACAGGAGATACGCCAAAACATAACTAGAAAAGTGTATAGAATACAGTAAGCTGTATTTTTTATGAATGCCACCTGTACGTATTCCACGGTCTATGCCCTCCTTTTGAAGACCAAATGATGTCTCCACTTTTGGTCATCAGAACACTCCCCCGTGATAACAATTGTTGGGGAGTAAATACTAGAAGTGCCTTTTTGCTGCATGTTTTATTATTCATTGCAAATGTCTTAATTACGATGTCTGCCTCTACGCATTGATCTGTTTTTCCACGTAAAACAAGCACTTTTAATCCATTTTCTAATAAGGAAGTACACGCATATTTATCGCAAATGAACTGTTCATTAAACGAGGGACCATATTTCGTTGGTTTTATCATCTCATTCACACGAAATGATTTCTCCCATATGAATGTCGTGAACTTAGAAAATTGATAACGATCAAGATATAACTTCTTCTCATTGATAACACCCACAAGTCTCATATTATCTGCTATAATTAATTGGATAGGTGAATGCACCAGGCAAACATAAATACCAGCCAAAATGAAAAAACTAAAAAAGAGCCTAATGGATGTTCTATAAAAAACCAGTCCAACCAAACCTATATTCAACAAAACAAATGCAGATAACGGCATAAATCCAGGATTCAAATTAAGCGAAATGGCACTTATTGCGTGAGCAATTTTTATCACAAGATCAATACCAAAACCCATAATTTGAAGCGGTAACCACTCAAGATTCCAAAACATTGCAAGAACCGCGATTAATCCAAAGGGTATGATAAGAATTGATGTTATTGGCAAAGCTAATGCATTGCTGATAACGCTAAGAAATGCAATATTAGAGAAATGGTAAACAGCATAAATTCCACTAGCAGTCCCAGCCACGAATGAAGATACACATATTGAAACAATCGATAAAAACGCGAAATGAATTACTCCACCGTTAGCATAAGATGGTCTTATTTTTATTTTGCGAAAAAATGACCTCCCGCTCCACCATTCAAAAAACGAAATTAAAGCTCCGGTTGCGGAAAAAGACATTTGAAAACTGGGACCTAATATTTCATGCGGCGAAATAGCTAAGGTTATTAAGCCTGCGATAGAAAAATTACGCATTGTGACAGCAGAACGATCACACAATACAGCAATCAACATAACTGCAACCATCACAAAACTTCTCTGTGCTGATACAGTTACACCCGACAGTAGCAAATAAAAAAATGTCACCATTAATGCAATAATAGCGGCAATTTTTTTAATGGGATAATAGGATGAAAAAACTGGAAAAAGTGCTAAAAAACTACGGCTAATCATGAGAATTATACCACTTAATAGCATCATATGCAAACCTGATATTGATAAAATGTGCGCTAATCCAGCCGTACGTAATGCTTCATTTGTATCATTTGAAACACCGCCCCGTTGTCCTGTTATAAGAGCAGCTGCTACACTACCCTTTTCTTCTTCAATCGCCATACGGATTCTTTGTGTCATGCCTGTCCGTAAGTTTTCAATTTTTTGTAAAACTTTACCCAATATTTTATCGGGCTGTGGAACTGATACTTTTATGGGTTTTCCCAAGTACACTCCCTGAGCACCAATCCCTTTAAAATAATTATGAAAACTAAAATTGTAGCTTCCTGGACGTACCGGTCCAGAAAATGCACGAAGCTTAACTTTTCCATATAGCCCATCACCAATTACCAACCCATATGGTAAATGTCTTGCCGATAAACGAACACGATGAGGGACATGGTGTAATACCGGTTTTCCTGTATTTAAAACATCTAGAACTAAACGAAATCCACCACTTTTCTTTGACTCCATAGAAACAATTTGTCCTGTTAATGTAGTGACAATATCACTACTCAACATTGGAGTAGAGATACGCCATGTTTCTATCTTTGCGAACAAAGAACCCAATACGATACAAAATAGCAATCCCGCAATAATCCATATTCTCTGAAAAAAATGCAAAACATATAGTATTCCAAGAAAGACACCAACCAACACACCAAATTGCCCCCAACTTGGCTCCTGGTCTAAGTTAAAATACAAAATGATTCCCGTAGAAAAAAAGACTAAAATTAACGAAAAAAGAATTCCAAAAGAGATTTCTTTGTTGATGCAATTAACCAACCAATTCCAGAAAAAAATTATTGCTTTTTTCAAAAGCGTAAATAAAAAAAAATTTTTTTTGTTATAATTATCGTTATTGGAATCATAAAGGGTGAAAAGAGCATCCAACCAGTTTAAATTTGATTTTTTTATTTCTGAAATATCACTTATAAATAAACTATCTTTACCTATATTTTGATTAAACATCCACAAGTCCCTAATTTAACTTGCAATGTAGCTATTGCATACCAAATAACCTATGCTAACATACCCTTTCAATAAAATTCTATAAGTAATATATTAATTTTAAAGGAAGGTATCCGTGCCCGTTATTACCCGCTTTGCACCCTCACCAACAGGCTTCCTTCACATAGGAGGTGCTCGTACTGCCCTCTTTAACTGGCTTTATGCAAAACACACTGGCGGAAAAATGCTTCTGCGAATTGAAGATACAGATCGAGAGCGCTCAACAGAAGCAGCTGTAAAAGCCATTATAGATGGCTTGCATTGGATGGGACTAAGCTATGATGGTGCTCCTATTTCGCAATTCGAACGAGCAGAACGCCATCGCCAAGTAGCTGAACAGCTGGTAAAAGATGGTAAAGCTTATTACTGCTATGCTTCTCCTGAAGAGTTAGCTGAAATGCGTGAAAGTGCTCGCCTAGAAGGTCGTCCACCACGTTATGATGGGCGTTGGCGAGACCGTGATAGTTTTAAAGCTCCTAAAGATATTAAACCTGTTATTCGCATCAAAGCACCTCAAGACGGGGAAACAATAGTGCACGATCGCGTTCAAGGCAATGTTCGCTTTCCTAATAAAGATCTCGATGATTTTATTATTTTGCGTTCCGATGGCTCGCCAACCTATATGCATGCCGTCGTCGTTGATGATCATGATATGGGAATCACACATATTATACGTGGTGACGATCACCTGACAAATGCAGCCCGTCAAACAATCATCTTCAACGCCATGGGATGGGATATTCCCGTTATGGCGCATATTCCACTTATTCACGGTGAAAATGGAGAAAAATTATCAAAACGTCATGGCGCACTAGGTGTTGATGCCTATCAAACAATGGGGTACCTTCCTGCTGCTTTGCGTAATTACCTAGTTCGTTTAGGCTGGAGTCACGGTGATGATGAATTAATTTCAATCGAAGATATGATTTCTTGGTTTGATATTAATGATATTAATAAAGGTGCAGCTCGTTTTGACTTCAAAAAACTAGACGCCATTAACGGACATTATATACGCATGAGCAAAGACCAAGATCTTTTTGATGCGGTCCTTAATATTCTGCCAAAAATTGAAGGTGGATTGGAACTAATTCAAAGACTTGATAAACAACGCCGTGCTCAATTTTTAGAAGCTATACCAAATTTAAAAGAACGTTCCAAAACACTACACGAACTCATTGACAATGCTTCTTTCATTTTTACGCAACGGCCATTACCTCTTGATGAAAAAGCGAAAACATTCTTGGACGACAATGGTAAAGCCATCTTAAAAGGCATCTATCTTGCTCTGAAAACTTGCCCCAATTGGGATATAAAAACGCTAGATGAAACTCTTCGATATTATGCACACACACAGAATCTCAAATTTGGAGCTGTTGCCCAACCGCTTCGAGCAGCCCTCACAGGACGTACGACATCCCCTGGAGTTTTCGATGTTCTATTTTTATTAGGACCAAACGAATCTTTTAATCGTATTAATGACCAACTTATCACAACCGCAGACTAACTACACGTATCTAGATACATGTAACAGAATAGCTATTAAGTAAAAAACACTTCAACATAAACTGAGAGCTAAATTTTAGCTTAAATAAGCGAAATACATATTTGATGAAATTGCAATTAAAAAATATTTTTAGATTGCATGTGTCAACTTTTAGAGTAAATCTAGCTTCAACCTAGATAGGAACAAGCTTCCATTTACATATCTCCCTATCTGATGAAGCAATGTCTTGATTTTTAGTGCGAAAAATCTGAAAGGAATATCTAATGTCTGAGCATAAAGCACATATCACAGTGAATAATAACAAAATAGAACTCCCCGTACGTAAAGGTACTGTTGGTCCTGACGTCATTGAAATTGCTTCTCTCTATAAAGAAACAGGTGCTTTTACCTATGATCCTGGTTTTACCTCAACTGCTTCTTGTGAATCAAAAATAACTTATATTGATGGTGATAAAGGAATATTACTGTATCGTGGTTACCCTATCGACCAACTTGCTGAAAAAGGAGACTTCCTTGAAAGCTGCTATCTTCTGCTGCACGGTGAACTACCAACAAAACAAGAAAAAGTCGATTTTGACCACTGTATCATGCAGCATACAATGATACATGAGCAGTTTGCACAATTATTCCATAGCTTTCCCCGTGACTCTCATCCTATGGCCGTCATGATTGCATGTCTTGGAGCCATGTCTGCATTCTATCACGATTCTATTAATATTACAGATCCTCAACAAAGAATGATCGCTTCTATTCATCTCATTGCCAAGATTCCAACTCTTGTAGCCATGGCGTATAAATACAGTATTGGACAGGCTTTTGTTTATCCACGCAATGACCTTACTTATGCTGAAAACTTTCTTCGTATGTGCTTTTCCATTCCTTCTGAAGACTATAGAATCAATCCAGTATTTGCTAAGGCTATAGATCGAATATTTATCCTTCATGCGGATCATGAACAAAATGCTTCTACATCCACTGTACGTCTTGCAGGATCATCGGGCGCTAACCCGTTTGCATGTATCGCAGCAGGTATTGCATGCCTTTGGGGACCAGCTCATGGTGGAGCCAATGAAGCATGCTTAAAAATGCTACAAGAAATAGGCTCCGTCAAAAAAATTCCTGAATTTATTGCTCGCGCAAAAGATAAAAATGATTCTTTTCGTCTTATGGGTTTTGGTCATCGCGTATATAAAAATTATGATCCACGCGCAAAAATCATGCAACAAACCTGTCATGAAGTCTTAAAAGAACTGAACATTCAAAATGATCCACTTCTTGATATAGCTATCGAACTCGAAAACATTGCGCTAAATGATGACTACTTTGTTGAAAAACGACTTTATCCTAACGTCGATTTCTATTCTGGCATTACACTAAAAGCTCTAGGTTTCCCAACTAAAATGTTTACTGTTCTTTTTGCATTAGCACGCAGCGTTGGCTGGATTGCACAGTGGAAAGAAATGATTGAGAGTTCCTCACAAAAAATTGGCCGTCCACGCCAACTTTATACAGGTCATGCTATGCGTGAATATGTTTCCACAGATAAACGCATACACTAAAAAATAAAAAACCGATCAATAAAGTTTCAATTTATTGAAGCTTTATTGGGGGTAATCAACTACTCTAATCTAAAAATATTTTTAGTAAACTTTTGTCTTAAAACTCTTTAATTATAGCTATAATATTATTACAAAAGTCGTGATGAAAGTTTTCTAATAACCTTCACAAATGGATAGTCTAGAATCTAAAATATTATTTTAGCAAATCAGTAACACATTTTCCCGGAATATATAAAAATTTCTGACTTGTAATTTTAAATTAAACACATCACTCTATATATAAAATAGCTATAGTCACATAAGAAAAAGCCAAGTAATTGCAAAAACTGCACCCCCTGCTCCTAAGAAGCATCATAAATGTACTACCAAAGTGTTTTTTTATACCTCAAAACTTATTAGACCTCTTCAGTGGATTAAAAAAATATGAAAAGTAGTCTTAAAATTTTCTCACATCAAATGGCTCTTTAGCTATAAAGTGCGATAGAAATACCGTTGTGTGCCTACAATAGCCCCATACAAAATTTTTCTTAAGGCCACCTATTAGAGCAACATGCTTGTTTAAAAAAAAATCAAAAAAGAAATTTATTCTGATGTTTCTCTATATACAAGTGGCTCACAATACCCATTATGAGAATAGTATTTATCGGAATGATAGCAAAATGAACATCAATAAATTTTTACATTGCTCCTAAAAGATCTTACAGATTATAAAAGTACATGATGAACTAATATTTTCCGCTTATTCAACAGGAGAACATGATGAAATCGTTAGCTGTAGCTCTTATAGTAAGCGCAACACTATTCGCCCAATCACTCAATGCCAAAACGCTAAGAATTGCAAGTGATGCTTCCTATCCCCCATTCAGTTACATTGATTCAAATAACAAACTTCAAGGTTTTGATATCGATATATCTTATGCACTTTGTAAAAAAATGAACGTTGAGTGCACGATTATCACTCAGGATTTTGAGGGAATGATTCCCGGACTTCTTGCAAAAAAGTACGATGCTATCATTGCTTCCCTCTCTCGCACACAAGAGCGCTTACAAAAGATCGACTTCACAAATCCTTACTATAATACAGAACTCGCTGTAATTGTTACAAAAAATTCAGAAATTAAAGAGATTTCTGTAGAAGCTTTTAAAGGTAAAAATCTTGGTGTGCAATCAAATACAACACAAGCTTCATACGCAGAAGATCATTATGCTTCTGAAGGGGTGAATATTAAACTTTATCCTACCGCAATAGAAGTTAATCGCGATCTTTTAAGCCATCGACTTGATGTGGTCATCTTTGATAAATTACAAGCCTTAAACTGGCTAAAAAATGAAGGAAAAAATTGCTGCCAACTTTTAGGAACTTTGGAAAAAACAGAGTTTCCGATTGCAATTGGCATACGAAAAAATAATAGCGACCTAAAAAATAAATTCAATGAAGCTATAAAAGAGATTCGCCTAAACGGAACTTATGATAAAATTATGAAAAAATATTTTACAGTTGATACTTATTAGATCTCAATATGAACTAAAATTAAATAGACTGTTTATTTCTAAAAAATATTATCTAACCCTTTGATGAGATATGCAAAATAATTGAAAATTTAGCATTGTTATCATTTGTTGTAGGAAAAACATTTGTTATTTATCAAAATAAAAAAATTATTCTGATGTTTCTCTATATACAAGTGGCTCACAATACCCATTATGAGAATAGTATTTATCGGAATGATAGCAAAATGAACATCAATAAATTTTTGCATTGCTCCTAAAAGATCTTACAGATTATAAAAGTACATGATGAACTAATATTTCTCGCTTATTCAACAGGAGAACATGATGAAATTGTTAGCGGTAGCTCTTATAGTAAGCGCAACACTATTCACCCAATCACTCAATGCTAAAACGCTAAGAATTGCAAGTGAGGGTTCCTATCCCCCATTCAGTTACATTGATTCAAATAACAAACTTCAAGGTTTTGATATCGATATATCTTATGCACTTTGTAAAAAAATGAACGTTGAGTGCACGATTACCACTCAGGACTTTGACGGCATGATCCCCGGACTTCTTGCAAAAAAGTACGATGCTATCATTGCTTCCCTCTCTCGCACACAAGAGCGCTTACAAAAGATCGACTTCACAAATCCTTACTATAATACAGAATTCGCTGTAATTGTTACAAAAAATTCAGAAATTAAAGAGATTTCTGTAGAAGCTTTTAAAGGTAAAAATCTTGGTGTGCAATCAAATACAACACAAGCTGCATACGCAGAAGATCATTATGCTTCTGAAGGGGTGAATATTAAACTTTATCCTACCGCAATAGAAGTTAATCGCGATCTTTTAAGCCATCGACTTGATGTGGTTATCCTCGATAAATTACAAGCCTTAAACTGGCTAAAAAATGAAGGAAAAAATTGCTGCCAACTTTTAGGAACTTTGGAAAAAACAGAGTTTCCGATTGCAATTGGTATACGAAAAAATAATAGCGACCTGAAAAATAAATTCAATGAAGCTATAAAAGAGATTCGCCTAAACGGAACTTATGATAAAATTATGAAAAAATATTTTACAGTTGATACTTATTAGATCTCAATATGAACTAAAATTAAATAAACTGTCTATTTCTAAAAATATTATCTAACTCTTTGATGAGGTATGCAAAATGATTGAAAATTTAGCATTGCTATCATTTAGCAATGGCGGTTGGGGTTGGGTTATACTTTCTAGTGCAGGAATGACATTGTCATTGGCTTTGTGCTGTGGGCTCTTAGGATTTCCGTTAGGTCTTCTAGGAGCAGTGATGATTCAATCCAATATCAAGATAGCTAAAACGATAGCTACCCTTTTTTCATCGATATTCCGTGGCTTGCCAGAACTTTTAACCCTATTTTTAGTTTACTATGGCTTACAAAATATTATTCAAATTATTCTTGATTATCTTAATATTGAAATAATATTTAGTATAAACGCTTTTGTTGCCGGTGTTCTTGCACTCAGTATGGTTCTTTCAGCCTTTTCTTGTGAAGTCTGGCTTGGAGCATTCAATGTTTTTGATAAAGGCCAATATGAAGCAGCAAAAGCTCTAGGACTTTCGAACTCAACCACATTTTTTCGTATTGTCTTTCCTCAACTCATTCGCAATGCCTTACCGGGGCTTTCTAACAACTGGCTTACTTTGCTTAAAGATACATCTCTCGTATCAACCATTTCACTGGTTGACCTTATGCGACAAACTAATTTAGCTGTTGCAACCACTGATAAACCTATGTTGTTTTATCCGGTTGCATGCTTAATTTATTTGTTATTTTCAGCGTTTTTTTCTACGATCCTGCGCCATTTGGAAACATACACTAAAACAGGATACCGAAAGGTTTTGAACTGATGATCCCTGAATGGCTTTATTTCCTTTTTAATCCTACTATTCTAAATCGTTACGGGCTAAAATTTATTGATGGATTTATTGTTACCTTTGAGCTTGTTTTTATTGCTTGCTCTGTGGGTTTTTTTCTTGGTATGCTCATTGCGTTTGTACGTTTATCACATAATAAGTTTTTACAATATATTGCACATGCTTATGTCTATTTTTTCCGTGGATCTCCTTTATTAGCCCAACTTTTTCTCTTTTACTACGGACTTGGTTCAATGAATGACTTCTGGAAACAAGTTGGTCTGTGGTGGTTCTTTCAAAATGCATGGTATTGTTGTCTTTTTATTTTTGCACTCAATTCTGCTGCCTATCAATCTGAAATCTTTAAAGGAAGTTTTCTATCAGTAAAGACTGGACAACATGAAGCATCAAAGGCATTAGGCTTGAGCAGTTCTGTAACCTTTTTTAAAATTATTCTCCCGCAAGCAATGGTTTTAGCATTACGGCCTTTAGGAAATGAGTTTATTTTAATGATTAAATCCAGTGCCATTGCCTCACTCATCACTATTTATGATTTGATGGGAATTGCCAAACTAACTTATTCGCGTACATTTGACTTTCAAGTTTACGTTTGGGTAGCTCTTATCTATCTTTTTATCGTTGAAATAATTCATCGTTTTATTGTTTTTATCGAACATCGTCTAACCCGATATTTACGCTAAATAAAATGATCACGCCAATCGTTACCAAGACAAATTGTTAAATTAATAAATTTATTGATCAATGAAAGAATACAACAAGATGAATTTGGAAAATAATAAATCTATTCATACCTCTAAAAAATCCGTGATTTCTATTCGAAATTTAAACAAATGGTATGGAGATTTCCAAGTACTCTACGACATTAACTTCGATGTTAAAATTGGTGAACGCATCGTTATCTGTGGTCCTTCCGGATCTGGAAAATCAACTTTGATTCGGTGTATTAATCAATTAGAAAAAGCACAAAAAGGCTCAATTTGTATCCATAATGTTGATATTCACACTGCCCCTCTATACCAGCAAAAAAATGTTCTGCGTAAAATAGGAATGGTCTTTCAAAACTTTAATCTATTTCCCCATATGAGTGTCATACAAAATTGTATTTTAGCACCTATGACAGTTCAAGGGCTTTCTCAACAACAAGCAAAAGAACGTGCAGTCCGTTATCTTGCAGATGTTGGAATTGAACAGCACTGTGACAAATATCCTTTACAACTTTCTGGTGGGCAACAACAGCGTGTTGCAATTGCCCGTGCACTTTGTATGGAACCAGAAGTGATGCTTTTTGATGAACCAACATCAGCTCTTGATCCAGAAAGTGTCGGAGAAGTTTTAGAAGTTATGGTTCAATTAGCAAATACAGGTATAACTATGCTCTGCGTTACCCATGAAATGAGCTTTGCTCGCGAAGTTTCAGAAAGAATACTCTTTCTAGAAAATGGAAAAATTATTGAAGATACAACATCTGATGAATTTTTTACCAACCCTAAAAGCCAACGCGCTTGTGATTTTCTTGCTAAAATTAAACATTAGGCAGAAACATTGTTGTATTTACAAAATTTTATTTAGTCCTGTTGTTTTTTAGAAGAGTTATAATCGTTTGTGCCCCAACCATTCCTGAAGGTAATTCAGTTTTCATTTTTTGTTCCACAACCTCAAAAGCATCGAGCTGCGCTTTTCGTAATAAAGGATTATACAAAAGTTGTTCTATCTGCCGTGCCAACATACCAGGGCGTAGAAATTCATTGAAGTATTCCGGAACGATAGGCTTATCAGAAATGATATTTGGAAGAGCAGCACTCCATAACCTCACTTTGGAAAAAATGAATAATTTTGACAAATAATCAAGCTTATAGCAAAGAACCATAGGAATTTTTGCTAACGCTAATTCGAGTGAAGCTGTCCCAAGTGCTGAAAGTGCAACATCTGCATCCGCAAAAGCACGCCATTTTGCATCTTCACCAACAACAATTTCCACTTTATTTTCCCAGCTCTGTACAAAACCATAAACCTTATTCACCAAATATGGCAAAGTTGGTAAAATAATGCGTAAATTAGGGATGCGTTCTAAAAGGAGTTTTACAACTTCTCGAAAAACAGGCATTAAGCAACGAATCTCTAAATTGCGTGATCCTGGTAAAAGAACCAATGTAGGCGATGAAGTTTGTTTAGCACACAAATATTTTTTTTCTGAGCGGTGTTTTCTTTCTTCTTGAACAGCTAAAAGTGGAGGATAAGTTAAAAGACGATGTCCAATATAAGTAGTGGCAGGACCTTCAAAATCCTTCATAACCTTTTCTTCAAAAGGAAAAATTGCCAAGACATGGTCAACAAATTTACGCATAACCTTAGCGCGCTCTGGACGCCATGCCCAAACGGTTGGGGCAATATATTTAATAATAGGAATAGAAGGCGCTAAGATACGCACTTTTTTTGCAACGCGATGGGTAAAATCAGGGCTATCAATAATAAGTAAACAATCGGGTTGTTCTTGTACAATAAACTTAGACAAATTGTGAATACGAATCAACAATGATGGTAGTTTTTTTAACACTGCACTTAAGCCTATTAAAGCAATCTCACGGAAATCAAAGACGCTTTTTAAACCCAATGCCTTTAAATGCCTTCCACCCACACCAATTAAATGAATATCGCAACCCGTCTGCTGCGATAAAAAAGAAATTAAATCTGCTCCAAGAGCATCACCAGATTCCTCACCTGCAATGACAGCAATTTTTAAGGAACGATCATTCATGATCAACCTTTTCAAAGGTTTCTATAAAAAGAGAATATTGGTTAGCTTTTTCTATTGTTGTTTTCATCGATAATATCAAACTTCTATTTGCCTCCACCGCAACACCAGACAACCCACTCTTTGCAATATTCATTATTGTCACAGGTCCAATTGATGGCAAATCAACGCGATGATCCTGTTGTGGTTTTGCACATTTTACAAGAACACCACCTTTAGACGGAATTTGTCCTCTTTCGCGCATTTCACAAACCCGCCATAGCATATTATCGGTTCCTTCTGCTCCCTCGACCGCAATCACCCTCCCATTGATAGCTACAGCTGCTTGCCCTATATCGAGCTGACCTAAACGCTTTGCTGCCCTCGCTGCTAAGAAAATATCTTTTTTCTCTTTTTTAGTAGCTCTCCGTGATGTTAAATTAAACTTTATTGGAGCTAAAAGATCTGGAACTATTTCATGGGCACCAATAACACAAAAACCATGCGCTTCAATAACCCGTATAAAAGCTTTTAGTAACGCGTCATCCCCACTTCTTAAAGCCCAAATTAACTTAGGTAAAGCTAAAAACGTAGTCCAATCCAGCCGTAATTGTGTAAGAAGTGGTCGTTTTTTAACACCACCGGCCAAAACAATATTACAAATCCCAGCTGTTTTCAAAATTTTAACAAGTCGAGCTAATTCAACAATTGACAATTCGCAATGCTCATAGCGGTAAAGCACAGCATCTGCTTCATCACGCAAAAGAACAAGAAAAGGATTCTGTCCATATTTTTCAAGCTCCTGAGCTACATTGATAGGCAAAACACCATTACCGGCTATGATAGCAGTTCGACCGGAAAAAAAAACTCTGGCATCGGAGATAGACATCTCTTAGTCCTTACTCGCTTTTATTCTGTTCTCTTAATATTTAGGTGTACAATAAAAACGTTTTCCTTCTTCCTTAATAAAATCCACCACATCAAGAACAGATTGAGAATTAGAATAGAAAGAAGAAACATCGCTTACACGCTCTTTAAACGGTTTACTACGATCAAAAAGCATAGCAACCGCGTGACGTAATGCATGAATATCTTTACGCTCAAGACCTGCACGTTTCATACCAATGATATTTAGCCCAGCAAGTTTTGCCTGCACACCAACAGCTGTTCCATAGGGAATTAGATCGCCGACCAGTGCAGATACACCGCCAACAAATGCATGATGCCCAATGCGAACAAATTGATGAACAGCAGAACCACCACCAATAATAACATAATCATCAACAATAACATGACCAGCAATCATCACATTATTCGCGAATGTTACGTGATTTCCTACATGGCAATCGTGAGCAATATGCGCATAACAAAAAAATTGGCAATTATCACCAACAATTGTCATCCCCATACTCGAATCAGAGCCTCTATGCATTGTAACTCCTTCACGAATCGTACAATTTTTACCAATAGAAAGAGTTGTAGAGCCTCCTTTATGTTTATTATTTTGCGGTTCAGCCCCCAAAACTGCATGTGAAAACACTTTACTATTGGCTCCCAACGTTGTCTTCCCCATTACCACAACATGACTCATCAAACTGCATCCATCACCAATAACAGCCTCTGAACTAATATGACAAAACGGCCCAACGTGTACATTCTCACCAAGCTGCGCCCCCTTCTCCACAAGAGCAGTTGGATGGATTCTCGTACCGGACATTCTTAAATTCCCATTATATTATTTACTCTTCTTTTATGATCATTGCAGCAATTTCGGCTTCAGCAACGCAGATGTCCTCTACTTTTGCAACACAAGAAAAACGCCTCATGCCAGATCTCTTTTTTAAAAGCTGAACATGAATCTTTAGCTGATCACCAGGCAAAACTGGTTTACGAAATTTCGCATTATCAACAGTCATAAGATAAACTAGATTCGTCTGCTTATAACCTAACCCTAAAAGTGAAATTGCTCCTGCCGTTTGTGCCATAGCTTCTAAAATTAGTACTCCAGGCATAACGGGTTTTTCAGGAAAATGTCCCGAAAAATATGGTTCATTAATGGTTATATTTTTTATACCAATAGCTCTTTGCTCACCATCAATTTCAACTATGCGATCAATCAATAAAAATGGATAGCGATGGGGTAATATTGATAGCAATTTTTCAATATCCACAACCTCTAAATCTTTAGCCTTTTCGGTGTTGACCATATTAGCGTTTCTCCTTTTTTACTTTGCCAATATTACGCAACGCCGCCACTTCACGAAACCACTGTTTAAGCGGCCGCGCTGGACTTCCTCCCCACTTTTCTCCATCTGGAATATCATTCATAACACCACTACCAGCAGCAATCTGAACACATTTACCTATAACTATATGATCTGCTACCCCAACGCTTCCACCAAGTTGAGACATATCACCTATAGATGTACTCCCAGCAACTCCACATTGTGCGGCAATAAGACAATAACGACCAATTTTCACATTGTGAGCAATCTGCACCAAGTTATCAATTTTGCTCCCTTCACCAATGACGGTATCTTCAAATGTTCCTCGATCAATCGTTGTATTCGCACCAATTTCCACGCCATTCTCAATGATAACACGACCAAGTTGTGGGATTTTCTCAATTCCGGAAACACTACCAACATAACCAAAGCCGTCTTGTCCAATGCAGACCCCAGGATAAAGCTGGACTCTATCACCTATTAAAGAATATTGAACGGTTACCTTTGGGGCTATATAGCAATCACGCCCAATACGGCAATTTTCACCAATAACAGCGGTAGATGAAATAAGAGTCCCTGCACCAATTTCAACATTTCGACCAATAATAGCTCCCGCTTCAATACACACATCATGTGCAAACTTAGCACTTGGATGAATATGCGCATGCGGCGAAATTCCTCTCTTCCCAAACCAAGGCATGGGCTTAACAGAATCAGGAAATAAGATACGGCCAATCTGAGCAAAATCACGCTGTGGTGTGGATGTCACCAAAATTGCCATAGATTCAGGAACTTTAAAAACAATTTCATTTGTACAAAAAACTGCAACCGCAGAACTACCTAATAGAGCATCAGAAAACTTCCGATGCTCTACAAACACAAGAGAACCCTCTACAGCACTCTCAAGTGAAGAAAGAGTATTTATAACTGTGTTAGAAAACTCTGGATTAAGAAGTTTTGCACCTGTCAACTCCGCAACATTAGCAACCGTCAATCGCCGGGACGGCATAAAAAAAAATGTATCCGCCATTAAAATACTTTCTCTCCAAGCCTAACCCATTCTTTAGAATAACTCAAATCAGAATTTTGTAGAAATACCAAAGTTGAATTGCTGCAACTGATCACCTTCCTGCTTTCTTATTGGCCAAGCATAATCAAAACGCAGCGGACCAAACGGTGAATCCCACATCAAACTCACACCTGCAGATGAACGCCATGAACTTTTTATATTGGTAACAGACGCTTCACCCTGCACAATTGGCTGATAATTATTACCA
The DNA here is from genome assembly GCF_037070895.1 of Bartonella vaga. Classification (NCBI taxonomy): domain Bacteria; kingdom Pseudomonadati; phylum Pseudomonadota; class Alphaproteobacteria; order Hyphomicrobiales; family Bartonellaceae; genus Bartonella; species Bartonella vaga. Next base: position 98,068 of record NZ_JAYMZK010000004.1, read on the forward strand.
TAAAGCGTTGCAGCATCTGCAAATAAAGCACCACGAAATCCCAACTCCTCAGGCACAAAAGGTATAGAAAATTGCACTTCAGCAGTTGCATTCATATACTTCGTTCCCCCTAAGAAATAAACTTCACCTTTATTCGAAATCTGACGTGGACCTATTCCATTATATCTAAAACCTCGAATCATATCAGAACCAGCTTTAAACATATCGAAGATACGAACACCCTCATTGCCTATTTTGTGGATATAACCACCACCAAAAGAAAGCAACCCAACAAGATCTACCTGTTCAGAAAGTGTCCTGTACATCATCGCTTTACCAGTCGTCTTCAAGAACTTTGCATTCCCACCAAGTCCTGCATACTCCTGAAGAACATGAACATACCAACCGTTATGGGGATCTCGTAGATCGTCAATAGTATTATAGGTCAAACCATAACTAATTGATGAACGTTTCCACGGACTTTGTTTTGCGGCTTGGACAATTGCACCAGAATATTTTTCATATAACTCTCTTATATCCTTTTCTTTGTTGAAATCATAATCTCCACCAAAATCATATTCTTCCTGCACATAAGAATAGGATAAACTAGCAGATAATTGACTATTAATAGGCACCCCAAAGCGTAGCGCTCCACCTGTTTCTCGTACATCATACGCATTATCAGCACGATAAGTCTTGCGAAAAAGACTAACACCAGAAGACAAATGATACCCCAAGAAATAAGGATCAACAAATGACAAATTGTAATTACGGGATTTTTCTTGCCCAGCTCCTAAACCTAAACGAAAATACTGACCCCGCCCTCCAAGACTATGCTCGGTAACAGATACTTCCAACGACATACCAGGACTTGTACCACCCGTCGTATACCCTCCGGAAAAAGAAAGGTCTCCTGTTGGAGCTTCAACTACATCTATAACCAAAATAACCTGATCAGACTGATCCGTCGGAACCATCGAAATGTTAACCGCTTTAAAAAAGCCCAAACTTTCTAAACGACGTTTTGCCCGTTGTATTAAAGTTTGATTGTAAGCATCCCCTTCATTTAAATCAATCTCACGGCGAATGACATAATCACGCGTCCGTTCATTACCACGCACTTCAATGCGCTGAATATAAGCCCGCGGACCTGGTGCAATGTTATACAAAATCGAAATTGTATGATTCTCTAAATCACGATTCCCTCGTGGTTCAACTTTAACAAAAGCATATCCAGAATTAGCAACCTTATTATTGATAATCGCAACAGACTGCTCAATGTTCTCTGCACTATAAACATCGCCTGATTGGGTTTTAAGCATCCTCTTAACAGATTGAAGGTCAATTCCAGAAATATCGCTTTCAACCTGAATATCACTAATTTTATAACGCACACCTTCATCGAGAACAAAATAAACTTTGTATGCATTAGTAGCCTCATCAAAAGTTGCTCCAGAGGAAACAATACGAAAATCGGCAAAACCGCGATTATAATAAAAACGACGTAGAGATTCCTCATCAGCAGCTAAACGCTCTTTACTGTAAATATCTCCTCCTAACAACAATGTAGATAATCCTGAAGGCTTCGTAGAAATTACATCACGCAAACGATGGCTACCAAAAGCGTGATTTCCCTTAAAAATTATATTGCTAATCTTTGTCTTTTGGCCTTCAACAACATTAAAAACTACGTTTACACGCCCTTTTCCCAAGTTAATGGTTCGCACTGTAACCACAATATTGTTACGACCAACAGTTTTATAAGCTTCGCGAATCGTCTTAACATCAGCTGAAAGCTTAGCAGAATTAAAAGGTTCATTTGCTTTTAAAGAAATAAATCGTTTAAGATCAGTATCCTTAATAGATTTATTTCCCTTAAACAACACCTGATTGACTACCTCATATTCTTTGACAAAAACAACTAACTTATTTCTAACCTGATTTATTTTAACATCATAAAACAACCCTAATCCGAAAAGATTCTTCACCGCAGCATCCAAATCACCACTGGAAAAGCTCTGTCCAGCTTTAATGCCCACATTATCTCGAATTACCTGAGCACTTACCAATTTGTTCCCGTGAACTTCAATAGAATGGACGACAGACGCCTGCACTTCTCCAACCATTGCAACTGACATAAAAACTGTTGTTGGAGCAATCAACCCTATCCCCAATACAAACACAGATACTGCATTTAAAAACTTCGAATTTTTACTCATTGACTTTTTTTACCCTATACTATTCCCTTGACACGTTTCTTCAAAAAGCTAACTGCTATCGCGCCTCTCTTATTCACGGTGAGACCCTTTGCCCCTTAGTGAACATTATAACGGGCAGCGCTACAATATTCTATGAATACGGTAAACGACCATTAATTTATATTCTTCTACTATTACCCAATTTATAAAATGTTTTCCATAATTTAATTAGCCAAACCAACAAAAATAATCATTTAAAAATGCAAAGATCATAAATAGGAGAACGACAAAAAAGCCTATACGAAATACAGTTTTTTGCATTTTAGTTGAAATTGGTTTCCCCACGAAGATCTCAATCAGGTGAAATAATAAATGCCCACCATCAAGTGGTGGAAGAGGAAAAAGATTAATAAGTCCAGTACTTATCGAAAGAAAAGCCGCAAAATTTAATAAATGTATAAAACCTGTTTCACTTACTTTCCAAGCAATTTTAATAGTCTTAGAAGGCCCACTGAGCCGACAATAATCTTCTTTACCCTTTATTAAACGATTAATAAAAAAAACTGTTTGAGTAACGATGAACGTAGCACGTTTTGATGCTTCTCTTACAGAGCTCAAGAAGCCATAACGAATATGTTTTACATAAGCTGGATCTAAACGCGTAGGATTATCTGGATCAATAGGAACCCCTACACCTATAACTCCACTTTGAACCTGATTACCAAACACATCATCTCGTTCAATTAGCTTTGGTGTAATCACCGTTGTGAATAAACGCCCCATGCGCTCCATTTTAAATTCTATAGGATTTTCACCATGGAAAGTCACATAATTCATTAAATCTTCAAAACTTTCAACTTGTTGACCATCCATTTCAACAAAACGATCACCCAATTCCAAACCGGACTGAACTGCAGGAAAATCTTTTACCAAAGAACCAACAACTGGCTCAATAGCTACACGACCATAAATAAAGAAAAAAAATGTTAAAATTACAACTGTAAAAAGCGCATTAAATAGGGGACCAGCAAAAACCGTTGCAGCTTTTTTCCAAGCATGCGCACTGGAAAATGAACCATCAACTACCGGAGATGATTGGGACGATGGCACAGCAGCTTCCGTTTCATCTCCAATAAACTTTACATACCCCCCTAAAGGAATAACTGCTAAACGCCACTGTGTACCACACTTATCTGTATACCCTACGATTTGTGGTCCAAATCCCAGTGAAAAAACCGATGCCTTAATACCACACCACCGCCCAATAAGATAGTGCCCAAATTCATGCACAAAAATAATAACCACAACGACGAAAAGAATACCCAAGCTTCTTAAAAAAACATCACCTATAGCAGTCATATGATTTAAAAGTTCCAAAGTATTTTCTCCAATTAAATCATATAAAAAAGATTAAAAGGTGTATCCATACTAAACATAAGCGAACCAATTAAATAAAGAAGAAAAGCAGCTCCAACCAATCCGTCCATACGATCCATAAACCCACCGTGTCCAGGCAATAAAGAACCAGAATCTTTAACAGAAAATTTCCTCTTTAGCCCCGATTGTCCTAAATCACTCATCTGCGAAACAATTGATAAAAGGAGAGTAAGAAATGGTAGAAAAAAACTGGGTGAATTTATATCAAAAAACTGAAAAGCAATCAATATACCACCGGAAACTCCAACAAACGTACCACCAATCGCCCCAGACCATGTTTTATTGGGAGAAAATTGTGGTGCTAATTTAGGACCACCAAGCAAACGTCCGATAAAATACCCAGCAATGTCTGTTCCCCATACTATCGTCAGTAAAAAAATAACAACCCGAAACCCTAACGCCTCATGTCCCCGCAAAAAGGATAAAGCAACGACTGGAAAAGATGCATATAAAAAACCAAAAAAAACCCAACCACTCTTTTTCACAGTTCCAACAACCAACAACGCTGCCAAAACTATCAAAACACAAAAGATCAAAAAAGCAGGTAAATTCGATACCAAAAGTGAACCAAAAACCACATAAAAAATAGCTGATAATACCTTCTGTGAAAAACACCACTTCTCTTGAGTGATACTTATCCATTCATAAAGAATAAAACCGCCTATACCCCATACAAACAAAAAAAATAGAGTCCCTCCAACCCATGCTAAAGACAAGGTCATAATGCCAAAAACTAAAGCCGTTATAATACGATAAACAAGATTAGACAAAACAAAATCCAAACAATAAAAACAGAAAACACAAGCCAAAAACTTGACCTCAGAAAAAACTCTGCTGCGCAATATCTTTATATTCACACCTTTGCAATTTTTTCATAATTTAGCACAGATGAGCTAACGTACAAAGACAGCGCTTATAAGATAAATAAGTTAGCAAAAACTTATTTCAAAAGGCTATATATAAAAATAAACTAAAAATATGATTCTAAACGTTTTATAAATCGTAAAAAATGAAAAAGCTTCCGATTACTGCTATAATTTAGGTCTGGTTATTTACCTCAAACAGAAGCACTCTTCCATAAAACTATCAGTTATATGCTTAAAAATCACAAGTAAATTACACAAAACGATGATCATGTGACCTATACCTCTACCTCTCTAAATAACTAACAAACGAGAAAAGAAAGACTATGGCATATTCTTAAGCACCCCCATCTACCAATACCTACTGTGACATATTTTAATAAAGATCCGATAATAAAAAATTTTTATAATGCAACTCAACAAAAAGCTATCACTACCCTATTAAATGACCTACTCTAGAAGAGCAGCTTCATTCAATCCATAGATAAAGATCTCAAATTTCTCTTCAAAACAATCTTGTTTATAGTACACAGTTATAGAACAATGCATCTATTTCTGCCTCATACTCCTTCCATCAATAACATAGAAGCCTCTACATTCCACCCATAAAGGATGTTATACGACATAAATAGATACTCTTCTTATCGAAACAAAAGCACCTTAAAGATGCATAATTTCAGATTCTTTTACAGCTAAAATTTTATCGATGTCAACAATGGTTTCATCTGTAAGTTTTTGAACTTTATCAGAAAAGCAATGAGCTTCATCTTGACCGATTACACCTTCTTTTTCCAACTTTTTCAAATTATCCATGCCATCACGGCGAACATGACGAGTAGCAATACGAGCTTGTTCCGCGTACTGATTCGCGATTTTTACAAGTTCTTTACGGCGTTCTTCATTCAATTCAGGTAAAGGAATACGTAAATTCACACCATCAGTGATAGGATTTAAACCGAGCCCAGAATCACGAATAGCACGCTCCACAGCTCCGACCATAGATTTATCCCACACAGAAACTGAGAGCATTCGTGGCTCCGGAACAGAAATATTCGCCACTTGATTTATATGTACAACAGAACCGTAAGCCTCAACCGTCAATGGCTCCAATAAGCTAGCGGAAGCTCGCCCAGTCCGTAATCCACCTAATTCATGTTTAAAAGCTGAAATAGCACCATCCATGCGACGTTTCAGATCATCCATAATCGATGCAACATCCATGTTTTCATCTCCTTTAATTTTACCTTGAAGATTATCTTCATTCCGATACTATTGTAAACCGCCCCGTTCCCTTTAATACTTTAGCTAAACCACCTTTTTCATGAATGGAATACACAATAATCGGCACATTGTTCTCACGTGCCAAAGTAACTGCTGTAGTATCCATAACAGACAACCCCCATTGCAAAATCTCCACATGTGTTAATTGTTCAAAGCGTTTAGCAGTAGGATCTACCCTTGGGTCTGCAGAATAAATACCATCCACTTGTGTTCCTTTCAAAAGAACATCTGCACCGATTTCTGCTGCACGTAAAGTCGCGGCAGAATCAGTAGTAAAAAATGGATTACCCGTACCACCTGCAAAAATAACGACTTTTCCTTGATTCATATAACTTATCGCTTTACGTTGTGAAAAACTCTCACAAATTTGCGGCATAGAAATCGCAGATAACACAACCGCTTCAACCCCTAATTTTGTCAATGATGTTCGCAAGGCTAAAGAATTAATAGCAGTTGCAAGCATCCCCATATGATCACCTGTTACCCGATCTCCCCCATGCGAAGCAACGGCCACTCCACGAAAAATATTTCCACCACCTATAACAACCGCAACCTCTCCCCCCATAGCTCTAACTTCAGCAATATCAGCGGCGATACGGTCTACAACGGAAACATCAATTCCAAAGCTTTGCCCCCCCATAAGAGCTTCACCAGAAACCTTTAAAAGAATACGTTTATACTGCAGCGCTAATGTCATCGACAATCTCCCAAAAGCACACTACTCTTTGCTTTCGACATCAGTAAGGGCACCACTTTATTACGTGACGCCCCTCTTAATAATAATATCTTACAATTACAGTTTTTTGTATCAGCGATTTTATAGCCAATGATATGATTTCAAATCTCTGACATTGTGCGACAAACAACTACCCTTTTGCCGCTGCAGCAACCTCTGCAGCAAAATCAGATTCTTCTTTTTCTACACCTTCTCCTAAAGAAAAACGAATAAAACCTGTGATTTTCGCTGGAGCACCAATTAACTTTTCAGCATCTTTTAAAGCTGTTTCAACAGTCATTTCAGGATTTATAACAAAAGCCTGAGAAAGCAAAACAACCTCTTCGAAAAACTTACGCATACGCCCTTCTACCATTTTTTCAATGATATTTTCAGGCTTTCCCGACTGACGTGCCTGGTCTGAAAAAATCGCTTTTTCACGCTCAACAGCGCTGGCATCTACAGCCTCCGTTGTTAGAGCTAATGGATTGGTTGCAGCAATATGCATCGCTACCTGCCTACCAAAAGTAGCAGCAGCCTCTTTATTGCCTGTAGTTTCAATACCAACCAAAACACCAAGCTTTCCAAGCCCCTCAGACACACTATTGTGTACATAAGTAGCGACAATACCATCTTTAACAGACAATTTAGCAGAACGGCGAAATGTCATATTTTCACCAATGGTACCAATCGCGTCCTTAATTGTCGCTTCTACTGTCTTCTCAGAACCAGGGTAAAAAGATTCAGAAACAGATTCAAGACTACCTTGTGTATCCAAAGCAGCTGTTGCTACATTGCGTACAATGTCTTGAAATACATCATTGCGTGCAACAAAGTCTGTTTCAGAATTGATCTCAACTAAAACTGCGCTTGAATCTTTTGATGCAATTCCAATTAATCCCTCAGCTGCCGTACGACCAGCTTTTTTATCTGCTTTAGCTATCCCTTTTTTACGAAGCCAATCAACAGCAGCTTCCATATCACCATTTGTATCTGCCAAAGCTGCCTTACAATCCATCATACCAGCGCCCGACAACTCCCGAAGTTCTTTTACTTGTGCAGCAGTAATGCTCATATTTGCCTCTTTGCTCTACATTGGTAAAAGCGCGCAAGAGAAAAAAACTCTGTACACGCCTATAACCTCTCTTTATAGAAAATAAGTATCTTAATAGACGTTTTCAATTATTATTCAGAAACTGAAACCGAATTTTTCAAAACAGGCTCCACAGGCGCATCAACTTGAGCTCCTACATCAACACCCATTGCACCTTGTTGACGAGCAATTCCATCCAGAGCTGCACGAGCAAAAAGATCACAATAAAGAGAAATTGCACGCGAAGCGTCATCATTACCTGGAATCGGATAAGTAACGTTATCAGGGTCACAGTTGGTATCAATAATGGCAATAACGGGAATACCTAAACGTTTTGCCTCTTGGATAGCAATATTTTCTTTGTTTGTATCTATAATAAATATAAGATCTGGAACAGACCCCATATCCTTAATTCCACCCAATGCACGATTAAGCTTTTCACGATCACGCTCAAGATTTAAGCGTTCTTTTTTGGTAAAACCTTGTGCTTCAGCCGCAAGAATTTTGTCCAACTTACGTAAACGGTATATTGAATGGGAAACTGTTTTCCAGTTTGTGAGCATACCGCCAAGCCAACGTGCATTAACATAATATTGTGCCGAACGATTCGCTGCGTCAGCGATAATGTCAGATGCTTGCCGCTTAGTACCAACAAAGAGAATGCGGCCACCACGCGCAACCGTATCTGAAACAAGCTTAAGTGCTTGATGTAAAAGAGGCACAGTCTGAGCAAGATCAATAATATGGATATTATTACGCTGACCGTAAATATAAGGAGTCATTTTTGGGTTCCAGCGATGCGTCTGGTGGCCAAAATGCACACCTGCTTCTAAAAGCTGGTGCATAGTAAAATCTGGTAGTGCCATAGTTTATCCTTTCCGGTTTAACCTCCGCGGAAAAAGTAGGTACTACACCTACTACCGGCGGACGTTTGCTAAACTTTTCTCGCAAACACCCAAACTCCGCGTGTGGAATAGCGCAAACATACTAATATTTGATTATTTTTCAAGTCATTTTCTGCAATCATTTAATACTTACAGTTATTAAGCTTCTTTCCAACCTCGAGAAATTCAAGACTATTTAATTTTGCACGCACTGAAAAAGTTCCATAATCTATACGAAGATCACGCATCACACCATTCTCATATAAGAGAAAACTGGTACGATAAACCGGCAAACCATCTTTTTTTTCTACATCATCAAAATAAGAAATCGTAACAGGCCAATATTCCTCCTCATCCAATTTTCCTATTTTTTTCGCTTCAGTATCGGATAGCTGTGTCTTCTTTTCACCGATGACTACACTTTCTTTTATGACTTTGTCTGCTTTATCCGTTCCATCAAATACGGTAACACGGTAAAAATGGTGTCCTGCTTTTGCATGGCGAATAATATTCTTCAATTGCATAACTGGAAATTCAGCCATTGCAAGTTTGTACTCTTTTTCTTTTGGTTTTTTTAATTTAACTGTAATCCCATCTCGTCCACGCTCAGCTACCCCTTCCGTACTGTGAGCAACCTCTTGTCCAACTTGATCTATAACACTAAAACGAAATATACGACTATCACCTGTTTCGTAACTCGTCGTCTGTTGATCAGTTAAACGCACAGGCATATCTTCAATATGAATACGGCTAATAAAACGAAAACGCGTAGTATAACCTTGGCATTCTGAACCAGTGAGCTCATAAACCATTCGCCCTGACATCCCAGAAATTGCCATTTCATGAGAAACACTATCGAGATAAAAATCATAAACTGCCCGATGAGGAGCAATAACAATGGACTCTTCAGCTCTCACTGCACATAAAAAAGAAACATATAAAATTATTACAAATACTGACCTGATCATTCCCAACTTCCATTTCTATCCCCGTTGCATAACACCACACAATAAAGAAAAAAGTTTAAGCTCTCAATTAACCACACATTTCTTTGAATTAGAAAATAGTTTATGTAACAGATGAATTATAGAACAGCTACGGAGTTTAAATTATGACAAACACAATTGAAAACCACCTAAAAAATTTTGGAATTACTCTGCCTGAAGCAGCGCAACCCATCGCCAACTACATAACAACTTCACAAAGCGGAAACCAACTCTTTATCTCTGGACAGCTTCCTCTTTCTGATGGAAGACCAATAGCAATTGGTAAAGTTGGTGCTACCGTTAGCGCCGAACAAGCGAAAAAATCAGCAGAAGCTTGTGCTATCAACATTCTCGCTCAGGCCAAGGCAACTCTTGGTGATTTACATAAAGTAAAACGCGTGGTAAAAATCACCGTTTTTGTTGCTGTAGATCCACATTTTACTGATATTCCTTTTGTCGCCAACGGAGCTTCTGATTTGTTCGTAAACATCCTCGGTGAAGCTGGAAAACATTCACGTTCCGCTATTGGTGTTGCATCTCTTCCTATGGATGTTCCAGTAGAAGTTGAAGCCATTATAGAAGTGTAAGCCTTTTAATCAATGAAAGCTCATCTACATGAAATAACAACTAAACATGGAATCTCTCTTTTTATACTCTTACTTAAATCTATACATTCCTCATTTCTACATCAAAACTCATAAAAGGAGATATTTTTATGAAACAAACTTATGACAATAACAATGTTTTTGCTAAATTAATTCGTAATGAAATCCCTGCTGTTCGTGTTTATGAAGATGATGATGTCATTGCATTCATGGATATCATGCCACAAGCACCAGGACATACACTAGTCATTCCCAGAAAAGGCTCTAGAAACCTACTAGATGCAGATACTGAAACATTATTTCCAGTTATTAAAGCTGTTCAAAAAGTAGCCAATGCCGTAAAAAAAGCTTTTCAAGCAGATGGTATAACAATTATGCAATTTAATGAAGCAGCTAGTCAACAAACTGTCTATCATCTCCATTTCCATATTATACCACGCATGGAAGGAATAGCGCTTACTCCCCACAATGAGGTCATAACGCCCACAGAAATACTGGAAGAAAATGCAAAAAAAATACGTGCCGCGCTTTAACACACTCTTAAGTTATAGAGCTTTTTTTCCCTACACGCTTTTTTGTAAAATATATCATTTTTCTATTTTTTGAGCCAACAGACATATCAGAAGATGAAATTTTTAGCTGCAGCTTTTCTTTTCCCTCAGCTGATTTTTGTGTTGATACATGAACCATACCGCCATTGCGCAACTTTCCAAATAAAATTTCCTCAGCTAACGGCTTCTTAATATGTTCTTGTATAACACGACTCAATGGGCGTGCCCCCATCTGAGAATCATGTCCTTTATTGGAAAGCCAAATCATTGCAGAACGACTTAATTCAAAACAAATTCCCCGATCAGCTAATTGCGCTTCAAGCTGAAAAATAAATTTTTGTACAATCTGATTGATAATTAGCTGAGATAAAGGTGCAAAGGGAATAATTGCATCTAGGCGGTTACGAAATTCTGGCGTAAATAACCGGTTAATTGCTTCAATATCATCACCATTACGATCTACTTTTCCAAACCCGATAGCAGACCTTGCCATATCTGAAGCACCAGCATTTGTTGTCATAATTAAAATGATATTGCGAAAATCAATTTTTTTGCCATTATGATCTGTTAACTTCCCACAATCCATCACTTGCAATAAAATGTTAAATAATTCTGGGTGTGCTTTCTCAATCTCATCCAGCAATAAAACTGCGTGAGGACTCTTATCAACTGCATCGGTAAGAAGCCCCCCTTGATCAAATCCAATGTAACCGGGAGGAGCCCCGATTAAACGTGATACTGTATGTCGTTCCATATATTCTGACATATCAAAGCGCAACAGCTCAACCCCTAAAGAAGATGCAAGTTGCTTTGCAACTTCAGTTTTTCCTACACCCGTTTGCCCTGAAAATAAATAACTTCCTATTGGTTTGTCTGATTCGCGCAACCCTGCTCGTGCCAGTTTAATTGATGACACTAACGCGGAAATTGCTTGATCTTGCCCATAAACAACATGCTTGAGTTCTCTTTCAAGTTTGCTAAGCATCTTCCGATCATTGCCAGAAACTGTTTTTGGCGGAATCCTTGCCATAGCAGCAACAGTCGCTTCAATTTCTTTAACCCCTATACTTTTTTTCCGTTGTTTTTTTGGTAAAAGCTTTTGCGCTGCACCACTTTCATCAACAACATCAATTGCTTTATCAGGTAACCAACGACCAATCATATAACGCGAAGATAATTCTACAGATGCCTTCATCGCCTGATCTGTATATTTTATCTGATGAAAATCCTCAAAGTAAGGCTTGAGTCCCTGCAAAATCTTAATTGCATCAGCAATAGAAGGCTCATTAACATCAATCTTCTGGAAACGACGCTCTAAAGCACGATCTTGTTCAAAAATTTTGCGATATTCTTTGTAAGTCGTTGAACCAATACATCTAATAGCTCCAGAAGATAATGCGGGTTTTAAAAGATTTGCCGCATCCATATTCCCTCCTAATGTAGCTCCTGCTCCAATTAAGATGTGAATTTCATCAATAAATAAAACAGCATCTGGATGCTGCTCAAATTCTTTAATAACTTGCTTTAGCCGTTCTTCAAAATCACCACGATAACGTGTACCAGCAACAAGCCCTCCCATATCAAGGGAAAATATCGTTGCATCTGATAAAACCTCTGGTACTTGTCCATCCACAATGCGTTTTGCTAATCCTTCAATTATAGCGGTTTTTCCGACACCAGGATCACCAACCAAAAGTGGACTATTTTTTGACCTGCGACATAAAATCTGAATCATGCGTGAAACTTCCACATCACGACCAATCAATAAATCAATTTTTCCATTGCGTGCTTTACAATTAAGATCAACACAATAAGCAGTAAGTGCACTCGTTACCTTTTCGCTATTGTCCAAAATTTGCTGATCTAACTGCTCTTCAAGCCCTTCAAGTAACATTGATAATCCATCATCTCTCGTGACACCATGTGAAATAAACCGCACAGCTTCACAGCGTGTCATACCCATTTCTTGGAGAAAATAGGCTGCATGACTTTCACGTTCAGAAAAAATTGCAACGAGAACATTTGCTCCTGATACTTCATCCTTTCCAGATGATTGAGCATAAATCACTGCACGTCGTATAACACGTTGAAAAAATGTTGTTGGTTTTGCATCCTCAATATCTCTAATTTTTACATCCAGTTCTGACTGGATATAATTGGTTAAGCGCTCTCGTAATTCTTCCACATCTACCTGACAAGCCTGAATCACTAAATTTGCATCAGCATCATCTAGAAGAGCAAGCAGAAGATGCTCTAATGTTGCATATTCATGCCGCGCTTGAGCAGCGATTGCTAATGCGCGGTGCAAAACCTCTTCAAGACTAGGTGTAAAAGATGGCATAATCCCTCACTTCCATTCCATTATACATTGCAATGGATATTTATTTTGATGTGCGCACTCCCCAATTTGTACTACTTTCATTGCAGCTACTTCACAACTATAAGTTCCGCATGTTATCCTATTTTGATAAAGATCCAAGATAATATGTGCTACTTCTTCGAAACAAAAAATTTTTCAAACTAAAAATGACATAACCATATATATACGATCACCATTAAGGGCTTCTGCTAATTTAAGTGTTATAAAGGTACTGTTCTTTCTCTTATTCCAATTCTTGCCCTTTTCATTGTATATAATGTGAGCTATAAGATTTGCTATTAGCTCCCGGATCATCATCCTTTCTCTTGTAACGCACCTTTTATTAATCTTAAGTTCTTTCATAACTATTGCAATAGCTGTTTATGTAAAGAATAAAACTTTCTTTTATGGTTAAAGTAATATCAAATATGAAAACTCACAAAATAATGTCTGTAAACAAATTAGTAATACCATTCGTCTAGATTGCATCAGAAAACTGCAGAAAAAGAGCTTTAAAGAAGTTTTTTGCAATTTTCAGAATAAACGGAGAAACAGGATACTACAAGTGTATATTAACTGCCAAAAAATTGTACATAACTACAAAAAGGTAGCAATTGCTTTTGTTATTTTAGCTCTTTCTTATTCCAGGGCGTCAGCTACCCCTCAAGGAGCCTATCCTGATAAATACGCTGCTATCGTTATAGATGCAAATACAGGAAAAACTTTATTTCAAGCCAACGCAACACTGAAACGTTATCCTGCTTCTTTAACAAAAATGATGACACTGTACATACTCTTTGAAGCGATGCAGATGCGTCGTGTAACACCAAATACACCTATCCCCATCTCACGTTATGCAGCAACGCGCCCACCAACAAAGATTGGATTTAAAGCAGGTCAAACAATTTCAGCAGAAGAAGCAGCTAAAGCACTCATTACAAGATCAGCAAATGACGTTGCTACCGCCATTGCAGAATACCTCGGAGGCAGTGAAAAAAAATTCTCTCGAATGATGACAGCTAAAGCCCGCAAACTTGGTATGCTACATACACATTTTGCAAATGCTTCAGGACTTCCAGATATACGTAATTATTCTACAGCACAAGATATAGCTACTTTGTCATTATCTCTACGCAAACATTTTCCACAACAATATAAGTTATTCAAAATAAAAAGTTTTAATTTTCGCGGACATACAATTAATAATCACAATAAGCTCGTTAAAGTAATGAAGGGCGTCGATGGAATTAAGACAGGCTACACACAAATGTCAGGTTCTAATTTGGCAACCTCAATGCGCCTTATGGGACGCTCTATCATTGCTGTTGTTATGGGTGCTAAATCGTCTACCGCACGCGATGAATATATGGCCAGCTTATTGAATAAATATTTACCCAAAGCAAGAAAAACGGAAAATAATAAACACTTAATAGCTTCTGCGCACTATAACTTACCCACTGGTGCAAATACTCCTATACCGATTGTAAAAGCTGAGATAGCTAATTTCGATGATGAAATTTCTACCATTTTAGCAACGTTTTCAGAAAAGCCTAAAAACTCTAATACTGCAGTAGCCACTGTAACAAAAGCAATTATACCAACCCCGAATCCCCAAAGAACCATACCCTTGGAAACTAATAAAATTGTTACAGCCTCTTTGTCCACAAATGGCGGGTGGGCCATCCAAATTGGTTCTCTTCCTAGTAAAGAACAAGCAAAAATTCTACTTTTAAAAGCAAAAAATACAGCTTATTCTGCCTTAAAATACTCATCTTCACATATGCAATTGTTTGAAAAAAATGGACGTCGCTATTACCGTGCACGATTTATAGGCTTTCAATCAAAAAAAGCTGCATTTAATGCTTGTTCTACGTTAAAGAAAGCAAATTTTAACTGCTATACTATAACTTACTAAAAATTTTTGAATTCTGCGTTAAGAGTTAAGGACAGTATCATGACACATAATGCTCTTGCTTCATTTACTAAAAAAGAAAAATTATTGAAGCAATCATCTCTCCTCTCATTGCGTTCTCTTCACAATGCCGTGACAAAACTTGCTGGTTTAAAGTATACTCCAGCTACATTAAACACGCAGTCTCTTGTCAATCTTCTCATTTGCCAAACAACGCGAAACCGTCGCCTTACAATGCCTCTTGTACGCATTCATTTGCGCGTTGCAAGCCAAAGCAGCAATAACGTACCCATTAAAATTCGTCTAGGTGTAACAAATAGTTAACTCTATAAGTAATTTTTGCGAGAATTAGTTTGTTAATAAAAATATTCGGATATTACCCACAGTTTTTAAAAATTCTTTAGTAAACACAACCCTTTTTTAAACTTACAAGAATTCTACCTGCAAGCTTCTGTCCAATCTTTTTATCAGCTTTCCAATAAATACATCTTTAAAGTATACATATTCGGATTTAATATTATAAAAAAGCGATTACCTTTAAATGCGAGATTTACTATTAATTAGAGATTCTCTCAAATAATCTAACGAAAAAAAACCTTCCTCAACAACATACAACTTTACCTAAAATATACACGTTGTAAAAAATCGTTTTGAACACTCCTAAAGTCTTACTTTTTAAAACCCTAAAGTAACAAATCTTTTTATTTCTAAACAATCCGTAAAGAGTTTACTAAATCAAATAAGCTGCGCGCTTTAACAAGATATTGCATTAACTGCAAGACCAGCTTTACTTGTTTCTTTATAGCGTTCACTCATATCATGTCCAGTCTGACGCATTGTCTCTATACAAGCATCAAGAGAAACGAAATGGTTCCCATTACCCTGCAATGCAAGAGAAGAAGCTGTCACTGCCTTAACAGCCCCCATTGCATTGCGCTCGATACAAGGAATCTGCACAAGACCAGCAACCGGATCACACGTCATTCCCAAATGATGCTCAAGCGCAATCTCTGCTGCGTTTTCAATTTGAGTCGGCGTACCACCTAACACCGCAGTTAATCCTGCAGCTGCCATTGAAGATGCTACCCCAATTTCACCTTGGCAACCAACTTCTGCCCCAGAAATAGAGGCGTTATGTTTAATGACACCACCAATAGCTGCTGCCGTCAATAAAAAGTTATGTATTCCCTCTCGATCTGAATCATCATTACACTGAAGATAGTAACGCAAAACTGCAGGTATAACGCCAGCTGCTCCATTCGTCGGTGCCGTAACAACACGACCACCAGCCGCATTTTCCTCATTCACTGCCATGGCATATACTGCAAGCCAATTATTTGCATAAAGTGGGCAATTACGATTTTTCTTTTGATTTTCCAAAAGAATCTTGTGCAGCTTTTTAGCACGCCTTAGAACGTGCAACCCACCTGGCAACTCACCTTCCTGTGAAAGACCTCTATCAATGCAATTTGTCATAGCTGAAAAAATTTCATCGAGTCCCGTCTCAAGAGCAAAACGCTCTATCCTAGTTTCTTCGTTTAGACGCTTCATTTCAGCAATCGAAAGTCCTGATTTTTCTGCCATAGATAACATTTCACTCGCAGAATCAAAGGGATATGGCACTTCAAACGTTTCTTGTCGTATATTCCCATTCATATGATTCAACTTATCCTCGGTCACAACAAAACCACCACCAATAGAATAATAGATTTTCCGCAAAAGAACATTCCCATTAGCATCAACCCCTTCAAATGCAAGTCCATTAGCATGCCCAGGTAAAACTTTATTTTGCTCAAAAATAAGATCACTTTGCACATCAAACTGATAAGCAGGATGGCCTCTTGGCTGTACTTTTTTTTCACGTATAACTTTTTCTAACAAGAGTTCTATACAATCAAGATCAACCGTAGAGGCTTTTTCTGCCAAAAGCCCTAATATGATAGCTCTATCTGTAGCATGACCAATTCCTGTGAAAGCTAAAGAACCGTAAAGGTAAACACGTATACGAGAAATTTTAGTATCAGATAGCTGAGAAAAATTTCGTGCCAAAACCTCTTGCAGAAACATATCAGCTGCCGTCATTGGCCCCATTGTATGTGAACTAGAAGGACCAATTCCAATTTTAAAAATTTCAAAAACAGACAAAAACACCCGCTACCTCAACACTATATTGTACAGGGCTTTAGCGCGACCTTTGATTTACCACGCTCATTTTATTTAAAATCAAATTGCGAGATAAACTAAAAAAATGAAAGCAATAAATACAAATGTCGCTCGCTTTGCTACAATCCAACAGTTTTTTTCTATAGCACGTTCCATAATCACCCTTCAAAACAGAAAATAGACCCTACAATGATTTTTAAAAATCACTCTTTTAACTGCTCCAGGCGGAGTAAAATAAGTCTTAACGGCAACATTCAAACCTAATAAGAATGAAAAATTCCTACTAAAAGATCTTTATCACACCCAAAGCTCTTTAACGTTTATATTTACTTACATAAAAATACTCTATGAATACAACTAAATAAAACGTACAAAATTTTCAATTTTTTCGCGTCCAAATTCAACATTGTTTTCTGGAGCGTTAGCATCACGATAACCAAGCGACATACCACAAATAATTCGTCGGTCAGAAGGTACAGATAAAAGTGTACGAATTTGTTTGTGATAATCCGAAAAAGAAGCCTGAGAACATGTATCTAATCCGAATCCACGTGCTGCTAACATGATCGTCTGCATAAACATGCCCAAATCAAGCCAACTTCCCACTTCCATGTCGTAATCCATTGTAAACAAAAAACCTACAGGTGCACCAAAAAATGAAAAATTCCGTATTTTCTGACGAAGAATTTTTTCTTGTTCATCTTTTCCAATTCCAAGGCTCGTATAAAGATCAGAACCCATTTTTTTACGTCTTGAAAGATAAGGCTCACGCCATTCACGTGGATAATACTGATAATCACGCTCTACTTCTACACCTGAAAGTACAAGCCGTGAAAGTTCTTGTCCTACTTTCTTCAATGTATCCCCTGTAAGAACAATTACTTGCCATGGTTGTAAATTTGCCCCAGACGGTGCACGTGCTGCAAATTCTAAAATTTTTTTGATCGTTTCCTTTGAAACTGGCTGATCAGTAAAAGCACGAATTGCCTTACGTGATAAGATAGATTGAAAAACATCAATATGAGAATCATCTGCCATTATTTTACTTTCTCTTTTAAAAGTGAATTTGAATATTATTATTTGCCTATCTTAAAGCTAAAATGTTGCAAAAACACCTTTAAGCAGCCTTTTTCACACGACATACTTTCGAGATAACCCATAAATTTAAAATCCCATTAACGCCCGTTATTAGATAGGAAAAACTATCTCTTGAAATAGAAAGTAAATCTCTCAAAAAATGAAACACACTTTAAAATTAATGATTAACCCAAAAACAAGCTAAACTTTTAAAAAAGTCTCCCGGATATCTTTCTAAACCATATAGCAGATCACCGATACCATGCTGCATATACTGTAAACCACCCAGGTCTTCGCCAATCTTTGTGGTTAACTCCTTATGCGCTCTCTTATCCTTAGGTGATTTTCCAAGTATAGTCAATGTATCAAATATTTCAGAAAAATAAAAAATGTAATGCTTTTAGCACGCAGTATTTGTTTTAATTTATGATGATTTTTTTGTGTATAAATCTCATGTGCGCCACCAAGAAAAACACAAAAAACTCTTCTTCTTTATAGTAATATAAATTAAAGAATGATCGAAAATTCGCGTATTAATTCACCAATTAAGTGATATTCTTACATTTCATAAAGCTGTTTTATAGCCTTCTATGTATAAGAAATATGTCTGTTTTTTCAAAATCTCAGTTAGCATTATAAAGCAGAGAATAAATTACTTTTCAAATTATGGAACAGATTTCTAATCATTTATACTGCAAAATAAGAAATTTTATAAGTGAAGCAAAAGAGGAAAGAATGCAATATGCTACAAAAGATCCTTGAAGCAACAATTGCCCTATACACTTTACAGCATATTTGTAAAAAACACACAACTTCTACTGTTCAAATCTAAAAAGCGCCAAAACTTTAATTCTGGCGCTTTTATATCACTTTCTCAACATGAAGTTCGAATTATTCAGCAACTGCTCCGGCTGTCATATTTGGCAACGCAGCCTTAACTATCTCGTCCTTGCTAGATTTGCGCCGCTCATCTACAATTAAATCATCACGAACTGTAGCGATACGGCGGATTTGCGCAATCGTACCACCTGTACCCGCAGGAATAAGACGACCGACAATAACATTCTCTTTAAGACCTTGCAGAGTATCAATTTTACCAGAAACTGCTGCCTCAGTAAGCACTCGAGTTGTTTCCTGAAATGATGCCGCTGAAATAAAAGATGGTGTTTGAAGAGATGCTTTCGTAATTCCAAGAAGAATGGGATTACCAGCTGCAGGTCTTTTTCCTTCTGCAATCAAATTATCATTGATTTCATCGAGTTCAATACGGTCGACATTATCACCTGGAATATAACCAGAATCCCCAGACTCAGTAATTTCAACTTTTTGTAACATCTGACGAACAATCACTTCAATGTGCTTATCATTAATCAAAACACCCTGTAAACGATAAACTTCTTGAATTTCATTAACAAGATAAGATGCCAAAGCTTCAACACCCTTAATCGCCAAGATATCATGAGGAGCTGGATTACCATCAAGAATATAATCCCCTTTTTCAATTTGGTCACCTTCTTGGAAGTGAAACAACTTACCTTTTGGAATCAAATATTCTACTGGTTCGAGAGTTTCATCATTTGGTTCAATGATAATACGACGCTTATTCTTATAACCACGACCAAAGCGAATTGTGCCACTGACTTCAGCAATGATAGCATGATCCTTTGGACGCCGCGCTTCAAAAAGCTCAGCAACACGCGGTAGACCACCCGTAATATCTTTTGTCTTAGCACTTTCCATTGGCAAACGCGCAATAACATCACCTGCCTTAACATGAGCACCAAGCTCAACAGAAAGAATGGTGTCCACTGACATCATGTAACGGGCTTCATTTCCCTTATACAATTTGGCAATAGTTTCACCTTTTTTATCTTCGTGGATGATAATGGCTGGTTTTAGATCAGCACCACGCGGATTGGCACGCCAATCAATTACCAGACGCTTCGTAATCCCCGTCGATTCATCAGCTGTCTCAGTAACTGACAAACCATCAATCATGTCTTCAAAGCCCACATAGCCCTCAACTTCAGTTAAAATCGGACGTGTATAGGGATCCCACTCTGCTATACGTTGGCCACATTTAACCACATCACCATCATCAACAAAAATATGCGCCCCATAGCTAACACGGTGCACAACACGCTCTTTTCCGGACTCATCCTTGATAATAATAGCCACATTACGTCCCATAACTACCAAATGTCCTTCAGAATTACGAACCACATTACGATTACGAATCTCTACCGTACCTTCGTAAGAAGCCTCTAAATGCGATGAATCAACAACCTGCGCTGTTCCACCTAAGTGGAAAGTACGCATAGTAAGCTGTGTTCCAGGCTCACCAATAGACTGTGCAGCAATAACACCAACCGCCTCTCCCTGATTAACTGGTGTCCCGCGCACCAAATCACGACCATAGCATTTAGCACAAACACCAAGGCGTGTTTCACATGTCAAAGCAGAACGAATCTGGACAGACTGAATTCCAGCTTCTTCAATCTTAGAAACATCAGCCTCCTCAATCATCGCCCCACCCTCAAGAATAACCTCTCCAGAAACTGGATGTAGAATATCAACAAGAGCTGTACGACCAAGAATTCTTTGTCCAAGAGATGCAACAATTTGCCCTGCATCAACAATTGGCTGCATAGTTAGACCCTTTGCAGTACCACAATCAACTGCTGAAATAATAGCATCCTGCGCAACATCAACAAGACGCCGTGTTAGATAACCAGAGTTAGCTGTTTTTAATGCAGTATCAGCAAGCCCTTTACGTGCACCGTGCGTCGAATTGAAATACTCATTAACTGTTAGACCTTCCTTAAAGTTTGAAATGATTGGTGTCTCAATAATTTCACCTGATGGCTTAGCCATTAATCCGCGCATACCAGCCAACTGCTTCATCTGATTAGCAGAACCACGTGCTCCAGAATGCGACATCATATAGATCGAATTCATTGGCCGTTGACGCCCTGTTTTAGGATCAAATTCAACAGCTTGAATCCGCTTCATCATTTCATCCGCAACACGATCCGTACATTTACCCCAAGCATCTACAACTTTGTTATATTTTTCACCTTGTGTAATCAGACCATCATTATATTGCTGCTCATACTCTTTAGCTAAAGCTTCTGTTTCTGCAACCAAACGCGACTTACTATCAGGAATAACCATATCGTCCTTACCGAACGAAATTCCCGCACGACAAGCATAAGAAAAGCCTAGCTGCATAATACGATCACAGAAAATAACTGTTTCTTTTTGCCCGCAGTGCCGATAAACCTGATCAATCATCTTAGAAATATTCTTTTTAGTCATTTCTTGATTGACAATATCAAAAGAGATATTTGGATTTTTTGGCAAAAGCTCTCCAATAATTAAACGACCAGGTGTTGTATCATAAATTCTAGCGGTTTTTTTTCCATCCTTACCGATGTTGTTAACACGACCTTTAATTTTCGTATGAAGAGTTACAACCTTATTTTCCAAAGCATGATGGAGTTCACCTATATCAGAAAAGGCCATCCCTTCACCCGGTTCTTTTTCAGAAACAATCGAAAGATAATAAAGACCAAGAACCATATCTTGTGATGGAACAATAATTGGCGCACCATTAGCTGGATGAAGAATATTATTTGTTGACATCATCAAAACGCGAGCTTCAAGTTGTGCTTCAAGAGACAGCGGAACATGAACTGCCATTTGATCACCATCGAAATCCGCATTAAAAGCAGTACACACTAAAGGATGAAGCTGGATAGCCTTCCCTTCAATCAAAATAGGTTCAAAAGCTTGAATCCCCAAGCGATGCAATGTCGGCGCACGATTCAACAAAACAGGATGCTCACGGATAACCTCATCCAAAATATCCCAAACTTCTGGATGCTCTTTTTCAACAAGCTTCTTTGCTTGTTTTACAGTTGATGAATAACCTTTTGCATCAAGCCGCGCATAAATAAATGGCTTAAATAACTCCAGAGCCATTTTTTTAGGAAGACCGCATTGATGCAATTTTAATTCAGGACCTGTCACGATAACAGAACGCCCCGAGTAATCAACACGCTTCCCGAGCAAATTTTGACGAAAGCGCCCTTGCTTACCCTTTAGCATATCGGAAAGAGACTTTAACGGACGCTTATTTGCTCCAGTAATCACACGTCCACGCCGGCCATTATCAAACAATGCATCAACAGCCTCTTGCACCATACGCTTCTCATTACGCACAATAATTCCAGGAGCACGCAATTCAATCAAACGTTTTAATCGGTTATTCCGATTTATAACACGTCTATAAAGATCATTAAGATCTGACGTTGCAAAACGTCCCCCGTCCAGTGGAACCAACGGACGTAAATCGGGTGGAATAACCGGAATCGTTTTCATAATCATCCATTCTGGTTTATTGCCAGATTCAAGAAAATTCTCAACGATCTTAAGCCGCTTAATCAACTTTTTCTGCTTTAACTCCGAAGTCGTTTTTGCTAATTCAACACGCAAATCATTCGCGATTTTTTCTAACTCCATACCAGCTAAAAGCTCGTAAATAGCCTCAGCACCAATCATAGCTGTAAACTGATCTTCTCCAAACTCATCAACAGCAAGCATGTACTCTTCTTCGGAAAGAAGCTGATGGAGTTTAAGGGATGTCAATCCTGGTTCTGTTACAATATAATTCTCAAAATAGAGAACCCGTTCAATATCCTTCAGAGTTAAATCTAAAAGTGTAGAAATGCGGCCTGGTAATGATTTAAGGAACCAAATATGAGCAACAGGTGCCGCAAGCTCAATATGGCCCATACGCTCACGTCGCACACGTGAAAGAGTAACCTCAACACCACATTTCTCACAGATAATACCTTTATATTTCATGCGCTTATATTTACCGCATAAACATTCATAGTCCTTAATAGGACCAAATATACGTGCACAAAAAAGACCATCACGCTCTGGCTTAAAAGTCCGATAATTAATAGTCTCAGGCTTCTTGATCTCACCATACGACCAGGATAAAATCTTCTCAGGACTCGCAATAGAAATGCGAATAGAGTCAAATGTCTGCGCTGGTGCTTGAGGATTGAAAAGATTCATGACCTCGTGGTTCATGCTGTTCTCCTTCAAAGATTCTTAGAACCTGTTGTAATATTTTAATTAATTTTATCACAGATCTCGTTTAAAACCTATTTTTACTTTTTAAACTATCTGCGCTACCTTAATAGAAGTTTCTTTATTTAACCTTCCAAGACAATTAGAGCACACCCTTTCCAGTATGCTCCTTTAATTATTATTCTGCTGTATCAGATAATGCCCTCTGTGCAATAAATTCACGCACATCATCAAGTTCTACATTAAGAGCAAGTGAACGCATTTCTTTCACCAACACATTAAAGCTTTCAGGTATACCCGCCTCAAATGTATCATCACCACGCACGATTGCTTCATAGACTTTTGTTCGACCAGCCACGTCATCTGATTTAACTGTAAGCATTTCCTGCAAAGTGTATGCAGCACCGTAAGCTTCAAGTGCCCAGACCTCCATTTCACCAAAACGCTGACCACCAAATTGTGCTTTACCACCTAGTGGCTGTTGCGTAACAAGCGAATATGGGCCAATCGAACGCGCATGAATCTTGTCATCAACAAGATGATGCAACTTCAACATATAAATATACCCCACTGTCACTGGACGATCAAAAGGCTCCCCGGTACGACCATCATAAAGCGTAACTTGTCCTGAACTATCTAAGCCTGCATCTTCCAACATCATGTTGATATCAGCTTCATGCGCCCCATCAAAAACAGGCGTTGAAATTGAAACGCCTTTTCTCATCTGTAGCGCCAACTTGTAAAGGCTTTCATTATCGTACTGACGCACTGGCTCATTACGATCATTATCAGGCATAAAATTTTCGATACGTTGACGTAAAGGAAGTATATCCCCAGTCTCTTGATATAATTCTACCAACTCGCCAATCTTCTTGCCCATCCCAGCACATGCCCAACCAAGATGAGTTTCTAAAATTTGGCCTACATTCATGCGACTGGGTACACCAAGCGGATTTAACACAATATCAGCATGAGTCCCATCTTCAAGAAACGGCATATCTTCTACTGGAAGAATACGTGATACAACCCCCTTATTGCCATGACGTCCTGCCATTTTATCGCCTGGTTGGATTTTACGTTTAACAGCCACAAAAACCTTCACCATTTTCATGACACCAGGAGGCATTTCATCGCCTCTTTGGACCTTCTCAACTTTATCCATAAAGCGACGTTGTAATGCTTCCTTCGATTCATCATACTGCTTACGCAAAGCCTCAATTTCATTCTGAAGCTTTTCGTCTTCAACAGTAAATTGCCACCATTGTGAGCGCGGATATTGACCCATCGTCGTACTATCAAGCTCCTTGCTATGCGAAAAGCCTTTTGGCCCATCTACAACGACTTTGCCTATCAACATATCGGAAAGACGTGCATAAACACTGCGATCAAGAATCGACTGCTCATCATCACGATCTTTAGCTAAACGCTCAATCTCTTCACGTTCAATTGCCATTGCACGTTCATCTTTTTCAACACCATGACGGTTAAAAACACGAACTTCAACAACAGTCCCAAAAGTTCCAGGAGGCATTCGCATAGAAGTATCACGAACATCTGAAGCCTTTTCCCCAAAAATTGCACGCAAGAGCTTCTCTTCAGGTGTCATGGGGCTTTCACCCTTTGGTGTAATCTTACCAACTAAAATATCACCGGGCTGAACCTCAGCACCAATATAGATGACACCTGCCTCATCAAGATTTCTTAATGCTTCTTCTGCAACATTAGGAATATCGCGTGTAATCTCTTCAGGGCCAAGCTTCGTATCACGCGCAGCAACCTCAAATTCCTCAATATGAATCGAGGTAAAGACATCATCTGCAACGATCCGCTCGGAAAGCAGGATAGAATCTTCGTAGTTATATCCATTCCAAGGCATAAATGCTACAAGAACATTCCGCCCAAGAGCCAAATCACCAAGATCTGTAGATGGACCATCTGCAATGATATCACCCTTCTCTATCCGATCACCGACATGCACAAGAGGGCGCTGATTAATACAAGTAGACTGATTGGACCGCTGAAATTTTTGTAAACGATAAATATCAACACCAGATTTTGATGGATCCAAATCTTCTGTCGCACGGATAACAATACGGGTTGCATCAACTTGATCAACAATACCAGCACGCTTTGCACTAACAGCAGCACCAGAATCGCGAGCTACGATTGATTCCATACCCGTACCAACAAATGGTGCCTCAGCTCGTACAAGTGGAACTGCCTGACGCTGCATATTCGACCCCATCAACGCACGATTCGCGTCATCATTTTCCAAAAATGGAATAAGAGCTGCTGCTACTGATACTAATTGTTTTGGTGAAACATCCATTAAGTCCACATGATCCCGCGGAGCCATCAAAACTTCACCTGCATGACGACAAACAACAAACTCTTCTGTAAAATGTCCTTCAGCATCCAGTGAAGAATTTGCTTGAGCCACATAATGCTTTGATTCTTCCATAGCAGATAGATAAATAACTTCGGTGGTTACTTTCCCATCAATAATTTTGCGATATGGACTTTCAATAAAACCATATTTATTAACTCGCGCGAATGTCGCTAGGGAATTAATCAAACCAATATTGGGACCTTCTGGAGTTTCAATCGGACAAATACGCCCATAATGTGTAGGATGCACATCACGAACTTCAAACCCCGCACGTTCACGGGTTAAACCACCTGGACCAAGAGCAGAAAGACGACGCTTATGAGTAATCTCTGACAATGGATTTGTTTGATCCATAAACTGCGATAATTGTGAAGATCCAAAAAACTCACGAACTGCAGCAGCGGCAGGCTTTGCATTTATCAAGTCCTGAGGCATCACTGTATCAATTTCAACCGAAGACATACGTTCTTTTATCGCACGTTCCATACGAAGTAAGCCAATGCGATACTGATTTTCCATCAATTCCCCGACTGAACGAACGCGACGATTGCCAAGATTATCAATATCATCAATCTCACCACGACCGTCGCGTAGTTCAACTAACATCTTAACAACAGCAAGAATATCTTCTTGGCGCAAAATGCGAACTGTGTCTGGACAATCAAGATCCATACGCAAATTCATCTTAACGCGCCCAACAGCCGAAAGATCATAACGTTCTGGATCAAAAAATAAAGAATGGAACATAGCTTCGGCTGTATCAATCGTTGGTGGCTCACCTGGACGCATTACCCGGTAAATATCAAACAATGCGTCCTGCCGACTCTCATTTTTGTCCACTTTTAAAGTGTTACGGATATATGCACCAACATTCATATGATCAATATCAAGAATATTAATTTGATCTACATTAACATCAAACAAAATCTTTAATATTTTTTCGTCAATCTCATCACCAGCTTCAAGATAAATTTCACCTGTCTGGTAATTGACTATATCTTCAGCTAGATAGCATCCTAATAAATCGTCCTCACTTACTTTAACCGCCTTGAGACCTTTTTCAGCCAAAGACTTTGCAGTACGAAATGTTAGCTTTTTACCTGCCTCAGCAACAACTTCACCACTATCTGCATCTACAAGATCAGAAAGAAGTTTCATTCCTTTAAAGCGATCAACAGAATAAGGAATACGCCACCCATCTCCGTCCCGTTCATAAGTAACTTCGTTATAAAACGTTGACAGAATATCTGACGCATCCATACCTAACGCCATCAAAAGACTCGTAACAGGAATCTTACGTCGCCGATCGATACGGGCATAAATAATGTCCTTGGCATCAAACTCAATATCAAGCCAAGAACCACGGTAAGGAATGACACGAGCAGCAAAAAGAAACTTTCCTGATGAATGTGACTTCCCTTTATCATGATCAAAAAAAACACCAGGAGAACGATGCATCTGTGAAACAATAACACGCTCTGTACCATTAACGATAAAGGTACCGTTCATCGTCATTAAAGGCATATCGCCCATATAAACGCCTTGCTCTTTAATATCTTTGATATCCTTCGAACCAGTCTCCTCATCAACATCAAAAACTATTAAACGTAATATAACTTTTAATGGTGCAGCATAAGTCAAATCACGCTGACGGCATTCCTCAACATCAAATTTGGGTGAATCAAATTCATAACTAACAAACTCGAGCATAGCTGTACCGGAAAAATCCGAAATAGGAAACACGGATTTAAAAACAGCTTGTAAACCTTCATCTGGTCGCCCACCTTTTGGTTCATCAACCATGAGAAACTGATCGTATGACGCTTTCTGAACCTCTATAAGGTTCGGCATTTCTGCTACTTCAGGAATCTTACCAAAAAATTTGCGTACGCGCTTACGACCATTGAATTGAGACATCATCGCTAGAGTCTGAGCCATCGTCGCTCCTTGATCTTTACTCTCCAAGGCAGACTAAACCTTGAAAATTTCATATCATTAACCTGCACATGCAGACCAGTTCACTTGATACCCTATAATGAGTACCATCAGCCCCTCCACAAATATCAAGCTATCCATTTGCTTGATATTACAATGAGGGAACTAAGGGTAAAACCTGTAGCTTTTACAACTACTGGACTGCTTGGGAAAAGCTTCCCACTGTTCACATCCCTTCTTCTTAAAAGAAAGGAAATTGGCGAACGTAAATGCTCGCCAATAAAATGAAATTTACTTGAGCTCAACTTTAGCACCAGCAGCTTCAAGTTGAGATTTAATTTTTTCTGCTTCATCTTTAGAAGCACCCTCTTTAATAGGTTTAGGAGCTCCTTCAACCAGATCTTTAGCTTCCTTAAGGCCAAGCCCAGTAAGAGCACGAACTTCTTTAATGACATTAATTTTTTGTGCACCACCCTCAACAAGAATAATATCAAATTCTGTTTTTTCTTCAGCAGCTGGAGCTGCAGCACCAGCAACTGCTGCTACAGCAACAGGAGCTGCAGCTGAAACTCCCCATTTTTCTTCAAGCATTTTAGAAAGCTCAGCAGCTTCCAAAAGAGTTAAATTAGAAAGGTCTTCTACGATCTTTGTTAGATCAGCCATTTTTAAATTCCTTTAATTAAAAGATTTGAATCATTATTTAAAACTTATTCAAAAAACAGAAAAGCATCAAAACTCTTCCATAAACGTGAATATAAAACAGCCCTAAGCCGCCTTATCCTCCTGAGCATATGCTCCAATGACACGCGCAATTTGACCTCCAGGCGCATTAACAACCTGTGCAATACGGGTCGCGGGAGTAGAAACAATACCCACAAGATTTGCCCGCAACTCATTTAACGAAGGCAATGAAGCCAATGACTTCACAGCATCTACACTCAAACTTGTTGCACCCATTGAACCGCCAAGAATAACAAATTTGTCATTGCTTTTCGCAAAATCAACAGCAACTTTCGGTGCTGTAACCGGATCTTCTGAATAAGCAATGAGCGTTTGTCCAACAAACAAATCTACTATTGATTCAGATTCCGTGCCCTGAAGAGCGATTTTAGCAAGACGGTTTTTGGCGACTTTAACGGCACCACCAGCTTCACCCATTTTTGAACGAAGATCATTCATTTGCGAAACTGTCAGACCGGAATAATGTGCAACAACAACGGAACCAGACTTTCGAAAAGCCTCGTTAAGCCATGTAACAAATTCGCGTTTTTCCGCTCTATTCACTGTCTCTCTCCATATAACGGATTTTTATAAAACAAACCCGTTGGTTACCTTTGATAACACAAAATACTCCATGTTATCGATGAGGATCCTGCCCCCTTTTCACGCACAGCGATCAAAGGCAACCTTGGTCAAACCCTTTAAGTCTTTAACTCTCAGTTTTTACCCCAGTCTCATGCAGGTTTGTTTTGATTAAGACACTAAAATAGCATCACCCACAATCTCGGACAGGATATTCCGAAATTTCTTCCGGTATAACCCAAGCTCAAAAAAGCTTAGATAACTCACTGTCGGTAGCAACCGACACATTAAATACAATCTTGATATTCACACACCCCAAACAAAATTATAAATCTGCTCAAACTTACTCTGAACAAACAGTTACAGGATCGACCTTAACCCCAACCCCCATAGTCGAAGAAACTGCGACACGCTTAATATACTCACCTTTCGCGCCTTGCGGCTTAGCTCTAATAACAGCAACTACAAAAGCTTTAATATTTTCCACTATCTTCTCAACCCCAAAAGAGGCCTTACCGATACCAGCATGTACAATACCAGCCTTTTCAACACGAAACTCAACTGCACCACCTTTAGAAGCTTTTACAGCACTAGAAACATCAAGTGTCACAGTTCCAACTTTCGGATTTGGCATTAAACTCCGTGGACCAAGAATTTTACCAAGACGACCAACGAGAGGCATCATATCCGGTGTTGCAATACAACGATCAAAATCTATCGTCCCACCATTAATCCTCTCAAACAAATCCTCAGCTCCCACAATATCGGCGCCAGCCGCTTTAGCATCTTCGGCCTTATCCCCACGCGCAAAAACAGCGACACGGATATTCCTCCCTGTTCCGTTAGGCAAATGAGCAACACCTCGAACCATTTGATCCGCATGACGAGGATCAACACCTAAATTCATTGAAATCTCAATTGTTTCATCAAACTTCGCAATTGCACGCTCTTTAACCATCAAAACAGCATCTTTTAAAGCGTAAATTTCATTAAAATCAACACCCTTGCGAATATTTTTTATTCTTTTTGCTACTTTTTTCCCATAATGCTAGCCCACCACTTCTAAGCCCATAGAGCGAGCAGAACCTTCAACCATACGCATCGCTGCTTCAATGCCATTTGCGTTAAGATCTTTCATCTTTGCTTCTGCAATTGAACGGATTTTATCACGAGAGATGCTGCCTACAGACACCTTTCCAGGCTCTTTCGAACCAGATTTCAAATTTGCTTCTTTCTTCAAAAAAAATGAAACCGGAGGTGTCTTTAAAGAAAACGTAAAAGACTTATCCTGATAATAAGTAATAATCACTGGAATCGGTGCACCTTTCTCCATCTCCTGCGTAGCAGCGTTAAACGCCTTACAGAATTCCATAATATTGATGCCACGCTGACCAAGAGCCGGTCCAATTGGTGGAGACGGAGTAGCAGCTCCTGCAGGAACCTGCAACTTAAGCTGACCTATACTTTTTTTTGCCATAACAATCTGCCTTCAATTTCACTGGTATGCTGGCAACTCACCTTACCCGCTACCCGCTGCAGTCAAGTGGTTCGGATCATCAAGGCGATAAAGCCACAATTCACCTCCCACCAGTTATTTAAAAGTGATTAAAATCACTCTAAAGTTTAATCAGAGTTTTTCAACCTGACCAAATTCCAAATCAACAGGCGTAGGACGCCCAAAAATTAACACTTCCACCTTAAGGCGAGAACGTTCTTCTTCAACTTCTTGAACAACCCCATTAAACGAAACAAAAGGACCATCAGCTACACGAACTTGCTCTCCAACCTCAAACGACACAGAAGACTTTGGAGACTTAACACCCTCGTGAACTTGTTTAAGAATTTCCTCGACCTCTCGATCAGAAATAGGAACAGGACGCGCATCTGAACCCAAAAAACCCGTCACCTTAGGAGTATTTTTAATGAGATGATAAACCTCATCTGTTAACTCAGCACGAACAAGAACATAGCCAGGAAAAAACTTCCGTTCAGCATCAACTCTACGCCCACGACGAACTTCCACAATACGCTCTGTCGGAACAAAAATCTTCTCAAACAGATGATCAAGCCCTTTTTGCTTTGCCTCTCTGTCAATAGCCTCTGCTACCTTTTTTTCAAAATTTGAATATGCTTGAACAATATACCAACGAGCAGCCACAGCAACACTTCCTTGCACTCTCAACTAAAAAGATATTTTAGAAGACCAATACCCCGCCAAACACCAAAATGCATGATCTGATCCACAACAAAAAAGAAAGCTGAAGCCAACACCGTCACCAACAACACCATAACAGTAGAGATAACTGTTTCACGGCGTGTAGGCCACTTCACCTTAGCTGTTTCTGCATAAACCTGCTTCAAAAAGGTAATTGGATTGATTTTAGATACCATCAGCCACTCTACACTCTTTCTAACTGTATTCTGTTTATACAACAAAACAAACACCATAAAAACGTAAAAAGCGAACGTCTAGCCTTCCGCTGCTTCTTCACTTCTTACTCAATACCGATTCACACACAAAAAAACAAGCCCTATGCAAAAAAAAGCGAAGAAGGCAGTTAAAACCCACCCCTTCACAGCTAAAAACTAAGACTCGCTTGGCAGGGGCAGCAGGACTTGAACCCGCGACCTGCGGTTTTGGAGACCGCCGCTCTACCAACTGAGCTATACCCCTAAACTCTCAAATTACCCCCCCCAACAAGCATTATTTACTCAATGATTTTAGAAACGATACCTGCACCAACAGTACGACCACCTTCACGAATAGCAAAACGAAGCTTCTCCTCCATCGCAATCGGAACAATCAAAGAGACATCCATAGC